>JAIBCE010000106.1 GCA_019694315.1 Sandaracinaceae bacterium
ATCGCACGCGCGATCGAGCGACGTCGGCGACCACGCCGCGGCGCGCGCGTGCGTCAGAAGAGGTCGGTCACGATCGCGTCGAGCGCGAGCCAGTGGCGCGCCGGCACGCGCAGGACGTCGCCCTCGAGCGCGAGCTCTCCTCGCGCGGCGCGGCGTGCGATCGCGGCCTCGCGTCCTTCGCGGAGATCGAGCCCCGTCGCCTCGCGGAGCGCCGAGATCGACACGCCCTCGCGCGTGCGGAGGCCGAGCATGAGCGCCTCGCGCACGCGGTCCTCGGGGCTCAGCGTCTCGCCCCAGCTCTCGACCGCCGCGCTGCCGCTCGTCTCGAGGTAGCGCTGCGGCAGAGGCTCGCTCCTCCAGCGCGCGGCGCGCCTCGAGATCGGATCGTCCACGCAGCCCACCGCGCCCGCGCCCACTCCCACGTACGCGCCAGCGCGCCAGTAGTGCAGGTTGTGGCGCGCCTCCTCGCCGGGCACGGCGTAGTTCGACACCTCGTAGTGCTCGAGGCCCGCGCGTGCCATGCGCGCCTCGATCGCGAGGAAGGTGTCTGCGTAGGCGTCGTCGGTCGCGATCGGGAGGCGCCCCTTCTTGTGGAGCTCACCGAATTGCGTGCCGGGCTCGATGGTGAGCGCGTACGCCGACACGTGACGCACGCCGGTCTCGAGCACGCGCGCGACGTCGTCGAGGAAGGCGTCGGGGGCCTGCCCCGGCAGGCCGAACATGAGATCGCCGCTCACACGCGGCAGCTCGAGCGAGGCCTCGCGGAGCGCGCGCAGCGCACCGCCCGCGTCGTGGAGGCGTCCGAGCCACGCGAGGCGCTCCGGGTCGAGCGACTGCACGCCGATCGACACGCGGCCCACGCCCGCCTCTCGCAGCGCGGCGGCGCGCGCACGGTCGAGCGAGGTGGGGTTGCACTCGACCGTGACCTCGAGGTCGCTCGCGACGCGCGCGAATCCCCCACGGATCGCGGCGATCACGCGCCCGAGCTCGCGCGGCTCCCACAGCGAGGGCGTGCCGCCGCCGAAGAAGATCGAGACGAGCTCGCGATCGGCGACGGTCGGCAGCCGCCACGCCAGCTCGCGCAGCACCGCATCCGCGTACGCCACGTGGGGCACGTCCTCGCGCGCCGTGCCGTACGAGTTGAAGTCGCAGTAGGGGCACTTGCGCAGGCAGTACGGGAAGTGGACGTAGACCGAGACGCGCACGGCCCGTTGCTTTGGCACAGGCACGCCCGATGGCGAGGAGATCGAGCCAGCAAACTCAGGGACCGAGAAACAATCGACTCGAGAGCCGAAGGGACGCGGGGGCGGGGGGTCCAGGGCGAGTTACGCAGGCCGAAGGCCGAGTATGTCTGAGCATCGGACCCCCTCCCCCGCGGCCCGATTCGAAGTCGGAGATTCTTTCTCCCTCTCTCAGCAGCGGCAGCCGAGGAAGAGCTCGCTCACGTCCACCCTCACGCCCGTCGTGGGCACGTGCATGCGCTGGAAGCCGAGGATCTCGGGCGATCCATCGGCGTCGAGGTCCACGAGCGCGCTCGGCACGAAGTCGTAGTCACGGCCGCTCGCGCGCAGAGTGATCGACTCGCCCGCGGGCGCGTCGCGCGGGCCCTCGTGCTCGAAGAGCGCCCACACGTTGCCCACGAAGCTGCCGCAGCCCTCGTGCGCCTCGGCCACGATCAGCGTGAAGCGGCGCGCGCCCGCATCGAAGCTCACGACGCGTCGTGCGCCCGCGCCTGCGCGCTCGTCCCAGTGCACCGCGGCCGGATCGCTGTCGTACTCGCGCGCCTCGCGCCACTCGCTCGCCATGTCCTGATAGTCGGGTAGCGCGCGGAACGCCTCGAGCGCGCGCGTCTCGTTGCCCACGTCGGCCGCGCCGAACACCGGCACCTCGCGCGTGGCCCACGCCGCGTCGTCGCAGCGGCCGTGCAGCTTGATCACCGGCGCCACGAGCAGCTCCGTTCCGTCGGCGAGATCCCAGGCCTCGCGCGCCACCGCGGCATCCGACAGGCGCGGCTCGCCGGTCTCGCCTTCCCAGCGCTCCACCTCGAACGTCGCGCTCACGCGGCGCATCACGCGCGGCGTGCCGAGGCGCGCGGAGCACACCACGCGCTCGGAGGTCGAGAGCGTCCAGACCTGCGCGAGGTCCGCGCGCACGTCGGCCGGGAGCGCGCGCCGATCCACGCTGCGATCGACCACCGTCGACCAGCCGCGTCGGCGCAGGCGCAGGGCACCGCGCGACCAGCTCGGCTCGGTGCTCGCGCGCACCACCACGAGCGGCGTGCGGCCGCTGCCCTCGATGAGCGGATGGATGCCCGGCGGGAGCTCGGCGCGCACGACGGGCCCCTCGCCTTCACCCGTCTCGTCGGGGACCTCGTCGAGCTCCTCCTGAGCTCGGGCGTTGCGCATCGGCGCGATCACGAGGAGCGCCCAGAAGGTGAGGAGGACCGAGAGGCGAAGCGCGGCACGCATGGTCGGCTCGCGGAGCAGGGCCCGTTCCGCGCTCAATCGCCCACGAAACAGGCGTTTCCGTGGCCTCGTGTGTCGCGCGCCAGCCACGACGCCGCGTCGTGGTCGCCACGCTCGTCGGTCGTGATAACTACGCGGCCGTGTCCGCCTCCACCGATCCCGCCCGCCCGCGCTACACGCGCGTCTCGGGGCGCGGTCTCGTCAAGACCTACGGGCCCACGCGCGCGCTCGCGGGGGTCGACGTCGACTTCCGCGCGGGCGAGGTCACCGTCGTCGAGGGGCCGAACGGGTCGGGCAAGAGCACGCTGCTCGGCCTGCTCTCGCTGCTCGTGCGCCCCTCGCGCGGCACGCTGACGTTCGGTGAGCACGACGCGCGCACGAACGGCACCCTCCTGCGCGGCACGGTGGGCGTCCTCGCGCACGCGGCGCTCGTCTATCCGGATCTGAGCGCCCTCGAGAGCCTCGCGCTCACCGCCGAGCTCTATGGCCTCGGGGCCGTCGAGGCGACGGAGCGCGTCGCGTCGCTCCGTCAGCGCTTCGAGCTCGGCTCCTTCGCCGAGCGCGCCGCCCGCACCTACTCGCGCGGCCAGCTCCAGCGCCTCGCGATCGCGCGGACGCTCCTCCACCGGCCCGAGCTCGTGCTCCTCGACGAGCCCTCGACGGGCCTCGACAAGGCGAGCACCGCGCGCCTCGTGGATGCCGTGGCCGAGGAGCGCGCGCGGGGCGCGATCGTGATCGTGGTCACGCACGACGTGGGCTTCGCCGACGCCATCGCCACCCGTCGCCTGCGCCTCGATCGTGGGCGCGTGGAGGAGGGATCGTGAGCCTCCTGTCCTCGTCGCTCGCGATCGCGAAGAAGGATCTCACGATCGAGCTCCGCACCCGCGAGATCACCGTCTCGACGGGCTTCTTCGCGCTCCTCATCGCGGCGCTCACGTCGCTCTCGTTCTTCGTGGACGACACGCTGTCGCGCAACGTCGCGCCGGGCGTGCTCTACGTGACGGTGGCCTTCTCCGCGGTGCTCGCGATCTCGCGCAGCTGGGCGCGCGAGCGCGAGCAAGACGCGATGCGTGCGCTCCTCGTGGCGCCAATCCCGCGCCTCGCGATCTACGTCGGCAAGGCCATCTCGACGCTCGCCTTCCTGGTCTTCGTCGAGCTCTTGCTCGTGCCCCTCGTGGCGATCCTCTACCACGTGGACTTCGCCGACGTGCTCGGTCGCCTCGTGGCGATCCTCGGCCTCGCCACGCTCGGCATCGTGCTCTCCGGCACGCTCTTCGGCGCGATGACCGTCAAGACGAGCGCGCGCGATCTCATGCTCTCGGTCGTGCTCTTTCCGCTCATCACGCCGGTGCTCCTCGGCGCGGTCGTCGCCACGCGCGAGCTCCTCGGCCACAACGACGCCGAGGTGATCGCGTGGCTCAAGATCCTCCTCGCGTACGACGTGGTGGTGGGCCTCGCGGCCGGCGTGGTGTTCGACGCGCTCGTCTCGGAGTGAGCTCGATGAGAACGACGCGCGGGCCGCAGCCGCCCTCGCGTCGGCGCAGGGTCTGATCGAGACGGGGCCTGATCGACACGGCGTGAATGCGCGCGAGTGTCGAGCAACACCTTCTTCGATCCCATGCGCGACGTGTGGGGCGCGACCTGCTTCGAGGACGGGGCGGGCGCATGCACGGAGAGCGATCCGGTCTCGCGCTGCGAGGGCGACACGCTCGTCTTCTGCAACCCGAACATCCACTACCCCACGTGGGGACCGCCCTACCTCGAGAACCGGGCCTCGTGCCCCGTGCTCCACGGGCCCGACGCGGTGTGCGTGAGCGATGGAGCGGCAGGCCCGCGGTGCGACATCCCGACGGCTCCTCCGTGCGAGGCGAGCACCTACCGCGTGGAGTGCACGAGCGACCTCGGCGGCGTGCTCTACTGCGGAACACTCGGGCGCGTGGCCACGCTGGCGTGTGATCCAGGACAGCGCTGCCTCGACAACGCCACGACGCGCGCTGCGGGGGGCGTGTACTGCATTCCCACCGACGCGACGACGAGCACGCACGGACCCTCGGAGCTGCCCTCGTACCTGCGCTGCGAGTCGAGCTCGCGCATCCACGTGGAGCAGTACGGCTACGAGTGGACCGAGACGTGCGATCCCACGCTCGTCTTCGTCTCCGATGGGCACGGCGGCTTCCGCGAGGAGTACCGCGACCGGGTCTGCTACGCGGGCGCCGGAGGCGTGCGCTGCGAGATCGTCGGCACCGAGCACTGCGATCCGGCGAGCTACCCGACGGTGTGCGGCGACGACGGCATGAGCTCACGGTCGTGTGCGGTCGACGTCGTGAACACCGAGCGCTGCAACGTGTTCGGGCTCGACTATCCGTGTGATCCGAGCACGGGGCGCTGCGCCGCGACCGAGCCGTGCAACCCGCGCTTCCCGTTCACGTCGCGCTGCGTGCTCGGCGGCGCCTACCACACGGTCTGTCACCCCGACGTGGGCATGGCGATCCCCGAGCCCTGCCCGAGCTGCACCGAGGTGGGCGGCGGCGTGACGACCTGCGGCTGAGGGCTCGCCTGCTCTTCGAGCGTCGGCCTCACTTCGCGAGGAACGAGAACAGCTTTCCGAGGAGCGTGGTGGCGGCGGGCTGGGGTGGAGGCGCTGCGACCTCGAGCGGCAGCATCGCCGATGGATCGAGCCGCGTGACAGGTGGAGGACGCTCCAACTGTTGGAGGAAACGCTCCAACTGTTGGAGGAAACGCTCCAACTGTTGGAGGAAACGCTCCAACTGTTGGAGGAAACCGCTTCCGGACGGATCGGATGCGAATCCTCCGTGTCTCGACGCTCGCGATGAGCCGTTCGTGAGACATTGGCGCATCGACAGGGGTGATGAGCATGTCCACACCGGAGTCCGCGGATGCCATCCTCGAGCGCGCGCAGGAGATCCTCGACGAGGGTGGGCCCAGGGCCAGGGCGCGGTTCTTCGAGCTCGTCTCGAAGGCGGCAGAGCTCGGGTCGGCGGAGGCGATGATGGAGCTCGCCGTCTGCTACCAGGACGGCGCCGGCGTGAAGCGCGATGCGAAGCTCGCGTTCACGTGGATGGAGCGCGCGGCGGAGGCCGGCTCCGAGGGTGCTCGGTTGAACATGGTCCACTTCCACGAGATGGGGATCGGCACGAAGAAGGACCTGGCCAAGGCCACCGAGTGGCAGGCGCGTCTGAAGAGATGAGCGGTCGGCTGGCAGGGGCGCGGCCTGCACAGATCCGCATGTCCTCCGCCTCGCCAGTCGTGCGATCGGACTACGTCCGCGCACCTTGAGGGGCCGGACGGTGCGTCGTAGGGCCTGCCCATGAGCGAGACTCGCCTCGAGGGCACCCTGACGCTGCACCCGACGCCGTCGCCCGAGACGGAGGAGGCGCTCCACGAGGCGCTGCTTCGCGTGGGCGAGCCACGCGCCGGTTGGGTGGTCTCGACGCCGGGTGGGGTGATGCTCGAGCACGCGAGCGACTGGGAGGCGGCGCTCGCTCAGTATTTCCCGCGCCTCCGGCGCTCGAGGCGGGGGCCCGACCCCCGCGCCCCCATCGCTCGTCGTCGCTTCGCTCCTCCAGCGCTCGCGCCTCAAGGGGGAGCTTCGCTCCCCCGCCGGCCGGCTCCCCCATCAGACCGTCGTGTTGGATTGTTTCTCGGTCTCTCAGCTCGGGCGGGTGCGCGCGACCATCCTGCTGCCGCTCGGCCTCGAGGTGAGCGGTACGCTCGTGGCCCTCGGTGAAGACGATCGCCTGCTCGCGCGGCTCACGGTCGAGGGGGCCGCGGTGGACGTGCGCCTCGAGCCTGCCAGCGACGAGGATGCGGAGCGCGAGGCGTGGCTGACCTCGCTGCGCGCGTCGGACCCCGAGCTGCGAAAGGTCGCCGTTCAGCAGCTGGGCTCGTGGAACGACACCGACGTGGTGGAGGCCCTCGCGCACGCCGCGGCAGCCGACCGCGAGCTCGCGGTGCGCATCGCTGCGCTCGAGTCGCTCGGTGATCGCGGTGAGGACGCGGCCCGCGTGCTCCCGACCGTCGCGGCTTGTCTGGGGGATGCAGCGCCCTTCGTTCGTTACTGGGCGACCTACGCGCTCGGGCGCATGGGCGCGGCGGCGAAGGACACGCTGCCCGCGCTCGAGGCGCTGACCTCGGATCGCGAGGACGGACCGCGCTACGGCGCTGCCGACGCCATCCGGCGCATCCGCGCCGCGCTGTCGACCGAGATCTAGATCAGCACGCTCGCGCAGCCGAACGCGATGTCGATCTGGGCCATGTCGTCCATCCTCACGGCGTCGCAGACGTCGCCGCAGAGGATGATCGTGTGCGGTGCGGCCGGGTCGTCGTAGTACCAGCCTTGTCCGTCGGGAGGGCAGAACACGGAGCCGTCCGGCGTGCCGACGTAGGGCAGGCGTCGGCGCGTGCCGTCGCCTCTCGTCACGTCGACGTTCACGAGGCCGGAGTCGAAGCTCATGCCGTCGGGCGGAGCGGGGATGTCGTAGCGACAAGGCAGCGGCCGCACCACGGCGATCGCGCGCGTGAGATCGGTGAAGAGCGCGCTCCAGTCGGCGGTGCAGATCGAGTACGAGCTGCCGCTCGAGTAGAGCGCGAGATCCCAGTACTCGTCGCCGTTGGCCGCCGCGTCGCCGTTGGGGCCGGTGCAGCCCTCGAGGCAGAAGCCCGTGCAGTGCATGGAGCCTGGCGGCGAGGCGATCACGTGCGCGCGGAACGGCTCGCGCGTGAGGCTCGCCATCATCGTCCGGAAGTCGGCGGACGAGAGATCGCTCTCGTCGTCGGTCACGAAGACGAAGTGCAAGACCGCCTCGCGTCGCAGGAAGTCCGAGTAGCGGGAGAAGTTCGAGATCGCGGCCTGCAAGGGCTCGTTCGACTGCACGTCGTCGCCCACGTAGCGGAAGCGCTCGTCGGCCGCGAGGCTCGCGGGCACCGTGACGAAGCCGGTGTTGGTCACGAGCACCACGTGCCAGTCGATGCCCGCCGCGCCGATGGTGCGGGCGAAGCTCTCGAGGTTCGACTGGATGATGTCGCGCTCGCCGTCCATCGAGCCCGAGTTGTCGATCACCCAGACGATGTCGACGGGCTGGATCTGGTTCTCCGTCGTGCGCCGCCTGCCCTCGCACGCCATGAGGCCGACGTCGGGAAGAGGCCCGGCGTCGGGCAGCGGTCCGGCGTCGGTGCCCTCGCACGCGGGGACGCTCGCCACGCAGTCGGGATCCAGGCAGTCGGTCAGGCCATCGCCGTCGTTGTCGAGCGTGTCGAGACACTGAAACGGCTGCTCTCCGCTCGTGCCGCGACCTGCGTCGCGCCGCATCCCCGACCCGCCTGGATCACAGCCCGTCAGGCACGCGCCGACCGCGACGGTGAGGAGGCTCGAGAGGAGGAGACGTCGGTAGGCCATCGCGCGACAGCGTCGCCGGAGGGGCCGGCGTGCGTCAAAGCCCGCGTTCACGGCCGTTCGCGCGGCGGCAGCCCGCCGGCACTCGCGGTGCGGGCAGTTGCGGTGCGGGCAGTTGCGGTGCGGGCAGTTGCGGTGCGGGCAGTTGCGGTGCGGGGGGCTGCGCCCGATGCTTCGACGCATGTGGACCTTCCTCGCTCGCAAGAAGACCGTGATGCCCTCGCGCGACGAGGCGCTGCCCGGTCGTGACACGCCGATGCCCGTGCCCGAGACGCACTTCGTCTCCGGTCACCGCATCGTGCCGCCGCTGCCGGAGGGCATGGCGATCCTCGACGTGGGCATGGGCTGCTTCTGGGGCGCCGAGCGCAAGATGTGGCAGCTGCCGGGCGTGCACGCGACGGCGGTGGGCTACGCGGCGGGCTTCACGCCCAACCCCACGTACGAAGAGGTCTGCACGGGGCGCACGGGGCACAACGAGGTCGTGCGGGTGATCTACGATCCGAGGGCGATCTCGATCGACGCGATCCTCCGCACCTTCTGGGAGAGCCACGATCCCACGCAGGGCATGCGGCAGGGCAACGACGTGGGCACGCAGTATCGGAGCGGCATCTACGTGCACGACGAGGCGCAGCGCGCGGCCGCGCTCGCGAGCCTCGAGGCCTACCAGCGCGTGCTCACGCAGGCGGGGCACGGCGCGATCACCACCGAGATCCTCGACGCGGGCCCGTTCTATTACGCCGAGGGCTACCACCAGCAGTACCTGGCGAAGAACCCCAACGGCTACTGCGGCCTCGGCGGGACGGGCGTGTCGTGCCCGATCGGCCTCGACACCAAGCCCTGATCGGAGCGAGCTCTCTCGCAGCCCCCACTTCCGGATCTCCGCCTCGCGGCGAGATCGTACGGAGGTCGTCGATCAGGGCATCGGCTCTTCCCAGGCGAAGGGCGGGAAGCTCGTGGTCACGCCGTCGCTCGGGAAGGGCACCAGCACCACGTTCGTGCGCTCGCGGACGATTACGTGATCGTCCGAGCGCGTCGAGCCCGCCACGACCATGAAGCCCACGAGGTCACCGGGGCTCGGCACGTAGCCCGTCATCACGCCCCAGCGGCCCGGATCGTAGAGCCAGTCGCGGCCGATCGTGGACGGATTCTCGAGCGCCTTCGTCGTCTGATCGGGTCGCAGGCGCTCGCCGCCCGTCGCGTACCACTGACCGCCGATGTGGAAGAACACCCAGATCGTCGCCTCCTGCGTGGTGCCGTCGTCGGCGATCACGACCGGCGGCCAGGTGCCACGCAGGCTGTGATCGACGCTGATCGTGCCAGGGGAGAACGAGAGCGAGGTGAGGTGCG
Source organism: Sandaracinaceae bacterium (assembly GCA_019694315.1). Classification (GTDB taxonomy): domain Bacteria; phylum Myxococcota_A; class Polyangia; order Polyangiales; family Sandaracinaceae; genus JAFLCL01. The sequence goes on from JAIBCE010000106.1 coordinate 9,226, forward strand.
AGGTGATCGCGAAGTCGCGCACCTCGGGGCTCGAGACGATCGTGACCGACGCGAGATCGAAGTCCTCCACGCGCGTCGTGTCGCAGGACACGTCGATGTCGGCGTCGATGCGTGGACCGAAGCGGCCCAGGCCCTCGCGCGCCATCGACCACGAGGTGGCGTGGTGCGAGGCGGTGCCCGTGGCCTCGAGCGTGACGAGGAAGTCGTGCGACGCGCCCGGCGCCACGCTCTCGCCGTCGGCGAGCGTCGTGCGCAGCGGGGCCACGTGGAGCGGCGTCGCAGAGACCGCCTCGATGCCGTAGCCGCCCGCGCTCGTCCACGTGGTCGTGCCGGTGTTCGTCATCGTGATCATCGCGACCGTGCGCGCGGTGCACCCCAGCGCATGCGGGAACACGGTGCTCGTGATGCTCGCGTCGTCGGTGCCAGCGCCGGCGTCGTCGCTCACGGAGAACGCGTCGTCGAGCGCGGCTGCGTCGTCGGCGAGCGCGTCGATCGTGGGGCCTGCATCGCGCGGGGCGGCCGCGTCCTCGGTCTCGGCGTCGAGCGAGCGTGCGTCGGAGCCGTGCAGCGTGGTGGTCTCGCAGCCAGCGAGCGCGAGCAGGGCCGAGGACCAGGCGATCGCACGCACGTTCATGCCGCGAGCGTAGCGTGCCTGGCCCCAGGCTCGCGATGGGGCGCGCAGTGCGAGGAGATCGGTGCTGCTTCTGGGCGAGGCGATCGGAGCTGCTTTGGGCGAGCGATCGGAGGTGCGCTCCGCGCGAGGCGATCCGAGTCGCGCGAGGCGATCAGAGGGCGGGACGGCCGCGGAGGATCTGCGCGAGACGCTCGACGCAGAACTGTCCGTACTCGCCCCGCGCGCTCGCGACCCCGGAGCTGCGGAGCCACCTCGCGTAGCCATCGAGGAGCGTCCAGTCCACGCGCGGCGCGCGCCTGGTCGCGGCCTCGAGCTGATCGAGCGTGCTCGCGTGCATGAGCACGCCGCGGCTCTGGTGGAGCTTCACCACCGCGTCCACCCACGCGGCGTTGTCGGCGGTGACCGCGCGGAGGATGGCGGTCGAGCCGCGGCGCAGCGTGCCCTCGTCGATCGCCGTGGTGGCGGGCTGCGCGTTCCAGTTCTTGAGCAGGCCGTGCACGAGCGAGGCCGCGCGCGCGCCCTCGCCGGCGTCCACCATCAGCTGGATCTCGGTGACCATCGCCGTCACGGCGTCGTGCTCGCCGGTGGCGGGGAGGTTTCGCAACGTCCTCGCTGCTTGCGCCGCGTTGAGGGCGGGGATCTGGAGCGTGTCGCGCTGCGCCCGCTCCTGTCGGCGGAGATCCTGCACGGTGAGCGTGAGGCCGCCGAGCGCGATGCGATCGCCGTGCTTGAGCGGCGCGGCGCCCTCGATGCGCTGGCCGTTCACGAGCGTGCCGTGCCGGCTCCCAGCGTCCTCGATGCGCGGTCGGTCTCCCACGAACGTGATCGTGGCGTGGTGTCGCGAGATCGACGGGTGATCGAGCACCACCTCGCAGTCGAGCGAGCGGCCCACGCGCAGAGGGCGGCCGGGAGGCAGCGGGTGGCTGCCGTCGGGGTGGCCGAGGTGCCACTCCACGCCGGGAGCCGGCGCGCCATCGAGCGTGTCGCGCGTGCGGCTCACCGGGGACCTTCGGCCGACGTGCGAGGGACTTCGAGGAAGCGATGCATGCGAGGACGTCCGAGCATCGACGAGAGCGGGCAGCGTATCAGGCGTCTCGGGAGGGATCGAGAATCCAGGCGACGCTCACGGCGCCTCGCCGGCGCTCGGCGCGAGCTGGCGGAGCTGCCAGGCGAGGAGGCGCAGGCTGGTCTCGCTGCGATCGACCTCGTCGCGGAAGCTCGTCGCGAATTGCGCGACGATGAGGAACACGAGCAGGCACGTGAGGCCGAGGAAGACGAACGTGGCCGTCGGCGCGAAGTCGAGCAGGAGCGGCGTCACGACCAGGCTGCCCTCCCGGATCGCGTACTGCGAGGGGAGGACACCCACCGCCGAGAGCCCGAGCGGCGCGAGCACACCCGCCGCGGCGAAGCCGATCGCGCGCCCCCGCTGCGAGGCCGCGCCCACGGTGAGCCACGGCACGAGGCACGCGAGCGCGGCCATGGTGCCGAGCCACAGCGGGCCGAAGATCGCCGAGAAGGCGGCGACGAAGACGGTGCCGCTCAGCATCGCCGAGGGAGGGATCTCCTGCGCTTCCTGTCGTGCCGCGCGCATCGCGTGGAGGGCGCCCAGCGCGGCCACGGCCGCGAGCGCGAGCACCGCCGGCCACGAGCGCACGCCCATGAGCCCCATCGCGGGCACCATCGCGAGCGCCGCGAGCCAGCTCACGGCGCCGCGAGAGGCGAGCGCGGCGCGCCGATCCGAGGCACGTGAGCCGAGCGCCGTCTTCACCTCATCGGGTACGTGCGCGGGCGGGCTCTCGAGCAGGGACACGAGCAGGCGCATGGACTCGGGATCGCCTGCGTCGAGGGCGAGCGCGCGCCCGAGCTCCGCGAGCGCACGACGGCGCGCGCCGAGCGGATCGCCCTCGGTAAAGCCCGATCGCGTCGCGCTCTCGGCGAGGGCGCTCGCGCGCTTGCGATGGTCCTTGGCCATCGCGCGCCGGAGCGCCAGATCGCGATCGCCGTCGAGGTAGCGCTGGACGGCTTCGGCCACGGCGCCCGCGTCGGCGGGGCGCTCGCCGCGATCCACCGCGAGCGCGTGACCGACGAGCTCGACGAGCTCGGGCGGTGCGCGATCGCCGAGGCGCGCGCTCACCTCCACGGGCGCCAGCGTCGAGGCCAGGAGCTGCGCCGCGTGGATGCGAGGGTGCGCGGGCTCCGCCGCGAGGATCTCGAAGAGGATCGCGCCGAGGGCGTACACGTCGGCCCGCGCGTCGACGCCCGCGGCATCGACGATCTGCTCGGGCGCGGCGTAGCCCAGCGTGCCGAGGAAGGAGCCCGCCTCGGTCGCGGCCGCGGCCTCACGCTCCCTCGACGGGCTCGCGGCGCCTGCCGACGACGCCGCATACGGATCGAGCGGCGGGTGCGTGAGGCGATCGGCCGCTGCGGTGGTGGCGGGCGCGTCCGCGAGGTTCTTCGCGAGGCCCCAGTCGAGCACGTAGACCTCGCCGAACTCACCGAGCATCACGTTCGCGGGCTTGAGATCGCGGTGCACCACGCCGCGCGTGTGTGCGAAGTGCACGGCGCGCGCGACCTGCACGAAGGCGCCGAGCACCGCGCGGAGCGACCACTTGCGCGGACCCTTGTCGGGCGGCGTCGTCGACGCCGAAGGGCGCACTTCGTCGCGCACGAGGCCGCGCGCGAGCACGTCGGCGAGCGTGTCGCCGCGGATGCGCTTCATCGTGAAGAAGGTGCCCTCGCTCGTGCGCTCGAGATCGTAGACGGGCACGATCGACGGATGCTCGAGGCGGCCCTGCACGGTGGCCTCGCGGAGGAAGCGCAGCACGGCCACGGTGCCGGCGGCCGAGGCCAGATCGGGGTGCATGCGCTTGCGCGCGACGTCTCGCCCGATGCGCTTGTCGCGGGTGAGCTCGACCTCGCCCATGCCCCGCGCCCGAGGAGCTCGAGGCGCTCGTAGCGCGCGCTCGACCAGTCGATGTCGACCGTGCCCGTGGTCCGGGAGTCGTCGTCGGTGGGGCTCTGGCCGCTCTGCCCGTGCGCCGTGTCCGCCAGCGCCAGCGCGTCTCGTTGCTCCATGGAGGCGAGGGTAGTCGGGCCCTGCGCGGCGCTTTGGGGAAAATGCTGGGCTCGCTCGGGTGGCTCAGCGCGAGAGCACGCGGAGGGCGCGGAGCGAAGGGGCGTAGTCGTCGGTGAAGAGGCCGGGATCACGGAAGGTGTGCGCGTCGAAGCGCTCCCAGCCGCGCGCCTCAAGCTCGCGCCACCAGCGGTCCTCGCCGCTCGCAGGCCAGAGCGCCACGTACACCGACGGATCCTCCACGGCGATGCCGCCCTCGCGCGCCACCTCGGCCGCGACGCGCTGCTTCCACGCCAGGCTCCAGCCGAGCTCCGCCGCCACGCGCGAGAGCACCGGGCGCAGCTCGTAGAAACGGTTCGACACGTGGAAGAGCAGGATGCCGCCGTCGGTGAGCTGCTCGCCGTAGCCGCGCACCGCTTCGAGCGTGAGGAGGTGTGTCGGGATCGCGTCGCCCGCGAACGCGTCGACGAGCAGGAGATCGAAGCGCCCGCGGAGGCCCTCGCGCGCCTCGCGCTCGAGGGTCAGGCGTGCGTCGCCCACGTGCATGCGCACCGTGCCGCGCGCGTCGCCGAGGAAGTGGAAGTGCTCGCGCGCGAGCGCCACGTCGAGCGCGTCGATCTCGTACATGTCGAGCGACTCGCCGGGCTCGAGGTAGGCCGCCACCGCGCCCACCCCGAGGCCGATCGCGCCGATCGTCCGCGCGCGCCGCACACCGCTCGGCGCGGGGCGCGCCGCGAGCACCGCCATCGCGTCGCCGAGCGGCCCCTCGCGGTGGTAGTAGCTGAGTGGCTCGTTCCGCAGCGAGCCCTCGATCACCTGCCGACCATGGCGTGTCTCGCCGCTGACGAGGTCGCGCACGAGGCCGAGCGGGCTCGGCCGCTCCACCACGTGATAGACGCCATACGGGCTGCGGCCCGTCGCGATCACGTGCTCGCCGTGCGTGTCGGCGCCCAGGCCCTCTGCGAGCTTCCAGCCGATCGCGCCGAGCAGCACCACCGTGAGGAGGAGCGGCACCTTGCCGGGCCCCTGCACCCACGCGCGGAGCGCGTCGATCTTGCCCGCGGCCATGGTGATCGCGAGGCCGAGGAACGCGATCGGGTGCTCCCAGAGGCCCGAGAACACGAAGGGCGCCACGAGCGCCACGAAGGCCCCGCCGATCCAGCCGCCGAGCGACACGAGGAGGTAGAAGCGCGTGAGGTGCGCGGCGTCGGGGCGGCTCGCGTAGAGCTCGCCGTGCACGGCCCAGCTCACCACGAAGAGCACCCCGACCTGGAGGGCCACGTGGAAGATCGGCGAGCCGGCGTTGCCACCCGCGAAGAAGAAGACGCCCACGATCGCGAAGTGCGGCCACACACGGCGCACCCACTCCGGTGTCTTGGCGCGATCGGAGAACGCGAGGATGAACGTGAGCAGGTACGCCGCGAGCGGGAGGATCCAGAGGAGCGGCACGTTGCCCGCGTCCACCGTGACCACGTTGGTCACGGCCATCAGGATCGCCGACGGCCACGCCGACAGGAGCACCCAGCGCAGCTGCGTGCCGCGGCTCGCCGTGCCGGCGCCGAGCTCCACGTGCTCGATCGGCACGTGCGGGCGCGTGCGTCGATAGGCGAGCGCAGCGGCGAGCACGTACACGCCGTAGGCCGCGAGGAAGATCCAGCCCTGCAGGCGCAGCCCGAGCCACGGCTCGACGAGGATCGCGTAGCCGAAGAGCGCGACGAACGAGCCCACGTTCGAGACGGAGTAGAGGACGTACGCGTTGGCGTGCTTGCCGAGCGGGCTCCGCGAGAGCCAGTCCTGCGCGACGACGGACGTGGTCGCGAGCGCGAAGAAGGGGCCGAGCGAGGTGCGCGCGAGCGCGACGACGAGCGCGCCGATCGAGGCGCCCTCGTCGGAGGAGCCCGTGCCGACGAGCGCGTCGAGGGGCGCGGCGCCGAGCGGCAAGAAGAGCAGCGGCAGGAGCAGCACCACGAAGTGCCAGGGCCCGATGCGCTTGGCCGCGAGGTGCGCGTACGCGTAGCCCAGGACGAGCACGCCCTGGAAGAACATGAGCGAGGTCGTCCACACGTGGAACGCCCCGCCGAAGCGCGGCAGGAGCACGCGGCCGACCATCGGCTCGAGCGCGAAGAGGAGCAGGGCGCCGAGGAACACGAAGCTCGGGAGCGAGGGCGGCAGCGGGCGGGCCTCGGGCCCCGAGGTGGGCAGGGACGCGCTCGTGGCCTCGCTCATCGGCGCTGCCTCATCGGCCTGCCTTGGACGCCGCGCGCTTGCTCATGCCGCGCGGGTAGCCGAGCAGCGTGAGCGGCTCGTCGCTCGCACGGAGCACGATCTCCGAGCCCATCGCCACGTCGCGCACCCGGTGCGGTCCGTCGACGAAGAGACGCCCCTCGCGGATCTTGCTCACGAGCACGATCGAGCCCGTGCGGGGCACCGTTCCCAGGCGCAGGCGCGGCGCGGGCAGCGGACGGCCCGTGCCGTCGTCGGGCACGTAGGGCTCGCGCACCACGTACTGGATGCGCGTGCTCTCGGCCGGCAACACCTCGCCGCCGGCCGATCGTTGCGCGGCCGTCGAGCCCGCCGAGGGGCCCACCCAGAGCCCGCTCGACTTGTGCTCCTCGGAGATCACGCGCCTTCCGTCGTCGACGCGCATGAGGTAGCGCGTCGTGGCCGCGGGGCTCGCGTGCGCGAAGAGCACGTCGTTCAGCACGCGTCGCGTCACGACCTCGCCGTCGAGCTCGACGCTCATCCGCGTGAGCTCGAAGCGGCGCAGCTTGCCCTCGATCGCCTGCGAGAGCGTGGCCGCGAGCTGCCCTTTTCGTCCTGCGCAGAAGTGGCCCACGCTGTCGCCCGGGGCCGAATTGATCGCCACCACGGGCTGCTCGGGACCCACCCATCGCGCGGCCCAGAGCAGCGTGCCGTCGCCGCCGATGGTCACGACGAGATCGAAGCCCTCGACCAGGCCCTCGTCGCCGCGGAAGCGAAAGACCGAGCGGACACCGAGCGTGTCGAGCGCGTGATGGGCCTCCTCGAGCGTCTCCTGGTGCGCGCGGTGCGCCGCCTCGAGCCTCGCCACCGACGCGTGCCCCTGCTCGACGAGCTCGAGGTAGCGCCGGTTGCCGCGCTCCTTCACGTTCGTCTGCCACGCGGACTTCTTGTAGACGACGAGCACGCGCGGCGTCCGGTCGCCCGCCTGCGTCGTGGTGCCGTTGCGCACGAACGGGCGCGTCGGGCGCAGCGTGTTGCTCGAGGCGCGGTGGAGGCTCACGCGCCGACCTCCGTGATCGTCTCGGCGAGGCGGCGCAGCGCGAGCTCGGTCTTGATGTCCTCGATGCGCCCGTCGCGACACGCCGCGAGCGCGTCCGCGAGCGGCACCCACTCGATGCGCGCGTTCTCTTCCACTGGCGAGCCATCGAGCGCGGGCGCGCCTGCGTCGCGGGGATCGACGCGCGCGTGGAGGAGGTGGATCTTCTCCGCGATGAGGCCGGGCGTGAGGTACACGGGCGGGCCGAGCCTCGCGAACGATTCGGGCGCGAGCGCGAGCCCCACCTCCTCGAGCGTCTCGCGCGCGGAGCAAGCGCGAAGGCCCTCCTCGCCGCGCTCCTCCGCCTCGACGAGGCCCGCGGGCACCTCGAAGAGGGTGGGATCACCCCGATCCGGGAGCGGCAGCGCGTAGCCAGGTCGCAGCGCGAGCGGTGGGCGGATCGACGAGCGCAGGCACACGCGCGCGTCGCTCGTGTGGAGCACGATCACCACCGCGTCCATCGCCGCGCGCTCGGCGCAGTCGTACGCATACGTCGCGCTCGCGGAGCCGTCCTCGTAGTGATTGCGCAGCGAGAGCCGCCGCACGCGGATGAAGCCCTCGTCGGCGCGGCTCGAGGCCGTGCGGTCTTGGACCACCTCGATGCGCACCTTCGGTCGTCGCGCGAGCGGCCGCTCGCTCACGGGCTCGTCTCCGCGGTGATCTCCACGCTCGGCGTGCTCGGCACGGCGCGGCCCCACGTGAGGCGGAGCCCGGGGATCACGGCCCACGTGTCGCCACCACCGAAGAGGCCCAGCACCTCGGCGCCAGCGCCGAGCGCGATGCCTCCGTCGAGCGCCACGTCCACGTAGGCTCCGCCGCCCACGAGCCCGCCCACGAGCATCTTGGCCTCCTGACTCGCGCCACCCCAGAGACCGCCCCGCGCGACGATGACGAGGTCCACCGCGGAGAGGTCGATCGCCAGCGACACGTGCACGCCCGCCGGCATCATCGTGCGGTTGTGCCAGTCGCGCCCCGACGGCACCGCCGCCACGCCGAAGAAGCCGCCCAGACGGAGCGGACCGATCGCGCCCCACACATCGATCATCCCGCCGCCGCCCACGTCGCCATCGCTCACATAGAGCTGGCCGACGATCGAGCCGCCCGGATCGTCGGCGCGCGCCTCGGACGCGGGCGCGGCCACGAGGCCGAGCGCCAGCGCGGCGATCGCGAGCGAGAGAACGGGGCCGTGGGCGAGGGTGCGCATGGTCAGGCCTTGGTCGGGATCTTCTTGGCGTCCGCGAGGAAGGTGGCGAGGCCCGCGTCCGTGAGCGGGTGCTTGAGGAGCTGGAGGATCACCTTGTGCGGGATCGTCGCGACGTGCGCGCCGATCTCGGCGGCCTGCACCACGTGGAGCGGGTGGCGGATGCTCGCCGCGAGCACCTGCGTGGGGAGGTCGTAGTTGCGATAGACGGTGACGAGCTGCTCGACGAGCTGCATGCCCTCGCCGGAGACGTCGTCGACGCGACCCACGAAGGGGCTGATGTAGGTGGCGCCCGCCTTGGCCGCGAGCAGGCCCTGCGACGCGCTGAAGCACAGCGTCACGTTCGTCTTGATGCCCTCGGCGGTGAACACGCGCACGGCCTTGAGGCCCTCGGCGATGAGCGGGACCTTCACGACGATGTTCTTGTGCATCTTCGCGAGCTCGCGGCCCTCGCGGAGGATGCCGTCGGTGTCGGTCGCGAGGACCTCGGCGCTGATCGGGCCGTCGATGATCTCGCAGATCGCCGCGATGACGTCCTTCATCGGCTTGCCGGTCTTGGCGACGAGCGACGGATTCGTGGTGACGCCGTCGATCACCCCCATCTGGGCCGCGTCGCGGATCTCGCCGAGGTCGGCGGTGTCGATGAAGATCTTCATGGTCGCGGAGCGTGGCCGTCCCAATGACGCGGGGTCAAGCGTCTGCGGTGCTGTCCGCGCACACACGCTTGCGCACGCTGGCCGCGGGCCCCACGAAGCGCGCATGAGCGAGATCCCCTCGATGCCCGTGCCCGTCGAGCTGCGTGCCCCGCGCGGTGCGCGCGTGCTCGAGATCGTGTGGAGCGACGGGCTGACCTCCACGTTCGCGCATCGGCTCCTGCGCGGCTTCTGTCCGTGCGCGTACTGCCAGGGCCACCAGGGCCCGATCCGCTGGGCCGAGGGCGCGCCCGAGCAAGACCTCGCGATCGACGACATCGAGGAGGTCGGCCGCTACGCGCTGCGGCTGGGCTGGGCCGACGGCCACACCACGGGCATCTACTCGTTCCGCTTCCTCCGTGAGCTCCACCCGCTCGCCGAGCTCCCCCTCGATCAGGCCCGGCTGCGCTCGTTCGGTCGCTGAGCTCGCCGCGCGGCGCTACCCAAGACCTCGGTCCGTGCCGTACGATCGCCGCGGTGATGCTGGACCGCGTGCTCGTCGTCGATGACTCCAACGCCATCCGCGCCTTCGTGCGCGCGAGCCTGGAGGGCTCGGGTCGGGCGCGCACGGTCGTCGAGGCCGCGAGCGGCTTCGAGGCGCTGCGCATGCTGCCGCGCGAGCGCTTCGACGCCGCGATCGTCGACATCAACATGCCCGACATCCACGGCCTCGAGGTCATCAAGCTCATCCGTGCGTCCAAGGCGCACCAGGGCGTGCCCGTGCTCGCCATCTCGTCGGAGGGTGCGTCCAAGGATCGCGAGCGCGCGCTTGCCCTCGGCGCCGACGCCTGGCTCGACAAGCCGTTCACGCCCGAGCTGCTCGCGCGCTCCATCGACGACGTGGTCGAGCGGCGCGCCCGCGTCCCGAGCAGCGAGGGTGGGCCGTGAGCGACGAGGCCGATCGCGTACGCGACGAATTCCTCGCCGAGTCCCAGGAGATCGTCGAGTCGCTCTCGCGCGATCTCCTCCTGCTCGATCACGGCCAGAAGCACGGTCGCGCCGATCCCGATCTCGTGAACTCGGTGTTCCGCGGGGTCCACACGCTCAAGGGCATCGCGGGCATGTTCGGCTACCGCGAGCTGTCCGAGACGGCCCACGTGCTCGAGGATCTCCTCGATCACCTCCGCCTCGGGCGTGTCGCGCTGGCGCAGAGCTCGCTCGACGTGCTCTTCGAGGGCGTCGAGGTGCTCCAGCGTCTCCTCGGCGCGATCCGGGGCGAGTCGCACGAGGTGGACCTCGCCTCGTTCCGGCGCGGAGCCTCGGGGCTCGTGGGCCAGAGCGCGGCGCCCGCGGCGGATCCGCTCGCGGCCTACGATCTCGATCCGAGCATGCTCGGCGTGCTCACCGAGTACGAAGAGCATCGCCTCCGCACCAACGCCGAGCAGCGCGTCCCTCTCTACCGTGTGCGCGTGCGCTTCGCGCTGAGCTCGATCGACACCGACCTCGACGCGCTCAAGGCGCGGCTCAAGCCCGCCGCCGAGATCCTCACCTACCTGCCGTCGGTCGAGGGCAGCGGCGACGACGCGATCGAGCTCGAGGTGCTCCTCGCGAGCTCCACGCCGCTCGCCGAGCTCCGCGTGCTCGTGGGCGACTCGCCGGTCGAGCCGATCCCGATGCGCGAGGGACCCTCGCGCACCATGCCGCCGCCGCCGCTCGGTGCGTCGCCGACCGGTACGATCGCGGGCTCGATCGCGCCCGTGCTCTCTCGCGCGCCCGTGAGCGACGAGGGACGCGAGCTCGTCCCCTCGCGCGACGCCGGCGCGGAGGCGATCGCCGTGCGCGCCGTGGCCAAGACGGTCCGCGTCGACATCGCGAAGCTCGATCACCTGATGAACGTGATCGGCGAGCTCGGCATCGTGCGCAGCGCCGTGGGCCGCGTGCTCGATCGGCTCGGTGCACGCGCGGATCTGCGGCCCATCAGCTCCGAGCTCCACCGCATCCACCGCTCCTTCGAGCGACACCTCGAGGCGCTCCAGGACGGCGTGCTCGACGTGCGCATGGTCCCGCTCGGACAGACCTTCGATCGCCTCGCGCGTGCGGTGCGCCAGGTCGCGCGTGAGCACGACAAAGAGGTCCGCCTCGTCGTCAACGGCGGCGACACCGAGATCGACAAGCTCATCGTCGAGGAGCTGATCGATCCGATGCTGCACCTCATCCGCAACGCGGTGGGTCACGGCATCGAGTCGCGCGAGCAGCGCGCGCGGATGGGCAAGGATCCCACGGGGATCATCGCTCTCAACGCCTACCAGAAGGGCAACCACGTCGTCATCGAGGTGGAGGACGACGGCGCCGGCATCGATCCGCAGCGCGTCCTCGCGCGCGCGGTGGAGCGTCACCTCGTCGATCTCGGCGCGGCGCGCGAGCTCGACGATCAGGCCATCAAGCAGCTCGTGTTCCTACCCGGCTTCTCTACCGCCGATCAGGTCACGGACCTCTCGGGCCGCGGTGTGGGCCTCGACGTGGTGCGCACGAACATCGGCCGCCTGGGCGGGGTCATCGACCTCCACAGCACGACCGGGATCGGCACCAAGTTCACGCTCACGCTCCCGATCACGCTCGCGATCCTGTCGGCGCTCGTCATGCGGGTGGGGAGCCACACGTTCGCGATCCCGCTCACGGTCGTGCAGGAGGCGCTCTTCCTCGAGCCGCGATCCATCCGCGTGGTCGATGGTCGCGAGCTCATCACGCTCCGCGGGCAGAGCCTGCCCGTGGTCCGCCTCACCGAGCTCTTTCGCCTCGGCGAGCCCACGCGTCAGCGCGGCTACGTCGTCGTGACTTCTCTCGGTCAGCGGCGCCTCGGCATCGTCGTGGACGCGCTCGAGGGCCAGCAGGACATCGTGACCAAGCCGCTCGGCCCGAGCCTCCAGAACGTGCGCGGCTTCGCAGGTGCGACCGATCTGGGCGATCAGCGCGTGGTGCTCGTGCTCGACGCGCCCGCGCTGCTCGACGAGGTGCTGTCGTCCGATCCACGCGTGTCCGCGGGGGCCGCATGACCGAGCGCTCGAGCCCCCAGAGCCTGGCGGTGCCGGGCAAGGCCGCCCTCGCGGCTCCGCCCCCGGCCTCGCTCCAGCCTGCACGCGGCGCGAGCGAGGCCACGCGCGAGTACCTGGTCTTCGAGGTGGCCGGCGATCGGATGGCCCTGCCGCTCGGCGCCGTGAAGGAGATCCTCAAGCTCTCGCCGATCACGGCCGTTCCCAGGGCGGCGCACGACGTGCTCGGCATCCTCTCGGTGCGCGGACGCATCACGACGGTCCTCTGTCTGCGCGCGCGCCTGGCGCTGCCGCCGCCAGAGGTGAGCACACGGAGCGCAAGGATCCTGCTCGTCGATCGGGGCACCGAGATCATCGGCGTGCGGGTCGACGCCGTCAGCGAGGTGCTGCGGCTCAGGCCGAGCGAGATCGAGGCGGCCGACGTGATCGGCGCCGGGCTCGCGGAGCACGTGACGGGCATCGGCCGTCCCGGAGGACAGCAGGGCCAGGTGGTCGTGCTTCTCGATCCCGTGGCTCTCCTGCGATGATGGAGTGAGCGTGTCGCGTCTGGTCCGAGAGCGTCGACGTCGTGCGGCCGGGGTGGACAAGAACCTCGTCGGCTTCCTCGTGGGCGAGGTCCAGTACGCGGTCGACATCTTGCGCGTGCGCGAGATCCTCCGACCCCTGCCGATGCTCGCGCTGCCGCACGCGCCGCCGGCGATCGTCGGCGTGGCCGACCATCGCGGCGAGGTCGTGCCCATCCTCGAGGTGCGCCGTCGCTTCGGCCTCGAGCCCACCCGCGATCCGCGGCGCACCAAGTGGATCCTCGTCTCGATCGCCGGTCGCACGGTCGGGCTCGCGGTCGATCAGATCACGGGCGTGCTCGCGGCCGCGGAGGTCGATCATCGCCCGCCGCCCGCGCTCGGGATCGGCGACGCTGCGCGCGGGATCTCGTCGGTGATCTCGCACCAGAGCGGCCTCGTCTTCGTGCTCGACGTCGATCGGGTCGCTGCCCCCGCGCAGGTGATCGACGTCGGCGCCGCGCCCCGCGGGGCGCCATGAGCCACACGCCCGACGTCGAGGCACGCAGGCTCGAGGCGCTCGCGATGCGCGGCGGTGCGATCGATCCCGCGCGCCTCTCGGCGTTGCTCGGCGACGAGGACTGGCGCGTGCGCAAGCAGGCGGCCGAGGTCGCCTCCGAGGCGATCGATCGCGAGGGCGTGCCCGAGCTGCTCGTGGCGGGCCTGCTCCAGCCCGACGACGTGGGCTTGCGCAACGCCTCGGTCGAGGCCTTCGCCCGCGCCGCGGCGAGCCTCGCGGCGCGCATCGCCGCGGCGCTCCGCGAGGCCCTCGCGCGCGCCCCGCGCACCGCGCGGAAATTCGTGGCGGCCGCGCTGGTGGGCGCAGGGGAGGGCGCGATCGAGCCGCTCGCGGCGCTCGTGCGCGACGACGACGTGATGACGGCGTCGTGCGCGGTGGAGGCCCTCGCGTCCGTCGCGCGTCGCGGCGTCGACAGCCACGCGGTCGCAGCGCTCCTCGCCGAGGCGCTCACGCGCACGGAGCCCGTCCTGCGCCTCGCCGCGCTCGATGGGCTCATCGCGATCGCCGCCGACGTCGAGGCCGCGGTGCTGGGGCCGCTCCTCGAGGACTCGC
>JAIBCE010000107.1 GCA_019694315.1 Sandaracinaceae bacterium
ATAGGGAGCGACGAAGCAGCGCCGCGAGCTCGGCGACGTCGCGGCGCGGCCGGCCGCCGTCGAGGCCCTCGCGCCAGCAGAGCGAGTCCGCGCTCACCGCGCCCGCGGCGATCTTCTTGACGATCTCCTCGCGACGAAGCGGTCCCACGGGAACGTCGTTGATCGCCACGTGCCACTGATCGAGCGGCGTGGTGCGCGGCGGCTCGGCGGGCGCGTGCGGCTTGCTGACGGAGCGCTGGAAGTCCGCTCCGAGCGCGCTCCCGTGCGACGCGCTCCCATGGGACAGAGCGCTTCCATGGGACAGCGGGCTCCCGTGCGAGGGCTGCGCCGCGTGGGCTCCGGTGAGTCCTGCGCGTGCACGGGCGTTCGTGCCGCCGGCGGAGGCCGTGGAGGACGTCTTCGTGGCGGGCTTGGGCGCCACGTCCTCGACGTCGTCGATCGCCATGTCCGCGCGGATCGTGATGTTGTGCCCGCAGCGCCTGCAGTCCATGCGCAGCGTCCGACCAGACACCTTCTCGTCGGCGATCTGGTACTTCGCTTTGCAACTGGGGCAGAGGAACTTCATCGGCGCCGAGCCTCCGTGCGAACGAGGATTGAACCGCGAGCCTGCCCCGCAGGGCAAGGCCAACCGACGATCACGCCGATCGGCGACTCACTTCAGATGCACGCGGAGCCGCTTTCGTTGGAACGATCTCCACCCGAGCGGGCGCGCGCTGCGCCCGGGCGAGCTACAGCAACCCGACGAGGTGCTCCTTGATGCCGCGGCGGGTCTCCTCGTCGGGCGCGCTCCGGAGCGCTCGCTCCCAGCTCTCGACGGCTTTGTGCTTGAAGCCCGCGCGCTGGTAGAGCACCGCGAGGTTCTTGAGCGCCGGGAAGTTGCGTCCCGAGATGCCGAGCGCCGTCTCGATCTCCTGGATCGCCTCGAACACGCTGTCCTTGCGGCCGTAGAGCAGGCCCAAGTGGAAGTGGAGGCGGAAGGAGTTCGGCTCGAGCGCGAGGCCCTGCTTCAGATCCGCGATGGCCGCGTCGAGCTCGCCGCGGTGGTAGGCGTCCATGCCGCGGCTCAGCGCCGCCTGCGCCTCCGCCCCGAGCGCCTCTTCCTGGTCGGCCGTCTCGATCGGCTTGCCCTCGATGGCGCGCTCCACGGCCACCACCACGTCGGAGATCTTGAACGGCTTCTCGAGGAACGCCGTCACGCCGTAGGACTCGCGCAGATCTTCGGCGAAGCGCCAGCCTCGGTAGATCGCGCTCACCATGATGATCGGGATGTGCCCGTACTTCTGGCTCGACTTGATCCGCCGGCAGATGTCGAAGCCGTGGATCTCGGGCAGCATCGCGTCGAGCAGGATGCAGTCGAGCACGTTGTCGCGAACGGCCTGCAGCGCCTCGGTGCCGCGCCCCGCCTCCACCACACGATAGCCGCGCTCCTGGAGCACGCGCCGGAGCATGCGGCGGATGTCCTCCTCGTCGTCGACCACGAGCACCGTGCGCACCGAGCGCGCCGACGCCGCGTCCTTGGCGTCGCGCTTGGGCAGCGGCCCCACGCGCGAGTCGAACGCCGGATCGAGCGCGCTGATGTCGGGGCGGCTGGCAGGTGCGAGATCGCGCGGGCCCGGCTCACGCAGGCCCGTAGGCACGCGCGCGCCGGGTGGCTCTCGCAGGCCCGTCGGCTCGCGTGTCGGCATCGGCGGCTCACGCAGGCCCGTCGGCTCGCGGCCAGGGAGCGGGCCCCGCGCCGCCGCGGGCACGGGCTTGGCCTCGCTGAGCAGGCCCGAGAAGTCCGCTTCGTCGGGGATCTGGTGCGTGGTCGGACCGCGGGGGCTCATCCGCTCCGGCGCCGCCGGCGCCTGCTCGCGGGTCGGAGCGCGCTTGGCCTTGCTCGCGATCCCGAGCGTCGCGAGGTACTCCTGCGGCGCGTTGGGGCCCACGTAGTAGCTCTCGCCGCGCTCGAGCTCTCGATACGCCTCTTCGATCACGCGCGAGAGGTGCTCGTGCAGCGCGACGTAGGGCGAGACGTTCTTGCCGGTGACGAACTCGATCTCGTCGAGGACGCGCCGATCGTGGGGATCGGCCATCGCGAGCCACATCTCGTTGTCCTTCACCGAGAAGGGCAGGATGAGGTACTGCTTGGCGACGTCGACGGGGACGAGCTTGAGGTTGCCGAGCGGCACGACCACCTGCGAGAGGTCGATCGCGGGCACGCCGAGCTGCTCCGACAACGCGCGCAGGAGGTCGAGATCGTCGAGCTTGCCGCTCGCTGCCGCCGCGGACGCCAGGCGCGTGCCCGGCGAGCGCCGCTGCTTCTCGAGGAGGCTATCGAGCTCACCGGGCGTGACCAGCTTCTGCTGGAGCAGGATGCGCCCGAGAGGCTTCTTGTCGCCCGAATCAGACATCTCTCGCGTCCCGTCAGGCTATCGGAACGACGCGTGCGAGACAACGGTGAACGCTGACCGTCGGACCAGGCCTCGCACCCGCCGAGCACGAAGGCCGATCGCTGGCAGCCGAGCGCTGGCAGCCGAGCGGTCAGAGCCCGGACACGATCCGCAGCTCGCCGTTCTCTCGAATGAGCTCGAGGCGGTTGTCGGCGAGGCGCCGCTCCCACCGCTCGCCCTCGGCCGTCCGCACCTTGAACGAGCCCGTGTAGGTCACGTCCACGTAGATGCGCTCGGGGTACACGGTGACGCGGCGGTAGCGCATCTCGTAGCGGACATCGAGCACGTCGGCGGTCCAGCGACCGAGGCGCCCCTGCAGGGTCTCGTAGTCCACGTCGTCTTCGCTCGCCGGCGTGCCGTTGTCGTCGAAGTACTCGTGCGAAACGAGGCGCAGGATGGTCGCGGGGTTGTGGCTCTCCACCGCGTGCCGGTACTCCTCGACGAATTCCACGGCCTCCCGGTTCTCCACCGAGTCGGGCACGTCGGTGTTCGGGATGAGCTGGTTGCCGCAGCCCACGAGGGGCGCGAGCGCGAGGACGGGTGCGAGGAGGTGGGCGCGGTGGAGCATCGTCGGACCCGAGGCAGACGTCAGGGGGTCGCGAGCCTATTCCCGGGAAGAGGGCGGCGCCAGCTTTCGCAGGCTTCAGCCCTCGATCGCCGCGAGCCAGCTGGGGACCCACGCGACCGCGTCTTCGTCGGGCGTCGGGTTGTCGGTGGAGTCGAGCTCGAGGCGGCTGCCCACGCGCGTGGCGCCGAGCTCCGCGAAGAGCGTGTCCCACTTCTTCGGCGCGCCGAGGAAGCTGTCCTTGTAGTTCCGGTCTCCGAGGCCGATCACGCCATAGCGCACGTGCCCCAGCGACGGACGCTTCTTCGTGAGCTCGGCGTAGAGCGGCTCCACGTTCTGCGGGATGTCGCCGATGCCCGTCGTCGACGAGCACACGAGCACCACCTTCTTGTCGGCCAGCGCCGCGCCCTCGAGACCGCCCTCGCGATAGCGCGACACGCTGTGCCCGCGCTCCTCGAGCGCCGTGGTCACGCAGTCCGCGACCATCTCGGTGTTGCCCGACTCGCTGCCGACGATCAGGTAGATGTCCATGGCGGCGCGGCGTTACACGAGGGTGTGTGGACGCACCATGACGGTGCTCACGCTCGTGGACGGGCCACGTCCTCGAACACGGCCCTGACGATCGGCTCGGTCTCTGCCGCCGTCATCCCCAGCTCACGGGCCACGCTCTGCAGCAGCAGCACCACGTAAGGGTGGTTGGAGCCCAAGGCCACGCGGAGCGCGAGCGCATAGCCGAGGGCACGCAGCGGAGCGTTCGGCTGGAGCTGTCGCGCGAACCGGCGGATGGGCTGGTGGTCCCCCTCCACGAGCGCCTCGCTCACCCACCGGAGGTGCTCGGGCAGGAGCTGCCCGTCGCTCACGTCCGCCACCGCGCTCCAGAAGAGCTCCTGCGCTCCGGCCGCGCGGGCCACGACGAGGCCCAGGCCGAGCGCGCTCGCGAGCTGCCGCCCCGCACGTTGTCGCCGCCCCGCGCGCAGATCGTCGATGCCTCGCGCGAGCACGTCGCGTGCAGGCTGCGACGAGGTCACGGTCCGGGCCCAGCCCGGGCCCCACGCTCGCGGCGCACGGAGCCCCACGTGCAGCGTCTCCCACAGGTCGAAGGCGCGCTCGAGGATCGCCATCTCCTTCAGACACCGCGCGGCGGGGACGAGACACTCGCGCACGAAGCGCCGCAGCTCGTCGAGCCCGACGTCGAACGAGAGCGCCAGCTCCACGAGATCGGAGACACCGCGCTCCTCGATCACCGAGCAGAGCGCGGCGCGCGTCGCGAGGAACAGCGCCTGTCTGCGCAGCGCGGGGTCGCGCAGATCCTTCGCAAGCGCGTCCTTCATGGGAGATCCCCACGCGCGCGCTCGGATTCGTGCGCCCACTCGCGCCACGACCGCTCCCGCGTTGCCGCCGAGATCCGAGTGGAGCGCCTCGAGGCGGAGCCGCGTCGGATCGATGCCGCGGCCCATCACCACGATCGTGGCGAGCGCCGCCTCGAGCTGGGTCGCGGCGTCCCGCGTCGCCTCCGACTCGGGCGCTCGGTCTCCGACCACGTGAGACACGCCGAGCGCCACGAGCTCGCTCGCACGTCGCGTCGCCGCGGGGCTCGCGAGGGTCTCGAGCTGCGCACGCAGCTCGCTCGGCCCGTCTGGCGCGAGGAGCTCGGCGCAGCGAACCGAGGCGAGCAGCACACACGCCACCCGCGCGGCATCGGGCTCGGCCTCCGTGACGACGATCTCGAGGAGGTCGGAGACGAGCACGTCCAGCTCGCTCGCCACCCAGAGCAGCGTCGCGCCGTGGTCCACCGAGAGCGGCTTCGCCATCGCCGCCCTCACGCCGAGGCTCACGCCGAGCTCGCGCAGGCGCCGTTCGCGCAGCGTCCGTGCGATGAACGCGAGCGTTCCCTCGAGATCCTCCCACGGCTGCTGCCAGAGCTCGTCTCGGATCGCCGCGACTGTCGCAGGATCCAGGCTCGCGGCGAGCGCGCCGAGGCTCGCGGCGCACGCTTCGCACCGCGGGCCCGACAGCTGCGCGTCGTCGATTGCGCAGGTGACCACGAGCCACACGATCGCGCGCACGACGTCGCTCGCGTCGTCGTGCTGTCCAGTGCTCCACGACGCGGCGCCTCGATCGAGGAGCTCGCGCATCCAGTCAGCCACGAGCTCTCGCTCCCTCATCGGCCGAGCCTGCGAGGTGCCCGCGCGGGTCGCGATGGCCCGCACGGGTCATGGCTCGGCGTCAGCCCATCCGCGCGAGCGCCGGTCCAGCCTGCGGTGTGCCGCCTGCCCCGGCGCCGAGCGCCGCGCGCGCGCTCGGGTCGCGAGCGACGTCGATCACGCGGCGTGGCCGGGCGCGTGCGTGCCCGGCACGTGCGTGCAGAGCGGGTCCTCGCCGAGCACGTCGCCGCTCGCCATGAAGGCGCGGGCGCGCGAGCCACCACAGGCGTTGCGCACCTCGCACTCGCCACAGCGCCCGTGGAACGAGTCGGTGTTGCGGAGCGAGAGGAAGAGCGGCGCCTTGCGGTACACCTCGAGCGCGTCGTCCTTGCGCACGTTGCCCGCGGGGACGGGGAGGAAGCCCGAGGGGAACACGTCGCCGTCGTGCGACACGAACATGATGCCGTTGCCGTCGCGGATGCCCGCCACGTGACCGCGCCCCGGCACGCTCGTCTTGCGCTCCGCGACGATGCGACGGAAGTGAGGCGCCTCGGTCGTGGTGATGATCATGCCCGGCTGCGCGCCGCGCTCCGCGAGCCACTCGAGGAGCTTCGTGCACTCGTCCGGCGAGATCGACGAGAGCACCGTCCCGCGTCCCACGCTCACGAGGAAGAACAGGCTCCAGCGCGCCGCCCCGAGGTCGCGCGCCAGCGCCTCGATCGCGGGGATCTCGGCGAGCGTCTCCTCCGAGACGAGCGTGTTCACCTGGAACGGCAGCCCCAGCTCGCGCGCCTGTCGTCCCGCCACGAGCGTGCGCGCGAAGGTGCCGGTCACGCCACGGATGCCGTCGTGCGTGGCCTCGGTCGCGCCGTCGATCGAGAGCGAGATCGCCTCCACGTTCGCGGCCTTCAGCTTGCGGATCGCCTCCTCCGTGAGGCGTGGCGTCGCGCTCGGTGACACCGACATCCCGAGGCCCAGCTCTTGTCCCTTCGCGAGGAGGTCGAAGAGGTCGGGGCGCTCGAGCGGATCGCCGCCAGTCAGCACGACGTGCGGCTTGGGATCGGCCGACGCGAGCTGCGTGAGGAGCCGATAGCCCTCTTCGGTGTCGAGCTCCTCTTTTGCGCGGGTGGGCGCAGCTTCTGCGCGGCAGTGCCGACACGCGAGACCGCAGGCGCGCGTGATCTCCCAGTAAACGCGCATGGGTGCCTGGTGGAACGAATAGCGAGACGACATGGCGTGCGACATGGGCGGCCCTTTGTGCAAGCCTGCGGCCACGCGCGACCGCCGTTCGTTCGATCGCTCACAACGTGGTCCAGCGCAGCGTCCTCGTGCGAGCCTCCCGGACCGTGGACCGCGCCCAGCAGCTCGCGCGATGGATCGGCCTCGGGGCCGCGGTCGGCGTCGTGTGCGGCGCGGCCTCGGCGCTCTTCCTCTGGCTCCTCGAGGTCGTCACCACGTTCCGCGGCGAGCACGAGGCCATCGTCTTCGCGCTGCCGCTCGCCGGCCTCGCGATCGGCTGGATCTACGAGCGCTGGGGCCACTCCATCAAGGCGGGCAACAGCCTCGTCATCGACACCATCCACGACGACGGCCCCGAGATCCCCCTCCGCATGGCGCCCATGGTCCTCGTCGGCACGGTCCTCACGCACCTCTTCGGAGGCAGCGCCGGCCGCGAGGGCACCGCCGTGCAGATGGGCGCGAGCCTCGCCGACGCGCTCTCGCATCGCCTCGGCCTCAGCGGAGGGCTCCGACGTGAGCTGCTCGCGGCGGGCGTCGCGGGCGGCTTCGGCTCGGTGTTCGGCACACCGATCGCGGGCACCGTGTTCGGCATGGAGATGATCGTGCTCGGGCGCCTCGAGCACCGCGCGCTCGTGCCCGCGCTCGTCGCGTCCGTCGTCGGCGACCTCACCACGCGCGCCCTCGGCATCGAGCACACCGCCTATCCCGTCGCGCCGCACCTCGCGCTCAGCCCGTGGGTGCTCGCGTCGTGGTGCGTCTTCGCCGTCGCGATCGCGGCGGCCACCGTCGCCTTCATCGAGCTCACGCACTGGCTCAAGCGCGAGGGCGAGCGGCGCATCCCCAGCCTGCCGCTGCGCATGATGCTCGGCGGCCTCGCGGTGATCGCGTGCTGGCAGCTCCTCGGCACGAGCGACTACCTCGGCCTCGGCGTGCCCACGATCGTGCGCGCCTTCGACGACCCCGCGCTCCCCGAGCACGCCTTCGCCGCCAAGCTGCTGCTCACCGCCATCACGCTGGGCGCGGGCTTCCTCGGCGGTGAGGTCACACCGCTCTTCTTCGTGGGCGCGACGCTCGGCAACGTGCTCGCGCGCCTGCTCGGTCTGCCCATCCCGCTCGGCGCCGCGGTGGGCATGGCCGCCGTGTTCGCGGCCGCCTCCAACACACCGATCGCGCTCTCGATCATGGCGATCGAGCTCGTGGGCGCCGAGGCCTTTCCCCACGTCGTGCTCGTGAGCGTGCTCGCCTACGTGCTCACGGGGCATCGCAGCATCTACCCGTCGCAGCGCGTCTTCGCGCGAAAGCTGGGCGCGCGGCTCGAGCGCCCCGTGAAGATCGGCGAGGTCGACGACGGGCCCGGCACGCCCGACGCGTGAGCTTCCCGTCGCCGGTGTGGGCCGGTCCTCCGACGCGTCGTGTAGAGTCCTCGGCGAGGTCCACGTGGGTGAACGAGCACGTCAGTATTTCGACGAAGCGGAGCGCAGCGGAGGCCTGGTCGCCAAGATGAGGCTCGCGTCGCTCGCGCAGATCACCTCCACCGAGGCGGCCGCGGTCGACGACTCGCCCGAGCTGCTGCGTCGTCTCGCCGAGGCCTCGAGCAAGGTCCTCGAGGGCGGCCCGCGCCCCGCCGAGCGGCGCGATCCCACGATCGAGACGGCCCCGCGCACCGCGCCGTCGGACGCCCGCGTCCTTCGCCGCTACCTCGCCACGTGCGTCGAGCTCATCTCGCAGCGCGCGCTCTTCCTCGGCGACGTGAGCGCCACGGTGCGCCGCATCGACGAGGCTGCGTCCGACGCCCTCGACGTGGCGCGCGTGAGCGTGTGGTTCCTCGACACCGGCCGAACGAAGATCAACTGCGCCGATCTCTTCGAGCGCGCCGAGAGACGGCACAGCACGGGCGTCGAGCTCTTCGCGAAGGACTTCGGTCCCTACTTCCAGGCCCTCGCCACCGAGCGCACGATCGCGGCGCACGACGCGCAGACCGACCCGCGGACCTCGTGCTTCACGGCCTCGTACCTCCAGCCGCTCGGCATCGGCGCGATGCTCGACGTGCCCATCTGGCACGCGGGGCAGATGGTCGGCGTCGTCTGTCACGAGCACCTCGGCGGCCCGCGCACGTGGACCGCCGACGAAGAGAGCTTCGCGTACGTCGTGGCGAACCTCGTCGCGCTCGCGCTCGATCAGCAGGCCTCGCACCGGTAGCGCGGTGACCGCGCGCCTCGCCTTCGTCCTCAACCTCGACGCCGAGCACGAGCTCGAGGCCGGCGCGCGCTGGACGATCCCGCGCGCGCTCGCGGCGCGCCTCGACACCATCGCCCACGGCGTGCGTCTTCCCGAGGGCGCGGTGCTCGTGCACCCGGGCGCCCAGATCCCCGTCGGCTACGAGGCGAGGCTCTGGTGCCCCACACCGCGCGCGATCGCGGCCGCGAGGCAGAAGGGCATCGCGCTCGAGCCAACGGCGCCGATCGAGGTGATCCGTCGCGTGAACGAGCGTGGCTTCGCCGCGGAGCTCTCGCGGGGAGAGCTCGAGCCCACGACGATCGCGACGAGCCTCGAGGCGGTCGAGGCCTTCGTCGCCCTCGCGAGCCCCACGGGGCGATGGCGTCTCAAGAAGGGGCTCGGCGCCTCGGGCCGCGGTCAGCGCACCCTCGTGTCCGGCGCGCTCTCGCTCGAGGATCGCGGCTGGATCGTGCGCGCGCTCCGCTACGCGCCGCTCTACGTGGAGCCCGAGATCGCGATCGAGAAGGAGCTCTGCGTCTATGGCTGGGCGCGCCGCGATCGCGGCGTGGAGCTCACGGGCCTGCGGGGCCAGACCACCGACGGAAAGGGCCAATTCGTGCGCGCGGGCCGCATCGACGCGGGCGACTGTCTCGGCTTCGCCACGCCCCTCCAGGCCGCCGCCGAGCGGGTCGGCGATGCGCTGCTCGAGGCGGGCTACCACGGCCCCTTCGGGATCGACGCGTACGTGCACCGCACGAACGGCGGAGCGCGCGTGCTCCGAGCGATCTCGGAGATCAACGCGCGCTACTGCATGGGCTGGGACGAGAGAGACGGCTTCTGATCGCGGCGGAGCGAGAGCTCAGTGTTTCTCGCGCCTTCGGCGCGGCAGGGGGGAGCAACTCCCCCCAATCCCCCACTCGACGCTCCCCAAGCCTCGCTTTCTCGCGCGCTCCTGGGGTTGCTGCGCAACCCCCGGCGATCGGACACCGCGCACAGGCACGAAGTGCCGAGCACGGGGAGAACCCGGCGTGGCGTCCCCGAGGGCGATTTTTTCTCCATCTCTCAGATCAGATCAGAGCGTGGTGACGCCGACGTTCACGCCGAGGATCACCGAATACACACCTTGGTCCGGCCAGATGTCCACGCCGAACGGCACGCCGATCCAGACCGGCCCCGCGAAGAACGCGAACTGCGCGAGCACGTTGGCCCCGAGCGTCGAGTAGCCCGTGGCGGTGTCCATCGCCCACGACACACCGCTCGAGAGCTCGATGCCGAAGCCCTCGTTGCGCAGCGCGACCCCGACCCCGTGTCGCATGACGACAGCCTCGTTGGAGCCCGAAGCGAGGAAGTTCCAGCTGCCGTAGCCGACCATGCCTGCGTACCCGATCGCGACGGAGAGCGGTCCCTCGAGGAACACGTCGTGGCCGAGGAAGAGATCGAAGGTGCCGAAGGCCTGGAGCCCGCGGCCGCTGTCGGCACCATCGCGGAGCACGCCCCCCTCACCGCCCACTGCCACGATCACGGCCACATCGAGCTCGGGCGCGCGGGACACGGCCTGACCCGTCACGGGGTTCACGATCTCGCCCCGATCGTTCACCGACGCACGGACCGCAGGCACGGCCGCCTGCGTCGACGTCGCGGACGACACGGACGACGCGGAGGTCGAGGACGACGCGGGCGACGAGGGCGCCTCGCCGTACGTGCCGAGGGCCTCGGCGAGCGTGCCCTGCGCGTGCGCGACGACGGGCAGTGACCAGAGCGCGAGGAGCGAGACGAGGGCGAGCGAAGACGAGACGAGCCGGGACATGGGAGACCTCCGTGGGCACCGCGCACTCCGCGCGGCGCGGGGCGGTCATCGGCGCGTGTCGGCGGCGGTTGCGTCCTCGTCCGAAGAAAATTCGGTGACGCCCTCGGCGGGCTCGGGAGGGCGCGCGACCAGCCAGCGCGTGGGCGCGTGCTCGCGGCGCCAGATCACCGCATCCATCGCGTAGTGGTGGAGGTTCACCACCACGTAGAACGTCGCGAAGAACGGCGTGAGGCCCAGCTGATCCCAGCCCTCGCGCGGCACGAGCTCGTGATCGAGCCACGCAGGGATCCCGCGGAAGAGCGCCCAGCCGAGCGCGAGCGCGCCCACCGCGAGCGCCGTCACGCGCGTGGTCGCAGGCCTGCCGAAGCGGGGCGGGCCCTCCTCCGCGCGGCCCTCGTTCCAGCGCAGGAGGCCCACGAAGAAGAGGTACTGGAGCGAGTGGAGCGCGGGGATCACGTAGCGGACGAGCGGATCGAGCGCCGAGCCGATGCCCCAGAGCCAGAGCGTCGCGAGGTACGCGAGCAAGGGCCCCCACGGCAGCGTCCCCTCGCGCCGAGCCTTGCTCGCGAGCACCACGACGAGGGCGATCGTCGTCGCCGCGAGCACGACGCCCGTCGCGACCATGAGCAACTCGGGCCGCGCGATCGCCCAGTACACGACGCCTCGCTCCTCGTACTCGCCCTCGGCCTGCGGCGGGCTCGCCCAGGAGAAGGCCCACGCGGCGTACACGTGCGCGAGCAGCACGCGTCGCTCGAGCGGCGAGAACGACGCGCCTCGTCTCGCCGAGAGCACGGCCACCACGCCGAAGCCCTGCTTGGCGTAGTGCCAGCCGACCGCGAGGTACATGAGCTGCACCATCGGGCCGAGCACGCTCGCACGCTGGGTGGCGAGCGCGTAGCCGGCCCAGCCCACGAGCACGAGCGGCGCCACGAGCCCGGCGAGCCAGTAGCGGGCGCGCTGCCATGGCGCGACCGCGGGCGAGAGCGCGCGCGTGCGCACGTCGTCGTAGAAGAGCAGGTACGTCACCGCGAAGTGCGGGTCGTTGAGCACGTGCGCCCCGTGGAACGCGAGGAAGCCGATCGCCAGCTCCGCGTCGTCGAGCGGCACCACCCTCCGCACGAGCCACGACAGCGGCAGGAGGAGCGGCGTCACCGCACCTGCGGCCAGCCATTCGAGGAGTCGGTCGCGGCTCAATCGCACGGGGCCGTCATGGTAGCGTCGCCGGCATGAAGACCTACCCGAACGTCGCCGACGACAACAGCAAGAGCATCGGTCACACGCCGCTCGTCCGCATCCGCCGCGTCCTCGAGGGCGCGCCCGCGAACGTCCTCGCGAAGATCGAGGGCCGCAACCCGGCGTACTCGGTGAAGTGTCGCATCGGCGCCGCGATGATCTGGGACGCCGAGGAGAAGGGCCTGCTCGGAGCGCCCGGTCAGCGTCGCGCGATCGTCGAGGCCACGAGCGGAAACACAGGCATCGCGCTCGCGTTCGCGGCCGCCTCGCGCGGCATCGAGTGCGTGCTGACGATGCCCGAGACCATGAGCATGGAGCGCCGCAAGGTGCTGGCCGCGCTCGGTGCGAAGCTGGTGCTCACCGAGGGCGCCAAGGGCATGAAGGGCGCGATCGCCAAGGCCGAGCAGCTCGTGACCGAGAGCCCCGATCGCTACGTGGCGGTGCGTCAATTCGAGAACCCCGCCAACCCCGCGATCCACGAGAAGACCACGGGCCCCGAGATCTGGGAGGACACCGGCGGCGACGTCGACGTGCTCGTGGCCGGCGTGGGCACTGGCGGCACCATCACGGGCATCTCCCGCTACTTCGAGAAGACGCGCGGCAAGGCGATCCACTCCGTGGCCGTCGAGCCGATCCACTCGCCCGTGATCTCGCAGACCCGCGCGGGCCAGGAGGTCGCCCCCGGCCCGCACAAGATCCAGGGCATCGGCGCGGGCTTCGTGCCCAAGAACCTCGATCTCTCGATCGTCGATCAGGTCGAGACGGTCTCGAACGACGAGGCCATCGCCATGGCGCGTCGTCTCGCCAAGGAGGAGGGCATCCTCTGCGGCATCTCGTGCGGCGCGGCGATGACGGCGGCCGTGCGCCTCGCCAACGATCCCGCGTGGAAGGACAAGACGATCGTCGTGATCCTGCCGGACGCGGGCGAGCGCTACCTGTCGGGCGCGCTCTTCGAGGGCATGTTCACCGACGTCGAGACGATGAAGGCCGTCTCGTAGCCCAGCGCTCGACGAGAGGCCCCGAGCGAACGAGGAATCGTGGCGATGGACACGAAGAACGGTGGTCTGCGCGAGACGGTCGACGCGCTGCTGCTCAGCTACCGCAGCGACGGTCGCGCGCAGCACGTGAACAAACGCTTCCTTCCGTCGCGCGAGGAGATCGTGGAGATCCTGCACCTCCTCTTCGAGGTGCTCTTTCCGGGCTACTTCGGCCGCCTCGATCTCACCGACGAGAACCTCGCCTACCACACGGGCAACCTCGTGGCGCAGCTGCGCGACAAGCTCGAGAGCCAGATCGAGCGCTGCCTCTGCTTCCGCGACGAGTCCGAGTCGCACCTCGATCAGCCGCGCTGTCGCTCCCACGGAAAGCAGCTCGCTGGCGCGCTCCTCGGCAAGCTCCCGGAGATCCGGCGCAGGCTCGTCCTCGACGCGCAGGCCGCGCTCGATGGCGATCCTGCGGCGGGCTCGATCGACGAGATCATCCTCAGCTACCCCGGCTACCGCGCGGTGACCGTGCACCGCATCGCGCACGAGCTGCACGTGCTCGGCGTGCCGCTCATGCCGCGCATCATGAGCGAGTGGGCGCACACCGAGACGGGCGCCGACATCCACCCGGGCGCGACGATCGGCGAGCGCTTCTTCATCGATCACGCGACGGGCGTGGTGATCGGCGCCACCTCGCACATCGGCGCGCGCGTGCGCATCTACCAGGGCGTCACGCTCGGCGCGCTCTCGCTCAAGCGCGACGCGAGCGGTCGTGTGGTCGGTGCGGCCAAGCGCCACCCGACGGTCGAAGACGACGTGACGATCTACGCAGGCGCCACGGTGCTCGGCGGCGAGACGGTGCTCGGCAAGGGCAGCGTGATCGGCGGCGCGACGTTCATCACGGAGTCGGTCGCGCCCGGCAGCCGCGTCGCGCTCGATCCTCCCAAGCTCCGCATCGGAGCGCCCCGCGAGCCGGCGAAGCCGCCCGAGGAATTCGACATCTGATCATCCGAGCTCGATCCACCACGGGGTCGCGCTCGTGTGTGCAGCGATCGGGCGTACGAGCTCGACCCACCCCCGCGCGTGGTCGATGACGATCCCGTCGGCGCTCGCCACGATCGCGTCTTCCATCGCGCGGAGGGCGTGATCGGCGTTGGGCGCGAGCGAGATCTCCGCGGCGAGACCAGGGGCGATCCTCGCGAAGGTCTCCTCGAAGAGCGCCCGGAGGCGGCCGCTGTTCGACACTGGCGCATCGAGCACCACGCGGATCGCAGCGCAGCCCGTCGCCGCGAGGATCGACGCGAGCGCCTCGATCACGCGCTCGGTCTCGGCCACGCGGTGCCAGCTGCCGTGCACGCCGCCGAGATCGCGGATCGCGCCGTCGCGGCCCACGAAGAGCGGCGCGCCGGAGAGCGCCGACTCGCCCACGATCAGCACGTTGAAGCCGTCGATCGCGAGGGTGCGGCCCTCGAGCGCTTCCAGCGCGAGGTGCTTGTCACGACGCGATCGCGCGAGCGGCTCGGGCACCGCGGCGCGCTCCACCGCAGCGCGCTGACGCGCCGTGAGGTCGTGGCGATCCCCCACCAGCTTGAGCGCCGACGGGCTCGCGTAGCCGCGCTCGAGGAGCCACGCGAGCTCGCTCGTCGCCGTGCGCAGCGCGGGCAGCGCGCCCTCCGCGAAGAGCTCGTGATCCTTGGGCGCGGGGCCGCGATGTCGTCGTCGATGCTCGTCGTCCACGTGCCCTCGCTGTGCCTCGGCGCCCGTTGGGCGGCGCGCGGCGCACCGTGGCCTTGTGATACACGACCCGTGTGCGTCACCACGTCTACCTCGTTCCGGGCTTCTTCGGGTTCGCGAACTTCGGTGACTTCCGCTACTTCGCGCACGTGCGCGAGCACCTCGCAGCGCACGCCGATCGGCGCGGCCTCGACGCGTCGATTCACTACGCGCCGACGTACCCCACGGCCTCGCTCCGCAAGCGCGCGAGCAAGCTCGTCGACCTCATCGCGGACACGGCGGGGAGCGAGGGTCCGATCCACCTCGTCGGTCACTCCACGGGGGGCCTCGATGCGCGGCTGGCCGTGGCGCCGAGCGCGTCGCTGCTCACCCAGGTCGAGGTCGAGCCGCTCATGCAGCGCGTGCGCACCGTGGTGGCCGTGGCCACACCGCACTTCGGCGCGCCCACGGCCACGTTCTTCTCGAGCGTGCTCGGGCAGCGCCTCCTCGGCCTGCTCTCGCTCGTGACGATCCAGGCGATCCGCCTCGGCACGATCCCCATGCCCGCGATCGTGCTTCTCGCGAGCGCGCTCGGCTCCGCAGGCGCGGGAAGGCTCGTGTCCGGCGGCATCCTCGAGCAGGTCTACGAGCTCGTGCTCAAGGACTTCAGCCCCGAGCGACGCAAGCAGATCGAGTCGATCTTCGACGAGGTCAAGCGCGACCAGACGCTGCTCGTCCAGCTCACGCCCGAGGGCCTCGATCTCTTCAACGCGCTCGCGACGGAGCGCGCGGGCATCCGTCGCGGCTGCGTCGTCACGCAGGCGCAGCCTCCCTCGCTCGGTCGTCAGGTCCGCGTGGGCGCGAACCCCACGCACCAGGCCATGTACAACCTCTACCGCGCGCTCCACACGCTCGCGTCCACGCTGCCCGAGGAGCTGCTGCCCACGCCGAGCCCCGAGCAGGCGCGCGCGCTGACGGAGGCCTTCGGCCGTGTGCCGAGCGCGCGCGGCAACGACGCGATCGTGCCCACGCGCTCGCAGGTCTGGGGCGAGGTGGTGCACGCCGCGTGGGCCGATCACCTCGACGTGATCGGTCACTTCGGCGAGACGGTCGACGAGCGCGACGCGCGCATCGCGCAGGCCGCGCGCAAGAGCCTGAGCGGTGGCCTCGCGAGCGCGCTCGAGGAGGACAGTCCCATGCACGTCGACTGGATCCGCACCATGAGCGGCTTCGGACGCGCGGAATTCGAGCGCATGTGGGACGCGGTCGCCGACTTCGTCTTCGGCGGCTGAGGCGATGAGGGCCGCCTGGCTCGCGCCTCCGAGGGTGCGTCCGTGAGGCACGGCATCGTCGCGCTCTGCGGATCGGGGCGGATGAGATCAGACGCGACGATGCAGAGGCTCACGCGAGCCTCGTTTGTGGCGCGTACCTCCATGCCTTTGCTCGATGAGGAGCAGAGAGGGACTGGCTCGCGCCTCCGACGGCGCGTCCGTGAGGCGCGGCATCGTCGCGCTCTGCGGATCGGGGCGGATGAGATCAGACGCGACGATGCAGAGGCTCACGCGAGCCCCGTTTGTGGCGCGTACCTCCATGTCCTTGCGCGATGGGCGCAGAGAGGGACTGGCTCGCGCCTCCGACGGTGCGTCCGTGAGGCACGGCATCGTCGCGCTCTGCGGATCGGGGCGGATGAGATCAGACGCGACGACGCAGAGGCTCACGCGAGCCTCGTTTGTGGCGCGTACCTCCATGCCTTTGCTCGATGAGGAGCAGAGAGGGACTGGCTCGCGTCTCCGAGGGTGCGTCCGTAAGGCACGGCATCGTCGCGCTCTGCGGATCGGGGCGGATGAGATCAGACGCGACGATGCAGAGGCTCACGCGAGCCTCGTTTGTGGCGCGTACCTCCATGTCTTTGCTCGATGAGGAGCAGAGAGGGACTGGCTCGCGCCTCCGAGGGTGCGTCCGTAAGGCACGGCATCGTCGCGCTCTGCGGATCGGGGCGGATGAGATCAGACGCGACGACGCAGAGGTTCACGCGAGCCTCGTTTGTGGCGCGTACCTCCATGCCTTTGCTCGATGAGGAGCAGAGAGGGACTGGCTCGCGTCTCCGAGGGTGCGTCCGTGAGGCACGGCATCGTCGCGCTCTGCGGATCGGGGCGGATGAGATCAGACGCGACGATGCAGAGGCTCACGCGAGCCTCGTTTGTGGCGCGTACCTCCATGTCTATGCTCGATGAGGAGCAGAGAGGGACTGGCTCGCGCCTCCGAGGTGCGTCCGTGAGGCACGGGGTTGTCGCGCTCTGCGGACGCGAGGGCCAGATCAGACGCGACGATGCCGAGGCTCACGCGAGCTCCCGTGCGGCGCGTACCTCCATGTTCCCATTCGGCTGAAGCAGAAACACACAGGCTCGCGCCTTGGAGGATGCGCCCGTGAGGCACGGCGAGGTCGCGTTCTGCGACTCGAGCTCAGACGCGAGGATGCAGAGGCTCACGCGAGACCCCTTTGTGGCGCGTACCTCCATGTTTCCGTTCGGCTGAAGCAGAAACACACTGGCTCGCGCCTTCGAGGATGCGCCGTGAGGCACGGCGAGGTCGCGCTCTGCGACTCGCGCTCAGACACGACGATGCCGAGGCTCACGCGCGCCCCCTTTGTGGCGCGTACCTCCATGTTCCCGTTCGACTGAAGCAGAAACACACTGGCTCGCGCCGCTGAGGGTGCGCCCGTGAGGCACGGGGTTGTCGCGCTCTGGGTCGCGAGGTCGCTCAGGTGATGTCGGCGATGACGACCCGATCCGCGTGCGATGCGAGGCGCTCGAGATCGTCGGGGTCGGCCGTGGCGACGACCGCACCTCCTGCGAGGTCCGCGACGGCGACGATGAAGGCGTCGACCGCCAGATCCGATCTCGCGCGGATGCGGCCGAGCAGCTGGCCGGCCCGCACGGCGACGCGCGCGTCGACGTCCCGCACCTCGACGCGAGAGCGTCGCATGCCCGCGAAGACGGCCGCGTCGCGAGGATGACCGCGGACGACCTCGGACAGGACCGCAGCGACGACCGCGACCGGCGCATCGCGCGCTCGCATCTCCGCGATCAGGGCTCGCACGCGGTCCCTGCGTGCCGCAGGGCCGTGGGCAATGGCGGACATCGCCTCACTGTCGAGCAACAGCATCAGCCGGTCCGTCGACGGCGCGCCGGCGGCGCGGCCCAGGCGTCCACGATGCGTGCCGCCCACTCGACGGTGGCCGGGGGAACCGGACCGTGCGCCCGCTCCATCTCGGCGAGCCACTCGTCGACCGCCGCCAGGTGGCGCATGCGCGCGACGTAGGCGGCGACGGCCGCATCGACACCGGCCGAGAGGCTGCGTGCACCGACGAGCTCACGAAGCGCGGCGATCTGTTCCGCGTCCAGCGTGAGCGTGACCTTCTCTTTGGCCATGGAGGATGAACGTACGATCACACCACTTGCGCCGCTGGGCAAGCCGGCGCTCGTGATTCCCCGACGCGACGACGCCGAGGCTCACGCGAGCCCCCGTCGCGGCGCGTACCTCCATGTCCTTGCTTGATTTGGAGCAGGAAGAGACTGGCTCGCGCCTCCGAGGGTGCGTCCGTGAGGCACGGGGTTGTCGCGCTCTGCGGATGCGAGGGCCAGATCAGACGCGAGCATGCAGAGGCTCACGCGCGGTGACGTCGCGGCGCGCACCTCCACGTCCTTGCTTGAATTGGAGCAGGAAGAGACTGGCTCGCGCCTCCGAGGGTGCGTCCGTGAGGCACGGGGTTGTCGCGCTCTGCGGATGCGAGGGCCAGATCAGACGCGAGCATGCCGAGGCTCACGCGGGCCCCCGTTTGCGGCGCGAACCTCCATGTTCCTTCTCGATTGGAGCAGGAACGGACTGGCTCGCGCCTTTGAGGATGCGCCCGTGAGGCACGGCGGTGTCGGGCTCTGCGCATCCGAGGGGCAGATCAGACGCGAGCATGCAGAGGCTCACGCGAGCCCCCGTTTGCGCGCGTACCTCAATGTTCCTTCTCGATGGGAGCAGGAACACACTGGCTCGCGTCTTCGAGGATGCGCCCGTGAGGCACGGGGTTGTCGCGCTCTGCGGATGCGAGGGCCAGATCAGACGCGAGCATGCCGAGGCTCACGCGCGCCCCCTCTGTGGCGCGTACCTCCATGTCCTTGCTTGATTTGGAGCAGGAAGAGACTGGCTCGCGCCTCCGAGGGTGCGTCCGTGAGGCACGGGGTTGTCGCGCTCTGCGGATGCGAGGGCCAGATCAGACGCGAGCATGCCGAGGCTCACGCGAGCCCCCGTTGCGGCGCGTACCTCCATGTTCCAGTTCGACTGAAGCAGAAACACACTGGCTCGCGCCTTCGAGGATGCGCCCGTGAGGCACGGGGTTGTCGCGCTCTGCGGATGCGAGGGCCAGATCAGACGCGAGCATGCCGAGGCTCACGCGCGCCCCCTCTGTGGCGCGTACCTCCATGTCCTTGCTTGATTTGGAGCAGGAAGAGACTGGCTCGCGCCCCCGAGGGTGGGTCCGTGAGGCACGGCATCGTCGCGCTCTGGGAATTCCGCTTCCGATGAAGCGCGACGATGCAGAGGCTCACGCGAGCCTCGTTTGTGGCGCGTACCTCCATGCCTTTGCTTGATGAGGAGCAGAGAGGGACTGGCTCGCGTCTCCGACGGCGCGTCCGTAAGGCACGGCATCGTCGCGCTCTGCGGATCGGGGCGGATGAGATCAGACGCGACGACGCAGAGGCTCCCGCGAGCCCCGTTTGCGGCGCGTACCTCCATGTCTTTGCTCGATGAGGAGCAGAGAGGGACTGGCTCGCGTCTCCGACGGTGCGTCCGTGAGGCACGGCATCGTCGCGCTCTGGGAATTCGGCTTTCCGATGAAGCGCGACGATGCAGAGGCGCACGCGAGCCCCGTTTGTGGCGCGTACCTCCATGTCTTTGCTCGATGAGGAGCAGGGAGGGACTGGCTCGCGTCTCCGACGGTGCGTCCGTGAGGCACGGCGAGGTCGCGCTCTGCGGATCCCCGAGTGCGATCAGACGGGAACAGACTGGCTCGCGTCTCCGACGGTGCGTCCGTGAGGCACGGCGAGGTCGCGCTCTGGGAATGCGGCTTTCCGATGAAGCGCGACGATGCAGAGGCGCACGCGAGCCCCGTTTGTGGCGCGTACCTCCATGTCTTTGCTCGATGAGGAGCAGAGAGGGACTGGCTCGCGTCTCCGACGGTGCGTCCGTGAGGCACGGCGAGGTCGCGCTCTGCGGATCCCCGAGTGCGATCAGACGGGAACAGACTGGCTCGCGCCTCCGAGGGTGCGTCCGTGAGGCACGGCGAGGTCGCGCTCTGGGAATTCGGCTTTCCGATGAAGCGCGACGATGCAGAGGCGCACGCGAGCCCCGTTTGTGGCGCGTACCTCCATGTCTTTGCTCGATGAGGAGCAGAGAGGGACTGGCTCGCGTCTCCGACGGTGCGTCCGTGAGGCACGGCGAGGTCGCGCGCTGCGGATCCCCGAGTGCGATCAGACGGGAACAGACTGGCTCGCGCCTCCGACGGTGCGTCCGTGAGGCACGGCGAGGTCGCGCTCTGCGAGCGCTGATCAGGCCGCGCGCCGGGCGTGCTCGCGGGCCGCGAGGGCCTTCGAGGCCGCCCACACCACGCCCATGATCGAGTGCTGCGGGTTCACGCCGAGGTTCGTGGGGAACACGCTCGCGTCCATCACGTAGAGATCGCGCGCGCCGCGTACGGCGAGCTGCTCGTCCACCACACCGCGCGACGGATCGGCCGACGCGCACGTGGTGCCGAAGAGGTGCGAGGCCACGAGGTGCACGTCGGGGCGCGCGAGCTCGATTGGCATGCGCTCCACGAGCTCGGCCTCGCTCCGCACGATCTCGGGCATCGACGCGATGCCCGGATAGATCTCCTTCGCGCCGGCCGCGAACATCATGCGGCCCACGAGGAGCAGCGCGTCGCGCACCTTCGCGAGGTCGGCGCGCGTCGGCTCGTAGCGCACCGAGACACCATCGAAGAGCCCCGCGCGCACGCGGCCGAGCGCCTCCATGCGCACCACGCCGCCCCACTGCGCATAGCGTCCGAGCTCGCCGACGCGCGTCTGCCAGTCGCGCCCCGCGCCCGGCAGGCGGGCCGCGAGCATGTCGGGCGGCAGGCTCAGCGCCTCGAGCTTGTAGCCGCGCTCGCGCATCGGGACCTCGTAGCCCTGCGAGGCGCCGAAGCCCATGCACACGTCCTCGTCGAAGCGGCCCACGATCGCTGCGCCCGGATGCGCCTGGAAGCGCTCGCCCAGGAGCGGATGGCGCACACCGCTGCGCGCGAGCAGGAGCGGCGAGAAGATCGCGCTCGCGGCCACGATCACGCCGCGTCGCGCGCCGATCTCGATGCGCCGCGATCCACTCGCGTCACGCACGAGTCCTCGCACGCCCACCGCGCGGCCTCGCTCGAGGAGCACGCGCTCCACGTGACAGTCGGTGACGAGCCTCGCGCCTCGCTCGATCGCGCGCGGCACGTAGCTCACCTCCATGCTCTGTCGTGCGCCGACGGGGCAGCCCTGGAGACATCGGCCGTTGCCCTCGCAGCCGCGCGCGTTGCGCTGGATCACCTTGCCCGGCAGGCCCAGCTGCGTGGCGGCGCGCGCCATGAGGAGGTTGTTGCCGCCCGCGATCGGCGCCTCGGTCGGGCCCACGCCGAGCTCGTCCTCGATCGTCGCGTACGCGTCGTCCATCGCCTCGCCGACGAGACCCGTCAGGCCCCAGCGCGAGGCCCACTCGGCCCGCACGTCCTCGGGCATGCGCCACACGATCCCCGAGTTGATCGCGGTCGATCCGCCCACGCACTTGCCCTGGAGGAGCGGCATGGGCACCACGCTGTCGGTCGCGAGCGTGGCCATGCCGCGCACCGCCATCGCCATCGCGTCCACGAGCTCGCGCGGTCGATCCTCGGGCTTGAGGTAGCGGCCCTCCTCCACGAGCGCGAGCGAGAAGCCCGCCTCGGAGAGCACGCGCGCGGCGGTCGCGCCGCCCGCGCCGGTGCCCACGATCACGAAGTCGACCTCGTCGTCCCAGCGGCTCATGCGGCCCTCTCTTCCGTGAGCTCGGCGGCCGCGTGCGAGAGCACGGGCAGCTTGCGTCGATGGGGCGTGGCGCCCGGCGTCGCGCGGTCGTAGCCCGTGCGCTCGCGCGTGCTCGGTGCGCGGAAGATCGCCATGCACGCGATGAGCTTGAGCAGGAGGCAGAGCTCGCGGACGAAGAACACGCGATGGCGCGACATGCGATCGAGCAGCTCGCTCCGCTCCTCGGCGCCGAGGCTCGAGAAGCCGCGGAGGCGACCCCCGAGCCACACGGGCGCCGTCACCGCGAGCAGGAACGCGAGGCGGATGCCGAGCTTGGCCTTCTCGCTCGCCGCGCCCATGAAGCGCGCGAGCCCCGCGAGGTAGTCGACCTCACCCTCGCGCACGGTGAAGCCCGCGCCGCTGCCCGCGAAGCTCGGCAGCACCAGGCCCGCCCAGAACACCTCGAGCCGCGTGAGCGGCAGCCCCTCGATCGCCGTCGCCGTCATCGTGCACCCCGCTTGCTCCGGCCCTTCTTGGCCGGGGAACGTGTCGCGCGTCGCGCCGCGCTCTTGGTGGTCTCGCGCGCCTTCCGCTCGGGAGCCCCGCGCTCGGGAGTCCTGCGCTCGGCAGTCCTGCGCTCGGGCTCGCCTGCGGCCTCGATCGGCGCCGCGGCCGCGAGGAAGCCGCCGAGCGCGTCGACCGTCGTGCGATCGAGTCGATGCAAGAGGCGCGCAGCCGTGGCGCGCGCGCGCTCGTGATCGCGCGCCTCCATGCGATCGAGCAGGCGCCCGTACACCGCGAGCGTGGCCTTGGCGTTCGCGAAGAACGCGAGCTCGATGCCCCGGTTCCCCTCGACCGTGCGAACGACCGAGTTGAAGAGCAGCTCGTAGGCGAGGTTGCCGGTCGCGCGCACGATGAGCCGCGCGAACGCGAGGTCCGCCACCATGAACGCGTGGGGATCGCCCAGCAGCGCCCCCATCGCCGCCACGTGCGCGCGCATGGCGCGCAGGGCCTCCACGCTCGCGCGCTCGGTCGCGAGGCCCACCGCCTCGATCGCCACCGCGCGCCTGAGCTCCATCAGGCTCGCGAAGAGCGAGAGGCCACCAGGCACGGGGGCGCCGCTCAGCACGAGCGACGCGAGGTGGCCGAAGAGGTCGAGGCCGCCCGTCTGGCGGAAGTCGAGCACGCGCGTCCCGGAGCCGTGCACCGCGCGCACGAGCCCCTCGGCCTCGAGCTGCGCGATGGCGGTGCGCAGCGTGGTGCGCGAGACGCCCAGCTCCTCGGCGAGCTCGCGCTCGCCCGGCAGGCTCTGCCCCGCCGCGTAGCGACCCGTCCGGATGCGCAG
>JAIBCE010000506.1 GCA_019694315.1 Sandaracinaceae bacterium
CCAGCGTCGCGAAGAGCACGGCGTGGCCGTGCGCCCGGAAGCGCGTGAGCAGCTCGTGCTTGGGCAGCTCGCCCTGCACGAGCACCTCGGTGCCGCGTCGGCGCAGCGCGGGCGCGAGCGCGCGGCGCAGCTCGAGCTGCATGCGCACCGAGGTCGTGAGCACGAACGCGCCGCCGCCCGAGGCCGCGACGAGCGCGTCGATCTCCTCGCGTGCGGCCAGAGCGAACGCGGGGTCGCGCGGGTCGGGCAGCTCCGGCAGGTAGAGGGCGGCCTGCGACGGATAGTCGAAAGGGGAGGGCACCACGAGCTCGTCGACCTCGCCCTCGATGCCGAGCTCGCGCCGCGTGAGCGCGAAGGGCGAGGAGGTCACGCTCGAGGCGCGCGCGCGCTCGTCGGCGTGCGCGCCATACGCGGGGGCGTCCTCGCGCACGAGCGCGTCGGGGCCCTCGTCGAGCACGACGCGGCTCTCGCGTGCGCCCTCCGACGCGCGCGGGCGAGGCGGCTCGCTCGTGCGGGCGTGGGCCTCGCTGCGCAGATCGGCGCCCAAGGTGGCGCTCGCGAGGATCACGGTGCGCGTGCGATCGAGCACCTCCTCGCGGAAGGCGCGCGACACGTCGACGGGGCTCGCGCCGAGCACCGAGCCGCCGCGTCCGCGCGTGTGCTCCACCCACACGACGAGGCCGTGGCCGCCCTCGATCACGACGAGCAGATCGTTGCGGAGATCGTCGAGCCGTCGCGTGAGCTGCGCGAGCGCCTCGTGGCCTCGCTCCTCGGGATCCATCGCCGCGCGCACATGGGCGCCCGCGGCCTCGAGCGCGGCCTCGAGGTCGAAGAGACGATCGCGGATCGCCTCGCGGTCCTCGCTCTCGAGGGCGCGTCTCGCGTCGCTGGCGGCGCGGCCGCGGAGCTTGGCGAGGTCGTCGACGAGATCGCTCGTGGCGAGCAGCACCTTGCGGAACGCGCGATCGCTCGGCTCGCCGTCCACACGCAGCGCCGCGAGCGTGCGCGTGGCGTCGCGCACGAGCCGGTCCACGCGCGAGGCGCTGATCGTGAGCCCGAAGAGGTCGGTCATCACGTCGCCGATCTGGTGCGCCTCGTCGAAGATCACGGCCTCGTACGGAGGCAGCACGCTCGCGCCGCGCGCTCGGAGCGCGAGGTCCGCGAAGAAGAGGTGGTGGTTCACGACCACGATCTGCGCGGCCTCGGCCTCGGCGCGCGCGCGTGTCACGAAGCACTCGTCGTGGTAGCGGCAGCGCGCGCCCACGCGGCTGTCGGAGCCGCTCTCGACGAGCGACCAGATCGGCGCGTCCTCGGCGATCTCCGGCAGCTCTCGCTTCTCGCCGCGCTGCGCCCGCGAGAGGAACGACTGGAGCACGGGCAGGTGCCGCACCACCTCGGGGCGGCTCACCGACTCCACCGAGCCGAGCAGCTCCTGGTGGCGCCGCAGGCATACGTAGTTCGAGAGGCCCTTGAGCACCGCGACCGGCAGCTCCTCGCCGAGGATCGACGCGAGCGCGGGCACGTCGCGCAGCGCGATCTGATCCTGGAGCGCGCGCGTGCCCGTCGACACCACGACCTTCACGTCGCTGAGCAGCGCCGGCACGAGGTACGCGAAGGTCTTGCCCGTGCCGGTGCCGGCCTCGATCAGGCTCACGCCGCCGTGCCGCAGGCCGTGCGCCACGAGCTCGGCCATGGCGCGCTGCGCAGGCCGCGGCTCGTAGCCCGGGAGCTTCTGGGCGAAGAGCCCGCCCTCGCCGAGCACGTCCTCGAGCTGGAGCTGATCGAGGGTCTTGGTCACGCGACGCGCCGACCCAGAGCGTCAGTCACTTGCATGGACGCACGCTCTTCGTTTCGTCCCGGAGGGACTGGCCGCAGACCCTCACTCGCACCGATCCATCCGAGTGACACGTGCTCTCACTCGGAGAGCTCGCGCAGCGCGGTGACGCGTGCCCCGGGCGCGAGCTGGATGCGGAGCTGCGTCTCGAAGTCCGACTCGATCTGCTCGGTGCGCGAGGGGCCGGTCTGGAGGAACGCGTGCTCGATCACGAGCTCGTCGCGCTCGTGGCGCACGCGGTAGTAGTCGCCCGTGCGGGCCCAGTACGAGCCCTGCTGGAACAGGGGCGCGCGGGGGTCGTCGCTCGGCGGTCGCGGTGACACGCGCACGAGCGGGAGCCGTCCGTCCGAGGTGTAGGCGCCCACGCGCACCCAGAGATCGGGCGCCTCGAGGCCGCCGTCGAAGCTGCCTGCGTCGAGCGCCTCGCCCGCGTCGCCCTCGCCGACGCCGCCGTCCCACTGGCCGCGACCGCGCACGAGCAGGACGAGGTCGTAGCGGCTCGAGTCGGGGCTCGCGTTGAGGAGGCGCGACTCGAGCGAGATCTGGAGCTCGGGGCCGAGCGCGCGCGCGTCGAGGCGCTCGCGCTCGGGCACGATCGCGGTGGGCCGCGAGCGACGCTCGACCCACACCTCGGTGCAGCGGCGCGCGAGGTCGCAGCGGCGCGTGCCGTCCGTCGTGGGCTCGGCGAGGCAGTCGAGCATCTGCACGTCGCGCGGCGCGCGAGCCATGCAGCGCCGCACGCACGAGGCGCGATCGCCCAGGTCGGGCATGTCGCACGCCATCACGCGATCACAGAGCGTGTCGCAGGGAGTGGGGGCGGGCGCGGTGGGCTCGGGGAGCGAGGGTGGCGCCACGGTCGTGGGCGGTGGCGGCGGCGGATCTTCCCCGCACCCGAGCGCGCCGGCGGCGAGCCCCAGGAGAGCGAGGAGTCGTGGTGCGAGTCGAGGCATGGTCACGCGCGAGGGCGGCGATCGTAGCGCACGATCGGAGCGCGACGGACAGGCGCCTGGCCGTAGGCGTGGAAGTGGTCAGCCGAGCTTCATGCCGTGACGCACGACGTGCTGGCCATCCGCGGTGGCGAGCGCGCCGTAGAGCTCGGGGCGGCGATCACGGAAGAAGCCCCAGCTCGCGCGGTACTCGTGCACCTTCGTGAGGTCGTAGCTCGCCACGCACACGCCCTCTTCGTCGCGACCGAGCTCGGCGAGCTTGTCACCGCGCATGTCCGCGCAGAACGAGCTGCCGTAGAAGGTCTGCCAGCTCTCGACGCCGATGCGGTTGGCGGCGATCACCGGCGTCGCGTTCGAGACCGCGTGCCCGATCATCGCGCGCTGCCACGGATCCTTGGTGTCGACGCCGTTGGGCTCGGCGCCGATCGCCGTGGGGTAGAGGAGGATCTCGGCGCCGCCGAGCACCATCGCGCGCGCGCACTCGGGGTACCACTGGTCCCAGCAGATGCCGACGCCGATCGTGCCGAAGCCCGTCTTCCACACGCGAAAGCCCGTGTCGCCGGGGCGGAAGTAGTACTTCTCCTCGTAGCCCGGGCCGTCGGGGATGTGGCTCTTGCGGTAGAGGCCGAGCACGGCGCCGGTCTCGTCGATCATCGCGAGGCTGTTGTAGTAGGCAGGGCCCGCCTTCTCGAAGAAGGACACGGGGATCACCACGCCGAGCTCCTTCGCGATCGCGGCGAAGTGCGCGATCGTGGCGTTGCCCTCGAGGGGACGCGCCCACTCGAAGAAGCTCTCCTTCTCTTCGCGGCAGAAGTACGGGCCCTCGAAGAGCTCGGGCGGCAGGATCACGTTCGCCCCGCGCGCCGCGGCCGCGCGCACGTGGGTGGTGATGCGCGCGACGTTGTCCTCGCGGCTGCCACCGAGCGGGCACTGGATGGCGGCGACCGTCACTTCCTTCGTCATAGGGAGCGCGAGGATAGGGGCCGTTCGGCGTGCTCGCCACACCCTCGACCTCGCCCGTACCATCGAGGGTCATGGCTTCGCGCTCGCTCGTCGTCGTGCTCGTCGCGCTCGCCCTCGCGGGCTGTCCCTCCGGCATCGCGCCCACGCCCGACGGCGGTCGCGACGGCGGCATCGACGCGTTCGATCCCAACGTGGACGCGTTCTTCATGCGCAGCGACGCACCGCTCGGCCCCGACGCGGGCGAGGTGTGCGGCGACGGTCGTCGCACGCTCACCGAGGCCTGCGACGACGCGAACACGATGCCCGGGGACGGCTGCTCGCCGAGCTGCGAGGTGGAGCCCGGCTATCGCTGTCTCCCTGCGATGCCGTGCAGGCCGATCACGTGCGGCGATCGGCTCGTCGAGGCGCCCGAGCGCTGCGACGACGGCAACGCGAGCGCGGGTGACGGCTGCAGCGACGAGTGCGGGATCGAGGACGGCTGGGTGTGCGAGATCGCGGGCGTGGCGTGCCGCGCGGCGCGCTGCGGCGACGGGCTCGCGCGGGGCCTCGAGCAGTGCGACGACGCCAACGTCATGCCGGGCGACGGCTGCGACGATCGCTGTCGCCGCGAGTCGGGCTTCGCGTGCCCGACCGAGGGCGCGGCGTGTCACGCGACCACGTGCGGCGACGGCACGCCCGAGGGCAGCGAGCAGTGCGACGACGGAAACGTGCGCGCGTACGACGGCTGCGATCCGC
>JAIBCE010000507.1 GCA_019694315.1 Sandaracinaceae bacterium
GAGGGGCGGAGCAGACGCGACGATGCCGAGGCTCACGCGAACGTCCGTCGCGACGCGTACCTCCATGCCCTGCTCGATGGGAGCAGGAACGAAGTGGCTCGCGCCTCCGAGGGTGCGTCCGTGAGGCACGGCGGTGTCGCGCTCTGCGGCTCGAGGGGCAGAGCAGACGCGACGATGCCGAGGCTCACGCGAACGTCCGTCGCGACGCGTACCTCCATGCCCTGCTCGATGGGAGCAGGAACGAAGTGGCTCGCGCCTCCGAGGGTGCGTCCGTGAGGCACGGCGAGGGCCGATCAGGCCCGCTGTGAGCTCGCCTCGATCGCCGAGAGGGTCGCGCGCACGTAGCGCGCGGCGAGGTCGACGGTGGTGCGCGTCGCAGAGAGCGGCGGCGCCACCTCCACCACGTCGGCCGCGCCGATGCGTACGATCTCGGCGAGGCGCGCGAACAGACGCTCGACGTGCTCGGGCTCGAGGCCGCCCGGCTCGGGCGTGCCCGTCGCGTCGGCCCAGCGCGCGTCGGTGCCGTCGATGTCGTTCGAGACGTAGATCTCCTCCACGCCCGAGGCGCGGACCCACGCCACGATCTGCTCGAGGGCTGCGCTCGGATCGGCGAGGAAGTCGCGCGCCCAGAGCTGCCGCACGTCGCACGTGCCCTCCCAGTGCGCGCGGTCACGGCCGCTCGCGCGGATCCCCACCTGCACCACGCGCCCGCCGCGTCCGAGCAGCTCGTTCGCGTGGTAGGTCCACGTGGCGAAGCACATGCGCACGCCCAGGCGCTCGGCGAGCAGATCGGTGTGCGCGTCGATCTGCACGATGCCGAGGCGCGGCCTCACGCGATGGAGGGCCGCCACCACCGGCCATGCGACCGAGTGGTCGCCTCCGAGCACGAAGGGCACGGCGCGCGGGTTGATCGCGAGCACCGCGTCGAGCACGCGCTCGGCGATGCTGAGCGGTGCGACGGGCCAGGACACCGAGGAATCGCCGTAGATCGCGCGACGCGAGGCCTCGATCTGCGCCGCCGAGAGCATGTCGTCCGAGAGGAGCTGGGGCACCGCGAGGACGTCGCCGAGGTCGAGCACGCCATGACTCGCGAAGAGCTCGGCATGATCGCCCGCGTCCACGAGGGCCTCGCGGATCGCCTGGGGCCCGAGGTTCGATCCCCGACGAAAGCCCGCCCCCACGTCCGACGGCACCGCCAACAAGACGACGCGCGCGTCGGCGATGCGCGCGAGCGAGGCCCGGTGGACCGCGCGCACCTCGTCGATGTGCCCCACGCCGTAGAGCCGACGCTGAAGGGCCTCCTGCGCCTCACGCCCCGTCGACACGAGGTGCACGCCTGCGCCGGCCGGGCGCAGGAGCGCCTCGAGCACGCGCAGCGGATCGTTCACTCAGCTGCCCTCGGGCGCCTGGTACCGAACGCTCAGCACGGGGACCTCGGCCGTGCGCACCACGCGCTCCGCGACCGAGCCGAGCAAGAGGTGCTGGATGCCCGTCTTTCCGGTCGTTCCCATCACGATGAGCTCCGCGCCCGCGTCGCGCGCCGCGTCGACGATCTCGACGTAGGGCACGCCCATGCGAAGGCCCGTCTTGATGGGCACGCCGTGCGACGTGAAGCTCGACACGAACTTGTCGAGCTCCGCGCGCACCTGCGTCTCCAGATCGCGCGCCAGGTCGGAGCTGGGCGAGGCGTACGCCGAGAGCTGATAGACGTGGATCGCGTGCACCTCGGCCTTGAAGGCGCGTGCGTACTCGAGGGCCACCTCGAGCGCGCGGGCAGAGGCGGGCGAGAAGTCGACGGGGCAGAGGATGCGGTGGATGGACGTCGTCATGCGCGGTCTGGCTCGTTCGGGGGGTCGTCGTGGGCTCGGTCCAAGGATTCAAGCTGTGAGAGCGGGGTGAGCGTGAGAGCGGGGTGAGCGTAGCGCAGCGCTGGAGCGCAGGAGCGCAGCGCAGGAGCACGCGAGGCTCGCGGCGCAGTGTCGTGCGGCGAGCTCAGCGCGGCTGCGTGGAGCCTGGCGGAGGCGGTGGCACCTCGGCCGTCACGGAGACCTGCCCCGAGACCGCCGGCCCCGAGACCGCCCGCCCTGAGACGGACAGCGAGGCGCCTGGGGGGGGCGGGACCTCGGCCTGCCCCGACGAAGAAGGAGGCACCGACGACGAAGGAGGCACGGGCCCGGGCGCCGAGCCCGGAGCGGCGTATCCAGTGCCGTACGCGGCGGGCGGCGCCCCGGCGGCGTCGGAGGAGACCGGCCCGAGCAGGTTCCAGCGACAGACCGTGTCCTCCACGCACGAGAGCGCGTAGCGGCCCATGCGTCCGCAGCCGACGAGATCGCGCGTGGACGCGCTCGGAGCGGCCACGCTCATCGCCTCGAGCGGGCACCCGAGATCACGCGTGGCCAGGAGCGCCGCGGGGGTCATCGGCTGCCAATTGCAGCGGCGACCCCGCCGGCACACGAGCGCGTACTCGCGGATGCGATCGCAGCCGCGCAGCTCCACGGCGTTCTGCGTCATGGGGACCAGCACGAGCGAGCCGCGGGGACAGCGCATCTCGTGCTCTCCCACGCGGCGCAGGCGCTCGACCTGCCGCGCATCCACGGTCGGGACGCTGCCGAACGTGGTGCGGCGGCGGGAGCGACAGCCCGTGGTCGCGAGCAGCACGCCCACGGCCAGGACGACGAAGAGCCAGGCCCTGGGCACCCTCCCGATCGCCGTTCGGATGACGCTCACCATGCGGAGGAAGGTAGCACAGGCCCGCTCGGTGTTTCGCACACGCAAGCGAGGTCGTGCGGACACGGTCGGCCCACGCGAAGTCGTTGCGATCGACGTCGCGATGCGCGAAGCATCGTGCAGCTCGGCCGCGCCACGAGGCGCGTCGGCCGAGGGATCGTGGCGATCCGCGCGGCGAACGGGATGGCTGGCCGGCGGGTTGCAGAGTCGCTCGACACACACGCGGCGGCACCACGCGCGCCGCCAGGAGGAACCCCATGACTTCGATCGCGCTCCGCTCCTACACCCGCACCGTCACCTTCTTCGCGACGGCCCTCGCAGCGCTCTCGCTCTCGTTCGCGAGCGTCGCGAGCGCGCAGGACGCCGAGCTGCGAGTCACCGAGATGACGACGGCGCGTGGCTACGAGGCAGCGCGAGGCGCGGTGGACGCGACCACGTCGTTCCATCGC
The DNA here is from genome assembly GCA_019694315.1 of Sandaracinaceae bacterium. GTDB lineage: Bacteria > Myxococcota_A > Polyangia > Polyangiales > Sandaracinaceae > JAFLCL01. Next base: position 3,177 of record JAIBCE010000507.1, read on the forward strand.
GCGGACGGCCGCGTGTTCGTCGTGATCCGCATCGAGAACCCGAGCGGGGCCGAGCAAGACATCACCGTCGCGTTCGAGCGCGCAGAAGGCACGCCCGCGACCGGCGCCCGCGGCGGCGTCACGCTGCACGTGCCCGCGAGCCGTCGCTATCGCACGGTCGCCCGGACCAGCACCTCGCGGGCGCCCGGGCGCTGGCGAGCCGTCGTCCGCAACGCCGAGGGCGAGGTCCTCCAGACGGTCGAGTTCGACATCGCCGAGTGACCGCTCACCACACGAAGGGAACGAGCCGGAAGCGCACGCGCTTCGCATACGCGACGTAGTGCGGGTCGCCCGCGAGGAAGCGCTCCTCCTCGCGGGCGCGGAGCACGATCGAGCCGAGCGCGCTCGCCGCCAGCGCGATCGCGAGCGCGACCCGCGGCATGCCCAGCACGCGATCGGACGCGTCCAGCGAGGCGCCAGCGACCACGGTCGCGAGCACCATCACGAGCTCGCAGGCGTACGCCGGGTGGCGCACGATCGCATAGGGCCCCCGCGCCACGAGCTCGCCGCGCGCCGCGAAGATCGCGAAGGATCGTCCGAGCGTGAGGAGCGAGGCGCAGGTGCCCACCGCTCCCACCACGAACGCGGCGAGGCTCGCGCCCTCGAGACGGCCCGCGCCGAAGCGGAACGCGAGCCCCGAGATCAGGAGGGAGGGCGAGGCGAGCAGCAGCGATCGCCACGGCCCCGCCTCGCGCGCAGGCGAGCGCGTGGCGAAGAGCCACGCGGCCACGGCGTGCACCGCCGCCATGGCCAGCCGCCCCTGCCACGGCGGCGCGTCCCCCTGACCCAAGCCGAACGCGGCGCCCACGGCCCAGCTGCCGAGGGACGCCGCGATCGCGAGGTCCACGAGCTTGTCGGGCGGTCGCAGCGAGCTCAGCCGCTCGGGCCACACCGCTCGGCGCCCGTCAGTACCAGATCGTGCCGCACCCGAGCAGGTACGAGCCGATGTTCAGCCCCAGGATGACGAGGAGGAAGACGCCCACGCCGATCGCCCGCTGTGCCAGTCCGTTGTTCATCGTTCCCTCTCTTGGTCGACGTTCGAGCCGTCGCGCTGCGTTGTACGGATGCGTCGTACGGCCAGAGCGTCGCGCGAATTCCCTCGACTGTCACGGGGCGTCGGCGCGCGCGACCAGGTAGCTCGCGAGCGCCTCGGTGCGTCGCGCGAGGCTCTCGAGGGAGCACCACTCCCGGGTCTCGTGGAAGAACTCGCCGAAGGGCCCGAGACCATCGATGCAGGGCACGCCATGCGACGCGAGCAGGTTCG
>JAIBCE010000508.1 GCA_019694315.1 Sandaracinaceae bacterium
TCGGGGTGCCCGATCACGAGGCGCGACGACACCGGCTCGAATAGGGTCTGCGGCGGCTCGTGCTCGCGCACCGCGCGCGCCTGGGCGAGGCCGCCGAGTCGCTCGCGCGGCTCGACAAACGCGTGCGCGCGCCCGAGCGGGCCCTCGCGCTGCGCAGGCAACACGTCGACGAGCTCTCCGCGCGGCTCGAAGAGTCCGTGCGCCGGAGATTGGCCACGGCCGCCCGCGAACGAGAGGCGCTCGAGCGGCGGCTCTCGGCGCGACACCCGCGCGCCGTGATCGCCGACGCCCGCCACGCGCTCGCGCCGCTGCCCGTGCGGCTCGGGGCGGCGATGCGTCGCCTGCTCGACGCGCGTCGAGCCCGGCTCGGGGCCGCGGCGCAGAACCTCCAGGCGATCTCTCCGCTCACGGTGCTCTCGCGCGGGTACGCCATCACCCTCGACGAACGAGGGCACGCGGTGCGCGACGCGCGCGAGGTCCCCATCGGCGCGCGCATCACCGTGCGGCTCGATCGGGGCGCGCTCGACGCCGAGGTCAAGGGAAGGCGCGACGAATGAAGCGTTTCTACGTGATCGGCGATCCCGTCGGCCACTCGCTGAGCCCGGTGATGCAAGGGGCCGCGCTGCAGGCGCTGGGCCTGCCACACAGCTACGAGGCGATGCGCGTCACCGCCGCGGAGCTCCCGGGCGTGCTCGATCGGGTGCGCCGCGGCTCGATCCACGGCCTCAACGTGACCGTCCCCCACAAGATCGCGGCGATGGAGCTGTGCGACGTGCTCACCGACGAGGCGAGCTCGGTGTCGGCGGTGAACACGCTGTTCGTCGATCGCACGGGCCGGCTGGTGGGCACGAACACCGACTGCGACGGCCTGCGCGCAGACCTCCTGGCCGAGGGCGTGGTCCCACGAGCCGTGCTCGTCCTCGGGACGGGCGGAGCGGCACGCGCCGCCGCGGTGGCGATGCGCACGCTGGGAGCTCGCCTCGGGGTCGCGGGGCGTGACGACCACGCGGCCCGCGCGCTGGTGCACGCGGTGGGCTACGGCGAGGCCGTGTCGTGGGCACGTCTCGAAGGTCCCTGGGATCTGATCGTCAACGCGACGAGCGCCGGGATGCAGGGTGGACCGGACGGCTCGGCCATCGCCGAGGCCTGGACCCGCGCCGAGAAGACCAGCACCCCCATCGCCTACGACCTCATCTACCGCCCACGGATCACCCCCTTCCTCGCGCGGGCCGCGTCCGAGGGGGCGCGCGCCATCTCGGGTCTCGGCATGCTGGTGGAGCAGGGCGCCCGCGCTTTGTCCCTCTTTCTCGCTACGCCCATCGACATAGGCGTGCGGCAGGTCATGCGCGCGGCGGTCGAGGCGGCGTATTTTCCCCCGGGCTGAAGCCCGGGGCACCGACAGCAAGACGAAGCCCGCAAGGCGGGCTGGCAGAGTCACGGTTGATTCCCGTCACAGAATCTCGCCGCTTCTCGAGCTCCGTTCTTCCACAGCCCGGAGGGCTTCGCCCTTCATTCGGTGCCCCGGACTTCAGTCCGGGGGTCATCTCTCTGGACGCGGGTGGCTCGTCGGCCCGGCGCTCGCTACGCTGTAGGCGTCATGGCTCCTTTGCGTCGTTCCTTTCCGCTCGTGGCGACCTTGTTTGCCTCGGCGGTGCTCGGCTCGGCCGCGCTGCTGTCGGCTCCTGCGCACGCCTCCACCGCCATCGCGCTCTCGGTCGAAGATCTCGTCGACCGCAGCGAGGTGCTGGTCGTCGGGGTGCCCAAGTCGAGGGTGTCGCGCTGGGAGGGTGGGCGGATCGTGACCTACACGACCGTGGCCATCGACACGGCGATCGGCGGTGCGAAGAAGCCCGGCGAGACGTTGGTGGTGCGCACGCTCGGCGGTCAGGTCGACGGCATCGGGCAGATCACGCACGGCGAGGCGCAGCTCCCCATCGATCGTCCGATGGTGCTGTTCCTCCGCGCGCTGCCCGCGGGCAACGCCAAGGCCATGGTCGGCTCCCTGACCGTGACGGGCATGGCGCAGGGTGCGCTCCCCGTCGAGGTGGGCACCGACAAGGTCGCGCGCATCACGCCGCACCCGGTCGATCTCGCGCTCGTGCCCAAGGCCGGCGCCGCCACGCCCGTGAAGCCCGCCGCCGAGACGTTGGCGGGCAAGGCTCTCCCCGTCGCCGTCACCGAGCTCCGCACGCTCTGGGCCGCACGTGCGAAGAAGTGAGCTCGTCCTCCTCGCCTCCTTCACGCTCGGGTTGTTGACGACGCGTGACGCGTTCGCGTGGTGCCGCACCACGACGACGCAGGGCTTCGTGCCAACCAGCGAGAAGCCGTGCGACGACACGGGCATCCCGCTCTACTGGTCCACCCGCTGCGTGGGGTTCTCGGTCCAGCGCGATGCGAGCAGGTGGATCGATCTCGCGACCACCCGATCGGTCGCGCAGAAGTCGTTCGATGCCTGGAAGAACTCGTCGTGTCCGGCCGATCCGGTGTCGTGCACCGGCAGCTTCGATCAAGGGCACCCGTCGATCGAGGTGAAGGACCTCGGCCCGGTGAGCTGCGACTGCGTCGAGTACAACGGCAAGGTCGGCAACGCGAACACCATCGTGTTCCGCGACCTCGCGTGGACCGAGTGCGACGGCACGCCCAAGTCCGACGCCGACACCACGCTGGCCCTCACGACCGTCACCTTCAACACCGAGACCGGCGAGATCTACGACGCGGACATGGAGGTGAACACGGCCAACAACCCGATCACCACCGACGACCCGCCGGGCCGCGTCCTCTACGATTTCCAGTCGATCCTCACGCACGAAGCGGGGCACTTCCTCGGCCTGGCGCACACCAACCTGCCGCAGCCGACCGACAAGACCAAGACCCCGACGATGTACGCCCGCTACGAGCAGCGCGAGGTGTACATGCGCGACCTCTCCAACGACGACGTGTGCGCCATCTGCGCCGCGTACCCGCCGAACCGATCCGCGCCGTGCGACACCACGCCTCGACGCGGCCTCGCGCTCGAGTGTGGCGGCGGTGATCCCGAGACGACCACCAAGAGCGGCTGCGGCTGCATGGTCCTCGGGCAGAAGCCCTCCGGCCTCGACGCGGTGATCGTGGGCGCCACGTGCCTCTTGGGCTTGGGCGTCGTCGCGCGACGTCGCCGTCGCTAGCGAGCACACCGCCCACGGGCACGACGAGTGCTGAGGTGGGTGCTCGTGCGCACCCTCGCTCTCGCGCTCCTCACCCTTCTCTCGGCGTGTGGTGGCGAAGACCCGGCGATGGGTCGGACCTCACAGCCCATCTCGCGTGGCGCGACGGACTCCGGGGCGTCGGGCGTCATCGTGGTGATCGACACCGAGCGCGGCACGCTGTGCTCGGGCGTGGTGGTCACGCCCCGCCTCGTGATCACCGCGCGGCACTGCGTGGCCCCGGTGATCGGCGGAGAGCTGGTGAACTGCGCCGTCTCCACGTTCGGCACGCTGTCGCGCGCCGACAGCGTGTTCGTCGTGACCGCGCCCGACACGGCGATCCCCGACAAGCGCCACGGCGTGGTGCGCATCCTCGCGCCGAACGATCCCTCCTTCTGCGGAGGCGATCTCGCGGCGCTGGTCCTCGGCGAGGCGCTGCCCGACGAGGAGGCGAAGCCGCTCTCGCTGCGGACCGAGCACGAGGTCCAGAACAGCGAGCCCTTCACGGCCGTCGGGTTCGGCCGCGACGGCACCGAGGCGCCCTCGGGGACGCGGCGGCGCCGCGAGGATCTGCGGGTGAGCTGCGTCGGCCTCGGGTGTCGCTCGGCCCAGCTCACCGAGCTCGAGTGGCTGGGCGAGGGCGCGGTGTGCGAGGGAGACTCCGGCGGACCGGCGATCGACGTCGACGGGCGCGTGATCGGCATCGCGTCCCGCAAGCGCGATGCGTGCAGCGCCACGGTGTACATGGACGTCACGCAGTCGAACGCCTTCGTCGCCTCGGCGCTGGGGATCGCGGCGCGCACGCCGCCCCAAAGCCGCGGGTCGTGCGCCTACGCGCCTGGTCCGGGTTCGTCGTGGCCGCTCGCGCTGATCGCGCTGCTGTTCTTCAGGCGCGCGGCAGCTCGATCGCGATGATCGCCCCGCCGCCGTCGCGGTTCTCGGCGGTCACGCGCCCGCCGTGGGCCTCGGCGATGCGACGCACCAACGCGAGGCCGAGACCTAGCGAGGGCCGCCGCGCGTCGTCCTTGCCGCGTCGGTAGAACGACTCGAAGATCTTCGTCTCTTCACCGGCTTGCAGGCCGGGGCCGCGATCGAGCACGGCGAAGCGGACGCGCTCGTCGTCGGCGTCGACCTGGAGCTCGTCGACGCCGCCCGCGTGGCGCTGCGCGTTGTCGAGGAGGTTCGAGAGAGCGCGCGCAAGAAGAGTCGGATCGGCCCGCACCACGGCGGGCTCGGCCACCGAGAGCACCGAGAGGTCGACCGAGGCGCGCTCCAGCGCTCGGCGCGCGGCGTC
>JAIBCE010000108.1 GCA_019694315.1 Sandaracinaceae bacterium
GCCGCCACCGGTCGAGGTCGAGGCGCCCCCGCCGCCCGACGCGCCGGCAGCCCGCCTGGGGCAGCGCCGACCCGAGCTCGAGGCGCCGACCGAGATCCCCGACGAGGCGCCCGCCGAGTCCGACGCTCCTCTCGCTCCCCCCGACGATCCCTTCGCACCCGAGAACGAGGGAGATCCGAATGGCACCGTCGATGGGCAGCTCGGTGGTGTGCCCGGGGGCACCGGGACGGCCCCGGTCGAGGAAGTGACGCCGCCGCCACCCGCGCCAGAGCCCGTGCGCCCGAGCGGTCCCATGCGCGTGCCCGAGGGCGGCACGAGCCCTCGTGTCCTCGACCGCTCCGGCCCCGGCGCCGAGCTGGCCATTCCCGACGAGCTCCGTGCCTCGGGGCTCACCACGGTCCGCATCGTGGTCCGCGTGATCGTCGAGGAAGACGGGGGCGTTCGCGAGTGCACGGTGCTGCGCGGCCATCCCTTGTTGCCCGACACCAACGTGATCCGCGCGGTCCTGCGCTGGCGCTTCGAGCCCGCGCGCACCGCCGACGGGCAGACCTTCGTCGCCATCCACACCCTCCCTCTGGTGCTCGACATCACGCTCCCCTGAATCGACCGACGCCCGGACTGGCACCTTCGACTGGCACCTTCGACTGGCACCTTCGACTGGCACCTTCGACTGGCACCTTCGACTGACACCTTCGACTGGCACCTTCGACCTGACCCTCTCCGCTCCTCTCGACTCTCGCTGCCGCCTTGGAGACCCCATGAACATCAACCTGCTCGAGCTCTGGTCCGAGATGGGCCTCCCCGTCCGCACAGTAGTGATCGTCCTGACCCTGCAGGCGATCGCGAGCCTCGCCGTGGCGGTGGACCGCCTGCTCCTCCTCTTCCGCTCGCGGGCCGTGTCCAGCACGTTCGCCGCCCGCGCCGCGAAGTCGCTCGACGAGGGCGCCTTCGCCGAGGTCCGAGAGCTCGCCTCCAAGACGCAGGGCTCGCATCTCGCGCTCGTCCTCTTCACCGGCCTCGACGTGTTCCTCAAGCGCACCGAGGCAGGCGACTCCACCGAGCGCGCCGCGGAGCTCGCGCGCCGGGCGATCGAGCGCAAGGGAGAGACGCTCTCCACCAGCCTGAACAAGGGCATGGGCGTCCTGGCCTCCACGGGCTCCACCGCGCCCTTCGTGGGCCTCCTCGGCACGGTGCTCGGCATCATCAACGCCTTCCAGATGATCGCCGCGAGCGGCTCGGGCGGCATCGGCACGATCGGCGCGGCCATCGGCGAGGCGCTCATCGTCACGGGCTATGGCCTCTGCGTGGCCATCCCCACCGTGCTCGGCTTCAACTACCTGTCCGGCAAGATCGCTCAGTACGAGCAGGGCCTCACCAACGCTGGCTCGGAGCTCACGGATCGCCTCGAGACCTCGGGCGACGTCAGGCGTCGCGCGAGCACCACGGAGAGCTCGGGAGAGGTCTCGCTCGACGACGAGCAGCCCGCCCTCGCCGTGTCCTGAGGCCCCTGCGAGGAGATGTGACCATGAAGCGCTTCGGTGGAGGCAAGGCGCGACCCGCGCCGGCGATGAACGTGACGCCGCTCGTCGACATCGTCCTCGTGCTCCTCATCATCTTCATGGTCGTCCTGCCGTCCATGGAGCAGGACGCGCCGGTGGATCTCCCGTCCATCTTCCACGTGGACGAGGAGCCCGAGGGACGCACCGATCCCGCCACCGTCTCGATCACCGCCGACGCCCAGCTCTTCCTCGAGCAAGAGGCGCTCTCGCGCGGCGAGCTCGAGTCGCGCCTCCGCACGCTGCACGCGAACGAGCCGCTGCGACGCCTCATCCTCCGGGGCGACGCGAGCCTCCGCTACCACGACGTGCGCGACGTCTTCGCGCTCTGTCAGGACATCGGCTTTCCAGGCATCTCGCTGCGCGTCGGTCAGCGCGGCGAGTCGGACGACTCCGTCGCTGCACCGCGCTGATCTACGACTTCCGAGAATCTTCGCGCCGCGAAGATTCGGAAGTTTGGGCTGCGGGCTTCGCCCGCGCTGGGCACCCCACGATCACGAACGAGGGAGAGGACGATGGCATTCGAGGTCTCGAGCCCCGCCAAGGGGAAGAAGAAGGGCCGCGCCAAGCCGGACATGAACGTGACGCCGCTCGTCGACGTCGTGCTCGTCCTCCTCATCATCTTCATGGTGATCACGCCGCTCCTGGCCAAGCAATTCTGGGTGCACGTACCCGAGACACCCGAGGCCGAGGCCGCCCCGCCCCCGCCGGATCGCGAGGCGATCGTCGTGTCCGTCGACGCCGAAGGACAGATCCACCTCAACCGCGACGTGGTGGCCATCGAGGACTTCGAGACTCGTCTCGGGCGCGCGCTCGCAGCCTCTGGCGAGCGCACCGTGTTCTTCGACGCGGCGAGCGACGCGCCGTACGCACGCGCCGTCGAGGCCCTCGATCACTGCCGCGGCGCGGGCGCCACCACCATCGCCGTCGCGACCACCGCGCTCGCCGACTGACCCCCTGGCGACGCCGACTCCCCTCCACCGCCGACTCCCCTCCAACTCGAGGAATGACGATGATTCGCACCCTGCGAGTCGCGGGCGCCGTCGTGTGCTTCGCGCTCTCTGCTCGTGTCACCACCGCTGCCGCTCAGGAGGCGGCGCCTGGGCCGGAGAGTCCCTCAACGCCAGACGCGGGCGCTGCGACGGATGCCCCGCTCGAGGCCACCACCGACGTCGCGGAGCCCGAGATCGATGGGACGACGGGCCTCGAGCGCGAAGGCACGGGCGACGACACGGCGCTCGACGACGACGCGCCCCACTGCAGTGGCACCGGCGTCGAAGGCGTGGTCCGGGACACGAGCAGCGGAGAGACCCTGATCGAAGCGCCGGTGATCGTGGTCGGCCGTGGGACGCGTGTGCTCACGGACTACGACGGCCGCTTCGCGATCGATCTCCCGCCGGGCACCTACTCGCTCCGCTCGTACTACGACCTCTACCAGCCGACCCGGATGAACGACGTGGTGGTCCGGAGGGGCCAGTGCACGCGTGTCACCCTCGGGCTCGACTCCAACGCGAGCGAGGGCGAGGAGGTCGTCATCGAGGTGCGCGCCGACACGGGCTCGGAGGCCTCGGCCCTGCGCTCACGCCGCGAGTCGGCCAGTGTGCAGGACGGCGTGAGCGCCGAAGAGATCCGCCGCTCTCCCGACAGCGATGCCGGCCAGGCCGCCCGACGCATCGTCGGCGCGAGCGTGGTCGGTGGCCAATACCTCTTCGTACGAGGTCTCGGCGGCCGCTATTCGTCCGTGCTCCTCAATGGCGCGTATCTGCCCTCGTCCGACCCCGACCAGCCAGGCGTCCAGCTCGATCTCTTCCCCTCCGCCATCCTCAACGGCCTGACGGTCGCCAAGACCTTCACGCCCGATCTCCCGGGCGACGCCGCTGGCGGCACGATGCTGATCTCCACACGGGAGTACCCCTCTCGATTCCAGCTCGCGGTCACCGGTTCTCTCGGCTTCAACTCGCAGACGACCTTCCAGTCGTCGCCCACGGGACCCGCGGGAGGTCTCGATTGGCTCGGCTTCGACGATGGTCGGAGGAGCCTTCCCACGTCGGTGCCTCGCGCCCAGACGCTGGAGGGTCTGCCGACCCGGGATGCGCAGATCGAGGCCGGTCGCGGATTCCGCCCTCGCTTCGGCCTCCGGGACACGCTCGCGGCGCCTGCCGGCCGACTCGGCGTGAACCTGGGCGACACCGTGATGATCGGCGATCGGCGCCTCGGCTACTTCGTCTCGCTCGGCTACGCGAACAGCACGCAGATCCTCCGCAATGAGCTCGTGCGCCCGAGCGCCACGATCGTCTTCGACGAAGAGGGCCACTCCTCGATCCAGATGCAGTCCGAGCAGCGCCGCACGTCGTTCACGAACAGCGTGAATTGGGGCGGGCTCGGCTCGATGAACCTCGAGCTCTCCGAAGCCGACGAGCTCCAGCTCACCGTGCTCGCGCTCCAGTCCTCCGAGTCCTACACCGGCCTCGGAGAGGGCTACGACTTCGAGACGGATCAGAACGTGCGCGCGACCCGGATTCGCTGGGTGGAACGGAACCTCTTCTTCGGACAGCTCTCGGGCGATCACCGCGGTCTTCCGTTCCGGGCGCGCCTGCACTGGGCGCTCGCGGGCTCCTTCGGCAGCCGCGCGGAGCCCGACATCCGCGACATGATCTACGGCGCCAACGCCGGCAGCGACAACTACACGTTCCGCCCGAGCACGTCCGGCTCCGGCGAGCGCTTCTTCCTCTCGCTCCAGCAGCGTGAGATCGACGCCTCCGCCGATCTCTCGGTCCCGATCGAGACGGCCACGCTGCGGCTCGGAGGCGCCTCGCGCTTCAACGAGCGTGACTTCGACTTCCGGCGCTTCCGCTACGAGGGAATCGACGGCTCGGCCGACACGCTCCCGGCCGTGGATCTCTTCGATCCCGCGCGCAACGGCGAGTGGTACTCGCTCGTCGGGCGCACCGACCGCACCGACGGATACCGTGCCTCGCAGATGCTCGCAGCGGGCTTCGGCATGCTCGACTGGCCGATCGTCCCCTGGCTCCGCGTGGTCGGCGGCGCGCGCGTCGAGGCGTTCCGCCAGACCGTGGTGTCGGGCTCGACGATCTTCCCGCCCGAGTCGAACAGCAGCCAATTCGACACTCACCGGACCGACGTGGATGTGCTCGGCTCCGCGGCGACGATCTTCACGCTCACCGATCAAGTCTTCCTCCGTGCGAGCTACGGCACGACGGTGGCGAGGCCGCAGGTGCGTGAGCTCGCCCGCTTCCCGTTCCCCGACTTCATCCGCCAGCGCACGCTCACCGGCCGCGCCGGCCTCGTGCGGACGCGGATCCACAACTTCGATCTCCGCCTCGAGTGGTTCCCATCGCCCACCGAGGTGATCGCCGTCACCGGCTTCGCCAAGGTCTTCGAGCAGCCCATCGAGATCACCGCCGAGGCGAACAACCAGTTCAGCTACCGCAATTTCCAGACGGGGCTCAACGCTGGAGGCGAGGTCGAGGCGAGGTTCTCGCTCGCTCGCTTCAGCCCGGAGCTGCGCTTCTTCGACCTCGCCACGAACGTGGCCCTCGTCTACTCGGAGATCCAGATGACGCCCGAGCAGCGCGCCGCCGCCACGAGCTCGGCGCGTCCTCTGGCAGGACAGTCCCCCTACGTCATCAACGTCTCTCTCGGCTTCACCCATCCCGACTCGGGTCTCACGATCCGGCTCTACTACAACGTCTTCGGGCCCCGACTGCTCGAGGTGGGCATCCAGGGCGTCCCCGACGTCTACCAGGAGCCCTTCCACAGCTTCGATGTGACGGCGTCGTGGCAATTCGACCCTCACTTCGAGCTGCGCCTCGGTGTGGAGAACGTCTTCGACGACGACTACCTGGTGACGCAGGGGGGCTTCGCGCTCCAGCAATACAACCAGGGCGTGAGCGCCAATCTGGGTCTCACCTGGCGCCCGTTCTGACCTCCTCGGGCGACGCCGTGACGTCGCGCGCTCGTGACGTCCTCGCCCCAGCCCCGGCCTCGGCATGTCACGCGAGTCTGCCAATCCTCGCGCGCTCTCGAAGACAGAGAGTGGCTGTTGTCCTGGTTCCCATCACGCACAGAGGATGTCCATGAACGATCTCGAGAAGCAGTTCCGCCGCGGAGGCGCCGGCCTCGTGGGCGCCAGTGCCCTGGCGGCCATGATCAGCGGTTGTCCAGACCCTGATCCGATGTCCGCGGACGCGTTCCGGGCCCCGGACGCGTCCGTGGCGCCCGACGCGTTCGCGCCGCCGCCGGACGCCGCGCCGATGCCGGACGCGTGGTCGCCCCCGCCGGACACGGGCGGGCTCGACGGCGGAATGCCCGACGCCTGGTCCTACAGCTGCCCGGCCCCGAGCGCGCGAGACACGGTCACGGTGCGCGGCACGATCAGCGCCGACACGACGTGGTCGTGTGCGCACGACTATCTGATCGAGGCGGACGGCGATCAGGGGCCGCTCTACGTGACCGCTGGGGCCACGCTCACGATCGAGCCTGGCACCGTGGTGCGAGGCGCGGTGCGCGACGGAACCAGGCACTGTGCGATGTCGCCGTCGATCGCGTGCACCTCGGACACGCCGTGCAGCACGGCGATCTCGGGTGATCGCTGTGGCCCGCCTGCGCAGCAGGGCACCGCGCTCGTCATCACCCGTGGCGCGCAGCTCGTGGCCGACGGCACCGCCGAGTACCCGATCGTGTTCACGAGCGATCACTACGGCTCCACCGCGACGCCGCCGCGCTCGGGTGACTGGGGCGGCATCGTGCTGCTCGGCGACGCGCCCACGAACTGGGTGCCTGCGGACGGCGCGCAGATCGAGGGCCTCCCCACCGACGAGGGTCGCGGCACCTACGGCGGCACGAACGCCACCGGCAGCTGCGGCTCGCTCAGCTACGTCCGGGTCGAGTACGCGGGCTACATCATCGGTCGCAACAACGAGCTCAATGGCATCACGGTGGGCGGTTGTGGCTCGGGCACGCTCTTCGATCACGTGCAGGTGCACCTCGGCCTCGACGACGGAATCGAGTTCTTCGGCGGCTCGGCCAATGCGCGTCACGTGGTGGTGACGGGGACTGGCGACGACTCGCTCGACTTCGATCTCGGCTGGACCGGCAACGTGCAGTTCTACATCGCTCAACAGCGCGACGTGTCCGGAGAGGACCGTTGTGTGGAGGGCGACGATCACCCCACGAATTACGGGCTGATGCCGTACAGCCACCCGACGATCTACAACTTCACCTGCATCGGCGCGGGCACGCCCGGCACCGACCCTCAGGATGCGATCGCGCTGCGCCGTGGTGGTCAGTTCATCTTCCGCAATGGCATTCTCGTGGGCGCACCCGATCGCGGCTTCTTCGTGCAGGACTCGGCCGACTCGAGCGGTGTGATGGTCGGCATGGACACGATCGCGTGGCTCCGCGGGAGCCCCGCCGCGACGATCTTCGAGAACAACCTGATCTTCTCGATCGGCCCCGAGCCCGAGCGCAACCGCTATGTCTCGTTGCGCACCGGATCCATGGACGCGACGGGCGTCGACGACATCCTCACGGCGCTCGCCGCCGCCAACGACGACGGTGTGGATCCCATGCTCCCTGGGGCAGCGACCGACTTCGCAGCCCCCGACTTCGCCCCGTCGGCGACGGGCCCCGCCGCCTCCGGCGCCGCCGCACTGCCCACCACGCCGGCGGGCTTCTGGACCGAAGCGCCCTATCGCGGCGCGGTGCGCCCCGGCGGAACGGGCGACGACCTCTGGTACACGGGCTGGACGCGCTTCACCGACTGAAGCCCGAGCTCGATCGCTCCCGCGTGTGCGCTGCGACGCGGGAGCGAGCCTCGCTCGTCAGAACGTGATGTCGAGCCCGCTCGGCGTGAGAGCGACCTCGCCCTTCCCTGTCGTCCCCCCTTGGACGACGAGCCGCGTCCTGCGGTATGAGCGGGCATGGTCGAGGCGCTGATCTGTCCTCGTTGCGGCGGGCCTCTCGTGCGTCCGCCGGCGATCCCCGCGCTCGTCGAGTGTGGCTTCTGCGGCACCGCGCTCTCGCTCGCAGGAGCGGCGCAGGTCACCGCCATGGGCGACATCGCCGCGAGCCTCGCGCGCGAAGAGCGGCTCGCGCTCGCGCGAAAGGAGTTCACCGCGGCGCTCGTGCCGCTCCTTCGCGCTGGGCGCGATCCCTACGACGCGCTCCGCGAGGCCGCCTCCGCGCATCTGTCGGGGCAGGCCGACCCCGACACGCTCGCGCGGGTCGCGTACGCGCTCGTCTACGACTTCGAGCAGAGCACCGGCGCGCCGGCGCTCGGAGACCCGGTCGTGCTCGGGCGCATCAGCGAGGCCTACCTGCGCGTGTTCTCGGAGCTGCGCAAGAGCGGCTCCGCCGAGCTCAACCTCCCGTTCCTCACCGCGACGCCGGCCGGGCCCGTGCACCTCCAGCGCACCGTGACCCCGGCGCTCTTCCTCGAGCTCGCGCAGCGCGACCCGCGCACGACCCCGCGCAAGGCGCCTGCCCCGGCGCCTGCCCCTGCGCCCGCGGCCGATCCCCCGAAGAAGAAGGGCTGGTGGCCCTTCTGATCCGAGACCCTCGCGGCGACGCGGAGGGGCGAGCGAGCTCATCCGTCCTTCTGCACGCGCGAGCGGATGAGGAACCCCACGATCACCGAGACCGCGACGACCGGCCAGAAGGTGAAGAACGGCGGCAGCTCCTCGAGGCCATTGTGCACGTTCATGCCGAGGAGCGAGCCGAGCGCCGTGATGGGCATCGCGACCGCTGCCAGCAGGTTGAGCCGGTGCGTCTCCTTGGCGATGCGCTCGCTCAGCGCGGCCTGCTCCTCGCTGTGCTGGGCGATCGTGTGCTGCATGCCGTTCTCGGCGTCGTCGCAGATGTTCTCCGCGAGGCGCTCGAGCTCGTACGCGCGATCCCGCGCCGCGAGCACGTCGGCGTCGTCGGGCAGCGCGTCGCGGAGCTGCGCGATGACGGCGTGCATGTTGCGCGTGTAGCGCTGGAGGGGCCGCGCGAGGCGGATCACGTCGAGGAATTCCGTCGCGGACTTCGCGCTCTCGACCTTGTCATCGAGCTCCTCGAGCACCTTGGCGAGCGCTTCGACGTGATCGCGCAGCGTGGACGCGTTGTCGCGTCCCGGAAAGCAGCGCCACGCGCCTTCGGGAGAGCGCCAGAACACCGCCGGCAGTCGGTCGCGAGCGTGCGCCTTGGGGAGCTGGTGGAGCACCATGAGCTGGTGGCCCTGATGATTGAGCAGGCGCTGACGGCCCACGCGAGAGCCGACGCGGGACTTGAGCTCGGAGGGGAGAGGCCACGTGTCCGGGACGATCTTCGCCACGGCGTTCCTTTCTCGCGGGCCGCGCCCGCGGTGCGAGCGCAGCGCTCGCGGGGGCATCGTATTCGGTTTGCCCATCGAACGCGCCGCACCCCGCGGGATTCCCGGGGACGCACGCCGTCACGCGGTCGTCACCGAGGCTCGTCGCTCCACTCGCTGGCCGAGACGCGCGGTCGCGCGAGCAGGATCGTGAACGTGGTGCCCTCGCCGAGCTTGCTCGCGACCGAGACCTCGCCGTCCATGCGCGTCGTGAGGTGCTTCACGATCGAGAGACCGAGGCCCGTGCCGCCTTGCTCGCGCGAGCGGCCCGGATCGACGCGGTAGAAGCGCTCGAAGATGCGCGCCAGGTGATGCGGCGCGATGCCCGGTCCGTCGTCCTGCACGCGGATGCGCACGCGGTCGCCCTCGGTGTCCACGCGCACCACGATGTGCGAGCGGGGGGGCGTGTACTTGATCGCGTTCTCCACGAGGTTCATCAGCACGTGGTCGAGCGCGCGCGGCTCCGCGATGCACCACGCCTGCGCGTCGTCCCCTCGCACCGCGACCTCCGTCTGCTTGTCGGCCGCGCGACCCTCGAGCGCCCGGACCACCTTCTGCGCCGCCTCGAGCGCGGAGACCGGCTCGAGCTCGAGCTCCACCTCGGGCGACTCGGCCCGCGACAGCTCGAGCAGATCGTCCACGAGGCGCTGCAGGCGCACTGCGTTGTCGGCGATGTTCTGGACGAAGCGCCGCGCGATCGCCGGATCGTCGATCGCCCCGTCGAGCAAGGTCTCGGCGAAGCCGCGGATCGACGTGAGGGGCGTGCGCAGCTCGTGGCTCGCGTTGGCCGCGAAGTCGCGCCGCACCGAGTCGGCGCGGCGCACGTCGGTCACGTCGTGCACGACCGTGATGACGCCCGCGCCCTTGGGCAGAGCGGCCACCTGCGCGCTGAGAGCGCGCGCGCCGCGGGCCGTGCGGAGCTCGAAGGCGACGCGCGTGGTCTCGCCCCGGCCCGCACGAGAGACCGCGTCCGCGAGCTCGGGGCTGCGGAGCGCCTCGATGATCGTGAAGCCCGAAGGGTCGCGCCCGACGAGCGCCGCGAGCGCCGCGTTGGACATGACGATCGTGCCCTTGTCGTCGGTCACCACGACCGCCTCGATCATGGCATCGACGATCGTGCGCAGGCGCGCCGTCTCCGCGTGGCCGCTCTCGATGCGCTCTGCGAGCTGGTCGGCCATGTCGTCGATCGCGCGCCCGAGCTCGCCGATCGCGTCGCGGCGCTCGGAGCGCACGCGGCCCTCGAGGCTCCCCTTCGCCAGCTGGCGCGCGGTGCGCTCCATGTCCTCGAGCGGCTCGCCGATCCAGCGCGCGAAGAGCCACGCGAGCCCCGCGCAGAGACCCAGCCCCACGAGGCCGGCCACGGCGAGGACGGGCCCGAGCTCGGCCTCGTCGGTGGCGAAGGCGTAGGTGCCCGCCACGAGCAGGATGGTCGCGGAGGCCATCGCGACGAAGAGGTTCACGCCGAGGCTGCGTGTCATGGCCGGTCGCGAGCATCGCACGGCGCCGCGCGCGAGGCCGCGCGGCCCACGCACGGCAGGACGCGCGCGGCCCGCGCACGTCGGGCGCGCCCGGTCACTCGGCCTGCATGCGGTAGCCCACGCCGCGCACCGTCTCGATGTAGTCGCGCGCCGCGCCGAGCTTCTCGCGCAGGCGCTTCACGTGTGTGTCCACCGTGCGCGTCTCGATGCCGGGCGCGTAGCCCCACACCCGCTCGAGCAGCGCGTCGCGCGTCTGCACGCGGCCCAGGCGGGAGGCGAGATCGTAGAGGAGCTTGAACTCGAGCGCGGTGAGCTCGATCTCGGCGCCTTCCACGAGCACCGCGTGACGAGGCACGTCGATCTCGAGCACGCCGAGCACGATGCGCTCGGCCGGCGCAGGCTTCTCGACGGGGCTCGATCGCCTCAGGATCGCGCCGATCCGCAGCACCAGCTCGCGCGGGCTGAAGGGCTTGACCACGTAATCGTCGGCGCCGAGCTCGAAGCCGACCACGCGATCGATCTCCTCGCTCTTGGCGGTGATCATGATGATCGGGAGGCTCTGTGTGCTCGGGTCCCGACGCAGCCGCTTGCAGACCTCGGTGCCCGCGACGTCGGGGAGCATCCAGTCGAGCAGGACGAGATCCGGCTTCTGTCGGCGCACCTCCGCGAGGGCCGTCGTGCCGTCGCGCGCGGTGACGACGGTGTAGCCAGCCTGGCGGAGGTTGTACTCGAGCAGCTCGACGATGTCGGCTTCGTCATCGACCAGGAGGATCCGCTCTCTCATGTCCGACACGAGTCTTGTCCTCCGAGGTGACGCGAACGGTGTCGCATCTGTGACGTCCTCGTGTCCAGTGTCGCGGGCCCACGGAGCGCGCCGCGGCGCACCGTTTGCCCGCCGAGCGCCGAGGGGGCATCCTTCGGCCCCTTTTCGCGGCAAACGCCCGGATTTTCGAGGAATTCACGATGGCTCTGTCGGTCGGCATCGTCGGTCTGCCCAACGTGGGCAAGTCCACACTCTTCAACGCGCTCTCGTCCAAGCAGGCGGAGGCCGCGAATTACGCCTTCTGCACCATCGAGCCGAACGTCGGCGTGGTGCCCGTGCCCGACCCGCGCTTCGACGCGCTCGTGAAGATCGTGGAGCCGATCAAGACGGTGCCCGCGACGGTGGACTTCGTGGACATCGCGGGCCTCGTGCGCGGCGCGAGCAAGGGCGAGGGCAAGGGCAACGCGTTCCTCGCGAACATCCGCGAGTGCGACGCGATCGCCGAGGTCGTCCGCTGCTTCGAGGACGACAACATCCTGCACGTCGAGAACAAGATCGACCCGATCGCCGACATCGAGACGATCGAGACCGAGCTCGCGCTCAAGGATTTGGAGACCGTGCAGAAGCGCCTCGACAAGGCGCGCCGCGCGGCGAAGGGCAACGACGCCAAGGAGAAGAAGGCCGTCGAGATCCTCGAGCAGGTCGAGAAGGTGCTCGACGCGGGCGGCCTCGCCCGCAGCGTCACCACCGACGACGAGGACAAGCAGATCATCCTGCGCGACCTCGCCCTGCTCACGAACAAGCCGCTCTTCTACGTGTGCAACGTGAAGGAGGAGCAGCTCGCCAAGGCCGACTCCGACCCGCTCGTGAACCGCGTTCGCGAGCGCGCGAAGCGCAGCGGCGCGCCCGTCGTGGTGATCTGCGCGAAGATCGAGGCCGAGATCATGCAGCTCGCGCCCGAGGATCGCGCGGACTTCCTCGCCTCGGCGGGGCTCGAGGAGCCCGGCCTCAACGCCGTGATCCGCACGGGCTACGCGATGCTCGAGCTCATCACCTACTTCACCGCGGGCAAGCAGGAGGTCCGCGCGTGGACGATCAAGCGCGGCACCAAGGCCCCCGGCGCTGCGGGCAAGATCCACACGGACTTCGAGAAGGGCTTCATCAAGGCCGAGGTGATCTGGTGGGAGGATCGCGTGAGCCTGGGCAGCGAGGCCGCGTGCCGCGCCGCCGGCAAGCTCGCGATGGAAGGCAAGGAGTACGTGGTGCGCGACGGTGACGTGATGCACTTCCGCTTCAACGTGTGAGAGGCTGGCGCGACATGGCCCGGGCGCGCGCGACACGAACACGGAGCACCGCCGCTCCTTCCCACGCGCGCGCCGCGAGCCGCTGAGGCCGCCGAACATGTGGGGCAGAGTCCTCGTCGCGCTCTTCTTGTTCGTCGCCCTCGCGGTGGGGGTGGTGGCGGCGCTGGGCATCGAGGTGGTCGGTCGTCAGGCGGTGGCCGACGATCCGCGCTCGGGCGAGACGGCCACGTTCGACGAGGTCGCGGCGGCCTACGACGCCAGCTTCGGTGCGCACGTGCACGACGACGGCGTCGACTGGGCCACGCTCAGCGCCGATCCGACCGGCATGCGCGCGCTCGGTGCGCTCTACGCGCGGAGCGGGCCGGTGTCCGGGAGCCTCGGGGCCACGGGCGACGCGGCTGCGCTCGCGTTCCGCATCGACGCCTACGACGCGCTCGTGGGCCTCGGCATCGTGGAGCACACGGTGGCGCGCGGCGCGGCGCTCGCGAGCGTGGACGACGTGCACGGCGTGATCGATCCGGGCGATGGCTTCGGCTTCTTCACCGCGCAGATCTTCGTGCTCGATCACTCGCTCACGAACCTGGACGACCTCCGCCGCCTGATCCTGCGCTCCGGCGATGCGCGCGTGCTCGGCCTGCTGCACGACGGACGGCGCGGCGCGCCCCTGCCGCCGGCCCGCGCGATCCGCGAGGCCGATCTCGAGGCATCGCTCGCGGGCTCGGGCCTCGCGATGACCGAGCCTCCGTTCGTGAGCATCGATCGCAGCGCGCACGAGATCGTGCTGGCTCCCTTCTTCGAGGAGGAGCGACTGCTCTTCGAGAGCCACGCGCGCGCGCTCGGGGAGCTCCCCACGGTGTCGGCGTGGATCGCGCACCACGCACGCTCCCCGGTGCGTGACGCCCTCTCGCGCGCCGAGGCCGAGGGCTACACCGTGCGCCACGCGACGAGGGATCGCGCGCTCTCGCAGTCGGGCCCGGCCCGGTGAGCGGCCTCAGAGGTCCATCGGCTCGCTCGACTCCTCGCCACCCTCGGAGCTCGACTCCTCGGAGGGCGGCGGAGGCGGCGGCGCGTTCTGCTCGGCCGTGATCTCGCGGACGTAGCGCTCGGCGATCTCGCGCTCGGGCAGACCTCCGGGCGCGACGGCCAGGAAGCGCTGGAAGAGCTCGATCGACTGCGGGCGCTGATCGAGGAACTCGGCGCGGAGGATCGCGTAGTCGTAGAGCGCCGCGGCGTGGCTCGGCGCGCGCTCGAGCGCAGCCTCGTACTCGCGCTGCGCGGCCTGGTGCTCGCCTTGTCCGCGAAGACAGATCGCGAGCGCCACGCGCGCCTCGACGTCTTCCTCGTCGTGCTCGAGGACGGCGCGGAATTCCGCGGCAGCGCCGGGATAGTCGCCCGCGTGCAGGAGCACCGAGCCCTGGTTCTCGTGGGCCTCGGAGAACGTGGGATCGAGCGTGATCGCGCGCTGGAAGGCCTCGAACGCGGCCTGCGTGTCGCCGCGGCTCAGCTCGAGCAGGCCCAGATCGTTGTGCAGCTCGGCGGTCTCGCCGAGATCGAGGGCCTTGCGGAACACGAGCTCCGCGACCTCGAGCTGCTCGCGTGCGCGATAGACGCGGCCGACCTCGGCGAGCGCACCGGCGTTGCGTGGATCGCGGACGAGCGTCTCGCGCGCCTGCTCGAGCGCGCCGTCGTAGTCGCGTGCCGCCCGCAGGAGCGTGGCGAGCGCCACGCGCGCGTGGAGATCCTCGGGGTGATCGCTCACGTATCCGCGAAGGAGCTGCGAGGCCGCCGCGGAATTGCCCAGCTCGCTCTGCACCTCGGCCAGCGCCACGAGCACGTCGCCCGCCTCGGGCGCGACGAGGCGCGCCGCCTCGAGGCCCTCGGCCGCGGCGACGAGGTTGCCGCTCTGGCGATCGAGGAACGCGAGGTTGTAGCGGGCCTCCCAGAGCCCCGGCGAGAGGCGCAGCGCCTCCTCGAAGTGCGCGCGAGCCTCCTCGCGCGCCCGGCGCCCCGGACGGCCCAGATCCCGCACGCCCGCTTGGAATTCGACGAGCGCGTCGGGATCGATGGCGTCGTTGTCCGTGGGCTGGACGACGGTCTCTTGCGTCTGCGTCGTGGCGCCGCCGCAGCCCACGCCCAGGCCTGCGCCCGCGAGCGAGAGCGAGAGGACGATCACCTCGAGCGAGCGGAGCGAGCGCATCGGCGTGAGGATATCGAGGGCGAAGGCGACGCGGCAACGACGATCATCGAGCGCGCCGAGCCCGAAACGTCCCGACTTTGGCGTCCCGGCGTTGTATGGATGGCACCGTGACGCGCGACACGTGGGTGCTGTGGGGTCTCTGCTTCGCTCTGATGGGGCTCTGCACGAGCGCGATCGCGCAAGAGACGCCCTCACGCCCTCGCTTCACCGAGGGTCTCGAGCGCGTGCAGCTGGGGTGCGGACGACTCACGGCGCGTCTGCCCGCGGCGATCACGAACGGACCGATGTGCGGCGCGGACGACCCGGTCCCCTCGAGGGTGCATGGCGTGGATCGGGTCGAGCTCTCGTTCGAGCCGGACTACATCGAGCTCGTGGTCGTGGTGGAGGAGACCCCGCTCTCGGCGGCCGACCGCGCGCTGCGGCGCGCGGAGTGGAGCACGTGGCCGTCGCACTTCGTGACGGCGAGCCCTCGCCTCCGCATCCAGCGCCGTGATCTCGGCGGCCTCGAGGTGCGTGTGGACGATGGATCGATCTTCACGATCCAGATCGACTGGCCCGACGGAGACTCGTATGTCGACGAGCACCAACCGCCGGCGCGGCTGCTCGCGCAGGTGGAGCGCGACACGATGCGTGTGCAGTCGCAGCTCCTCCTCACGCTCGCACCCGGCCGCGCGCACCCGATGGCGCCCGGTCGTGTGAGCCTCCCGATCGACGAGGATACGTGGGAGATGGACGTCACCGACGGTGTGCTGGTGAAGGTGCTGTCGGCGGAAGCGGCCGCGGAGGCCGAGCCGGGCTGCCCCGCTCGCTTCGAGGTGCTTGCGCGCGACGAGAGCCGCACAGGGCGCTTCGAGCCCCACTTCCAGCGTGGCCTCGTCGGCGCGTGCCCCGACGGGCGCATCGCACGAGGTCGCATCGGCTCACCCCTCGATCCCCGCATCGAGGCGGCGCTCGCTTCGGTGCGTCTCCACGACGATGCCGTGAGCGCGACGCCCCCGACGGCCGCGACGATCCACTCCACGACGACCACGGCACCGACGGCGCCGCGTGGGCCGTGTCGGTTCGTGGTGGACGATCCCGCACCGCCCCTGCGGATCCGCGCGTCGTCGTCGTCGCGCAGCGATGTCGTGGGCACGCTCGACAACGGCACGGCGATCGAGCTCGTCGAGCGCCATGGCCGCTGGGCGCGCATCGCCTCACCGGTCGCAGGTTGGGTCTGGACCGAGAACCTCCGCGAGCAATGCCCGTGAACGTCGCCCCGGCGCGCAACGCGATCAGCGCGTGGCGTGGTCGAGCGACTCGAGCGTGCGGCGCTCGAGCTGGTGCGCGTCGGCGAGCGTCTCACCGATGCACACGAGGCCGAGCTTGCCGTACTGGCTCATGGCCCCGATGAGGTGGAAGACGACGCCGCGCTGCGTGCCCTCGTCGAAGTGGAGGTCCTCTTCGACCATGAGATCGACGAGATCCGCGGGCACGAGCTTGCGGTACGCGGGGCTCACGAGGTTGTCCGTCGCGTAGTAGCAGCGAGGCTCCTCGCGCGGCGTGACGAAGGAGCCGCGCGCCTCGTCGTAGTGCCCCTGCGTGAGGAATTGGAGCATCTGGAACGGCAGCGTCGTGCCGCCCTTGCGGAGGTTGATCTCGATCGCGTGCAGGGCCCACGAGCGCTGCGCTGCGTCGGGCACGGCCACGAAGTCCACCGCGAAGCGCCCGAGCACGCCGCGCGCGCGGAGCACCTCGCCGACCTTGCGCCCCGCGTCGTGGAGGCCCGCCTGGTACACGGGGTCGGCGGGGAACGTGCTGCCGAGGAAGACCTGACCCGTCGGGCCTCCGAGGACCTGATCGTGGGTGGAGACGAGCTCGAGCACGCCGAGCGCGTTGACGCGCAGCTGAACCGACGGAGAGCGCTTGCCGTGGCCGTCGATCCACGCCTCGGCGATGCCGCCCATGTGCACGAGCTGCGCGAGGAAGCGCTCGATCGTGGTGGCGCTCGCCTCGGGCCGGAGCGCGCGCGGGATCGTATCCGTCAACCAGCCCTCGAGAGAGCCGTCCGAGGGAGCGTGGGCGAGCTCCAGGGTCGCGTTGCCCTCGCCGGAGAAGCCCTCCTCGAGCTTGATCACGACGCGCCGGAGCGAGGGATCGTCCCGCCGCAGCTTCGCGATGGCGCCGACCACGTCGTGCAGATCGCGCAGGCGCTCGAAGCCCGCAGGGCACGGCACGCCCGCCGCGCGGAAGATCTCGCGGCTGCCGCTCTTGGTCCCCAGATCCGAGAGGGCCGGATCGCAGCCATAGAGCGGGATGCCGAGCGCGACCGCGAGGCGGAGCTCGCGCCACGTGGTGTTGTAACAAGAGAGGTGCGCGCGGCTCGGATCGCCGATCGCGTCGCGCACGCGCTGGAGCAGGCGCGGTCGCTCGAGGAGCTTGTCGGTGAGCGGACGCGGCGACGCGTCGTAGGTCGAGAGCAGCGTGAGGCGCCGCCGGGCGTGCCCCGCGGGCACCCCCGAGAGGAGGCTCAGGTAGTAGTCGACGATCTCGCCGTCGATCGGGAGGCTCGTCACGAAGATCACGCGCGTCGCGGGCAGGCGCAGCCAGAGCATCATCGAGAGCAAGCGCTCTTCGTAGTGCTCGACGCCCGCGACCTTCGCGAGCTCGTCGGGGTCGAGGCTCAGGCTCGGCACCACCACGACGGTGCGCGGCGCGTGTGGCTCGGCGTAGACCTCGCGAAAGAGCGGCCCGAGGCGCGCCTTGAGGCCCTCGAAGCGCGCGAGCTCGTCCGCCGTCGGCGCCAAGACATGGTCCACGAGATCCCTCCTACGCGCCCGCCTGCGAGGCGCGAGCCGCGGCGTGAGCGATGCGGCGGATCGGCCGAAGCTCCCCGAAACGTGTGGATCCCGACGGCCGGTGGTAGATGCGCGCCATGCACGTGCATCTCATCGGCGTCGCCGGCACCGGCATGGGCGCGCTCGCGGGCCTGCTCAAGGCCGCGGGGCATCGCGTGAGCGGCTCCGACGTCGCGTTCTATCCGCCCATGGGCGACGCGCTCCAGCGCTGGGGCATCGAGACCAGGACGGGCTACCTGCCCGAGCACCTCGAGCCGCGACCCGATCTCGTCATCGTCGGCAACGTGTGTCGCAAGGACAACCCCGAGGCCCGCGCGGCGATCGACTCGGGGCTTCGCTACGCGTCGATGCCCGGCGCGCTCGAGGAGCTGTTCCTGCGTGATCGTCCGTCGTTCGTCGTCGCGGGCACGCACGGCAAGACCACCACGACGACGCTCACCGCGGTGCTGCTCCACGCGCTCGGCCAGGATCCGGGCCTCCTCGTGGGCGGCATCCCGCTCGACTTCGGCGAGAGCTTCCGCGTGGGCGGACCGCACGCGCCGTTCGTGATCGAGGGCGACGAGTACGACTCGGCCTTCTTCGAGAAGACGCCGAAGTTCTGGAGGTACGCGCCCAACGCCGCGATCCTGACTTCGATCGAGCACGATCACGTCGACATCTACCCCACGCTCGAGAGCTATCTCGCGGCCTTCACCGAGTTCGTGAGGCGCATCCCCGACGACGGGGTGCTCGTGGCCTTCGCAGGCGATCCGCTCGTGCGCGAGGTGGTGAAGAGCGCCCGCTGCCGCGTGGTCTTCTACGCGCTCTCGACGGACGACGTGGGCGATGCGCTGCCGGTGTGGACCGCCGCGCCCATCGCGGCCTCGGGCGGCGCGCAGCCCTTCGATCTGTTCGTGGGCGGCACCTTCGCGTGCAACGTGCTCTCGCCGCTCTCGGGCGAGCACAACGTCCGCAACGCCACCGCGGCGATCGCGCTCGTCTGCGAGACCTCGAACGGCACGATCCCCGTGAACGAGCCGGTGCGCGCGCTCCGCGCGTTCCGCGGCGTGAAGCGTCGGCAGGAGCTGCGCGGCGAGGCGCGCGGCGTGCGCGTGTACGACGACTTCGCGCATCACCCCACGGCGGTGCGCGAGACGCTCGCGGGCCTGCGCGCGCGACACCCCGAGGGCCGGCTCCTCGCGGCCTTCGAGCCGCGCAGCGCGACGGCGTGCAGGAAGCTCCACGAGGAGGGCTACAAGGACGCGTTCTACGCAGCCGACCTCACGGTGCTCGCGCCGCTCGGGCGCACGAACATCGCCGAGGCCGAGCGCATGGATCTGGCGGAGGTGGCGCGCGGGCTCGCCGAGCGCGGCAAGCGAGCCGTCACGCCCAGCTCGCTCGACGACGTGCTCGCCACGCTCGTGCGCGAGGCGCAGGCAGGCGACACGGTGGTGCTCATGTCCAACGGCGACTTCGGCAACCTCCACCCCAAGCTGCTCGCGGCCCTCGCGACGGGAGCGGGATCGTGAGCGCGATCGAGCCCGCCACGGCGCGCGCGTGGATCGCGACGGCGCGCCGCATCGCCGAGGAAGCGGGCGCGATCGTGCTCGCAGGCTTCCGGAGCGAGAGCGTCGACGTGAAGCAGAAGGGCGCGATCGATCTCGTCACGTCGTTCGATCTGGCGAGCGAGGCGCACATCCGGGCGCAGATGCGCGAGGCGTTCGCGCCGCTCGGTCACGCGATCGTCGCCGAGGAGGGCAGCGGCGCCGACGCGCGCGATCGCGAGCTCGTGTGGTTCTGCGATCCGCTCGATGGGACGACGAATTTCGCGCACGGCCACTTCTTCTTCTCGGTCTCGATTGGCCTCGCTCGGCGAGAGCCCGATGGGCGCATGTCGCCCGTGCTCGGCGCGGTGCACGCGCCCGCGCTCGGCACGACGTGGACGGGAGGCGAGGGCCTCGGAGCCGAGCGCAGCGATCGCGGCCTGACGCGGCCGTGCAAGCTCGGACGCGCCCAGACGCTCTCGGCGTCGCTCATCGCCTCGGGCTTTCCCTACGATCGACGCACGAGCCCGGAGAACAACGTCGCCGAGCACTCGCACATCGTCGTGAAGGTGCAGGGCGTGCGTCGCTGCGGCTCGGCCGCGATGGATCTCTGTCTCGTGGCCGACGGCACCTACGACGGCTACTGGGAGCAGAAGCTCGCGCCGTGGGACATGACGGCGGGCGCCGCGATCGCGCTCGGCGCAGGCGCCCGGCTCACGGGCTACGAGGGCGAGCCGATCGACGTCACGAAGAACCGCGTGCTCGCCACGAACGGGCTCATCCACGACGAGCTCGCGCGCGAAGTGAGCGCCGCCCGACGCGCGGCAGGGCTGAGCTGAGCCCGGAACGACCAGCGAGGGGCCGCGCCGCACATGCGGCAGGCGTATGCTCGGAAGATGCTCGCGCCGATCGAGCTCCGACTGCACGGGCACGACGGGCCCGAGGTGCTCGTGCTCCACGGAGGTCCGGGCGCGCCGGGCTCGGCGCGCGGGCTCGCGTGTGCGATCGCCCACGAATTCAAGGTGATCGAGCCGCTCCAGCGTCGCGCGGGCGCCGCGCCGCTCACCATGGCGCAGCACGTCGACGATCTCCTCGCGATCGCGCCCGAGCGCGCGCTGCTCGTGGGCTGGTCCTTCGGAGCGATGCTCGCCCTCTCCTACGCGGCGGCGCATCCGAGCCGCGTGCGCGCGATCGCGCTCGTGGGCGTGGGGACCTACGACGAGGCCTCGCGGGCGCGCTATCGCGAGGCGATGGAGGCGCTCAGCTCCCCCGAGATCCGGACGCGTCAGACCGCGCTCGTGCATGCGCTCTCGCGCGCCGTGGATGCAGACGAGCGCGATCGGATCTTCGGCGCGCTCGGACACCTCGCCGGGATCGTGCAGGCCGTGGCCCCGATCGACGACGACGACGGCGCGGGGCTGCCATGCGACGAGGCCGGCTACCGCGAGACGTGGCGCGACGCGCTGCGCCTGCAGCACGAGGGGCTCGAGCCCGCGTCCTTCTCCGCGATCCACGCGCCCGTGCTGATGCTGCATGGCGAGGACGACCCTCACCCCGCGCAGAGCACGTTCGAGACACTCCGCGCCGTGATGCCGACGATCGAGCTCGTCACCTGGCCACGCTGCGGGCACGCGCCGTGGAACGAGCGGCACGCGCGCGAGGCCTTCGTGGCGAGGCTCTGCGCGTTCCTGCACGCGCACGCGTGAGCGCCCTCTGTGGTCAGTCGGCGGAGACGAGGCCGAGCCGGATCGCCTCGCGCACCTGGCCCGCGGCGTTGGTGACGTCGAGCTTGGTCATGATGCGGCTGCGGTGGCTCTCGACCGTCTTGACGCTCAGATCGAGCGTGCGCGCGATCTCGGCGCTCGAGAGCCCCTCGGCGACGTAGCGCAGGACCTCGCGCTCGCGCGGCGTGAGCGAGCCCGCGCCGCCGTCGGCGTCGCGGAGCAGGATCGCCGTGATGCCGTGACTGAACCACGGCTCACCCTTGGCCACGGCGCGGATGCCCGAGACGAGCTCGGACACGCCCGTGCCCTTCACGAGGTAGCCCGAGGCACCGGCGCGCACGGCCGGGCGCACGTGCTCGGGCCCGCCGTACATCGAGAGCACGAGCACGCGGGTGGCGGGGCAGGCGGCGACGATCGCCCCGGTCGCGTCCACGCCGTTGAGGCCGGGCAGGCTCAGGTCCATCACGACGACGTCGGGCGTCAGCTCCTTGGCGAGCTTCACGGCCGCGTTGCCGTCGGAGGCCTCGCCGACGACCTCGAGATCGCTCTCGAGCGCGAGCATGGCCTTGAGGCCCTCGCGCACGATGGTGTGGTCTTCGACGAGGAGGACGCGAACGCGAATGCTCATGCGCGGTGCTGAGGTGTGATGCGAGGGACCGGGGTGGGTCAATCGGGGGAATCCCTCGTTCGTGGTGGAGCGCGCGCGCGGCGTCCGGGATACGATGTGCGCATGACCCGAGTCCCGTTCGCGCTGCTCGTCGCCTTGCTCACCGTCACCGCCACGCGCGCCAGCGCGCAGGCCGGACCGGCCGCGGGCGAGGCCCCTGCGCGCGCCGACGGCTGCGGCATGACCGAAGAGAACGCGACCTTCCGCGATCTCACGGTGGGCTCGGTGGTGACGCTCCAGCGTCACCGCTGGGTGCGCGGCGAGGCGAACTGGCGTGACGAGATGAGCCGCTACGTGGGCCGCGCCGCGCGCGTGACGCGCCTCTCGGGCGTCGACGCGCAGGGCTGCGCCGGCGTGCGCGTGGACGTCGATCACGAGCAGTACTTCTGGCGCGTGCGCGATCTCGGCCTCGGCACCGGGCGACAGCTCGCGCCGACCGCGCAGACCGGCAGCACGAGCGGCTTTCCGCAGGAGTGCCGCATGCAGGACGGGCGCGAGCGCTACGGCGCTGCGGTCGCGGGGGCGCAGGTGATCCTCGGACGCCATCGCACCGTCGACGGCGACGCGAACTGGTCCGAGGAGATGAGCCCCTTCGTGGGCCGCAGCGCGCGCATCGTCGGGCCCGCGGGCGTCGATGGCCAGGGCTGCCCGGGCGTGCGCGTGGACATCGATCAGGGCAGCTGGTTCTGGCGCATCCGTGATCTGCGCACGAGCGGCGCGGGCGCGGATCTCGCGTCGCTCACGCTGGTCCCGAGCACCGGCGTGAGCTCCGATCACGGCCGCCCCGCGATCTCCACGGTGGGCGGCTCGGGCCTCTTCGGGGCGGGTGGCGTGCCGGGCCCGCAGGCCTGCGGCCTCACGGATCAGACGGTGCAGTGGGAGGGCCTCGCGGTGGGCGCCGAGATCACGCTGGGCCGCCATCGCGCAGTCAACGGCGACGACAACTGGGACGCGCAGATGGAGCCGTTCGTCGGCCGCACGGGCCACGTGACCGAGCTGGTGGGCGTCGATGACCAGGGCTGCGCCCTCGTGCACGTCGACGTGGACGGCGGGCAGTGGTTCTGGCGCGCGCGCGATCTCGTCGTGACGCAGCCTGCGCCCGCGCCGTGAGCGAGGCGAACAGCGTGACGCGCGGAGCGACGCGATCGAGCCGGGCGCTGCGGGCGTGTGGGGGCGGGCTCCTCGCGGCCCTCGCCGCATGCGCGAGCGGTGCGCCAGCGGCCGTCGAGCCGGTGGTCGGCGGCGCCGACGATCGGCTCGAGGTGTACGAGCATCCGAGCGCGACGATGCGAGCG
>JAIBCE010000109.1 GCA_019694315.1 Sandaracinaceae bacterium
CGATCAGGCCGTGCTCGACGTGCTCGGCGTGCGCGAGGGAGGCGAGATCGCGGCGGGCACGCTGGGCGCGCTCCGCGCGGCGCTCAAGGACGCGCTCGCGCTCCGCGGCTTCATCGGCGCCGAGGTGGACGTCGTCCTCCGCGACACGGACTCGCCCTCGCGCAAGGTGCTCCGCGTCCACATCACCGAGGGCGAGCCGCTGCGGGTGGTGGAGCTCCGCTTCGTGGCGCTCGGCGCGAGCGTCGAGGGCCCCGCGATCGAGCCGCCCGAGGACGCCGAGGTGCCGGGCGCGATCGGGCTCGGGCCCGGCGACGTGCTCGATCACGCGCGCCTCGAGGACGGCATGCGTCGGGCCGAGACGCAGCTCCGCGAGCGAGGCTACCTCGAGGCGCGCCTGGGCGATCCTTCGGTGGACGTGACGCGCGGCGCGATCGTCGTGCCCGCGCGCTTCGGACACCGCTATCGCGTCGAGATCCGAGGACACGAGCCGCTCTCGCGGCCCGACGTCGAGGCAGTGCTCGAGCTCTCGGCGGAGCGGCTCACGACGCCGGTCGTCGAGGACGTGCGCCTCCGGATCGTCGAGCTCTACCGGAGGCACGGGTTCCTTCGGCCCACGGTGCGCATCCGTCGGACGCTCGATCCGCACGAGCTCCGCCCCGACGACGGTGAGCCCGATGCACGCTTCGCGCTCATGTCGATCGAGATCGAGCCGGGCACGCGCACGCGCGTGGTCGGCATCTCGTTTCCCGGCGCCACGCACTTCGTGCCCGAGCTCCTGCGCGATCAGATCCGCAGCTACCTCGAAGAGGATCTCCCGAGCTCGCAGCCCTTCGAGCCGGTGGACGACGAGGTCGTCGATCGCCTCGTCACCGGCCGCACCACCTCCCGGCGGGACGTGCGCGCGCACATCGTCGACGTGCCCGCGTCGGTGTGGATGGAGAGCACCTACGCCGAGGCGGTCGAGCACATCGCCGAACTCTACCAGGCGGCGGGCTATCTCGATGCGACCGTGGGGCCCGCAGAGCTGCGCGAGCTCGAGGACGACGTCGCGGTGGTCACGGTCCCGGTCTACGAGGGCCCGCGCACGCTGGTGCACGACGTGCGCATCACGGGCAACGAGCTCGTGCCCACGCGCGAGATCCTCGAGGCGACGCACCTCCTCCGCGGCGAGCCGTTCAGCCACGTCGCGCTCGAGGAGGCGCGGCGGCGCGTGCTCGCGCTCTACCAGGATCGCGGGCACTTCTTCGCGCGGATCGAGCCCGTGGTGCATCGCTCGGGCGATCGCGAGCGCGCCGAGATCGTGATCGAGGTGGTGGAGGGCTATCCCGTGCACGTCGGCGACATCCACGTGGAGGGCCTCACGGCCGCGAGCGAGGATCTCGTGCGTCAGGCCCTGCGCTTCGGGCCCGGCGATCTCTATCGCCCGGACGTGGTACGGCAGAGCGAGGACGCGCTCCTGCGCCTCGGCGTGTTCTCGAGCGTGAGCATCACGCCGGTCGATCCCGATCTCGCCGAGCGCGTGAAGGGCGTGATCGTGACCGTGGCCGAGCGCATGCCGCAGGAGCTCGCGCTCTCGGCCGGCATCGGCACCGGCGAGGGCGCGCGCGGCTCGCTCGAGTACAGCTACCGCAACCTCTTCGGGTACGCGGTCTCACTCACGCTGCGCGCGCAGCTCGCGTACCAGTTCTTCTTCCAGGATCAGGAGCTCGAGCGCTCGATCACCGCGCTGAACCTCCTCGATCGCCTCGAGCGGCGGATCACCATCGGCCTCGCGATTCCCTACATTCCCGGGCTGCGCGACGTGAGGGCCGGCCTCGATCTCGTGCACCTGCGCGACAATTTTCGCGACTTCGGCCTCGACAAGAACGGCGCGGTCCTCACGCTCACCTACCAGCCCGAGCGCCGCTTCACCGGCTCCCTCTCGACCGAGATCGAGCAGAACACCGTGAGCCTCTTCGATCGGAGCCAGTCGCTCGAGGACTACCTGGCGATGACGACCGATACGCGCATCCAGCGCCTCTTGCGGGTGCCCGCGGGCGTCTCGGCGCTCACGAGCATGCGCGGTGTGTTCGCCGTGGATCTGCGCGACAGCGCGTTCACGCCGACCGATGGCTTCTACGCCTCCGCCGCCCTCGAGTGGGCACACACGCTCGTCACCGAGCGCGAGCAGGACTACAGCCACTTCTTCAAGCTGACCCTCACGGTGAACGGCTACGTGCGCCTCGCCGAGGGTTGGGTGCTCGCGCTCCAGGCCCGCGGTGGCCGCGTGTTCCACCTCGAGCCGACATCGCGCGTGTACCCGAACCGCGCCTACTTCATGGGCGGCGTCGACTCGCTGCGCGGCTTCCTCCAGGACCAGGTGATCCCCGAGGATCAGGTTCGGGCGATCGAGGACGCGCGCCGCGCGGGGGCGCCGCTGCCCGCGACGGCGATCACGCGGACGGGCGAGCTCTTCTACCTGGGCCGCGTCGAGCTGCGCTTCCCGATCGCAGGCGATCTGCAGGGCGGCGTCTTCGCGGACTTCGGCAACGTGTGGGCCTTCGCCGATGCCGTGGTTCCCGAGGACCTCCTGCGCATCCGCGTGTCGGCCGGCGCAGGCCTGCGCCTCTCGACCCCCGTCGGTCCCATCGCCGCCGACTACGGCGTGAACCTGACGCGCCGCGACACGCAGGACATCGCGGAGCCCTTCGGCGCGTTCCACTTCTCGATCGGGCTCTTCTGACGACGCTTCGCAGCGCCAGCATCGGCGCGGATCGGTCGCGGCCGCGTGTCTCCACGCGTGCCCTCACTGCCAGCGGATGTGCCAGTGCCACGCGCTCGGATCGTCGTCGATCTTGGTGACGAGCGGCTTCTGTGCGCCCACGAGCTCGAGCGTGCCGACGATCCAGCCGCACATGCACTCCCGGAAGCGCTCGGGAAGGCGCGGGTAGTCGCTGACCACGAAGTCCACCTCGCGAGGGGCGACACGGACGAGGCGCGCGGCGCCGCGGCGGTGGTAGGTGCCCCAGAGGCGCGCCGACTGGCTGATCACGAACTCGACCGACATCACGCGCAGGAGCACGCGGTACACGCCGCGAAGGTTGTCGCGCGCGAGCTCGCGGCCGAGCAGGCGGAGCGGCAGCGGCTTGCCCGGATGGAGCACCGGCGCGGCGAGATCGAACATGCGCGCGACGTGCTCGATCGGCACCCAGCTGCTCGCGGTCGTGGTGGTGTACGTGCGCAGCTCCTCGTCGGTCAGCTGCGTGGTCACCGCGCGCTCTGCGCTCGCGCCCGCCTCGCGGAGCTGCGTGCGCACGAAGACGACGCCGACGCCCTTGTAGTCCATGCCCGATGCGAGCGTAGGCCGGGAGGCATGGGGCCGTCGATGGGTACGGTCGAAGGGCAGGGGGAGCGTCGGGAGGGAGCGTCGTCGGGTGGGGTACTTGCCTCGGGCCCGGAGCCGCGTACCCTCCGCCCTCCCATGAGCACGAAGAACGAATTCCTCTTCGACAAGCGCATCCTCCAGCGGAACATCGACAAGGGCCTCCTCGAGGCCAAGACCGCGGACAAGACGCTCTCGAGCCTCCCCGATCGCGCCGACAACGTCGCGATCACGTCGTACGACGACGAGCCCTCGGCAGACGTGGGCTCCGACGACGAGGAGTGAGCGATGTCGGCGAGCCCCACGAAGGACTCGGCGCAGGACGAGGATCTCGCGCCGCTGCCGGGAGGCGATGGGGGACCGCCCATCGACTTCGCGACCTTCGTGCTCTCGCTGAGCGCGACCTGCATGATTCAGCTCGGTGAGATCGAGAGCCCCGACGCGTCGATCGACGTCGCGGGCGCCCGCAACACCATCGAGATCCTGCAGGTCCTCGATCGCAAGACGCGCGGCAACCTGAGCGGCGAGGAAGAGCGCGTGCTCACCCTCGTGCTCGGGGATCTGCGCCAGCGCTATCTCGCCAAGACCGCCAAGTAGCTCGGCTCCGCTGCTCCCGAGCGTCCGTTCCTCCGCGCGCCCCGCGATGTGGCCCACTCGGCCCGCGCGGGGTGCGCTGCGTCGCGCGCCCTGCGATAGGATGCGCGGCGATGACGCCGAACCTCACCCTCCGCCTCGACGCCTACGATCGCGACGCGCAGCGCATGATCCACGCGGCGCAGGCCCTCGCGGACGAGCGCAAGAACCCCGAGGTGGAGCCGCTCCACCTCCTGCACCGCCTGCTCGATCGCAACGAGGGCACGCAGGCGCTCTGGCGACGGGCAGGCGTGGAGCCCACGGACGCGCTGCTCGAGGCCGAGGCGATCGTGCGCCGCCTGCCTCGCGCCGATGGTGTGGTCGCGTACTTCTCGCCGCGCATGCACGACCTCCTCGCGCGCGCCGAGGGCGAGGCGGCGCGCGAGAAGGCCGCGGCGGTCACGAACACGCACCTCATGGTGGCGCTCTCGCAGGACACGCAGGGCCCGGTCGCGCAGGTGCTCAAGAGCTGTGGCCTCACCTCGACGATCCTCCGCGCCGCGGTCACGGGCGCGATCACCGACGGCAAGGCGAGCCCGAGCGCCGCGAGCATGCCCAGCGCGAGCGGTGGAGGCTCGGTCGTGGGCAACGGGCGCAGCAAGGATCCCATCGAGGCCAATGGCATCGATCTCGTGGCGCGCGCGCGCAGGGGCGAGCTCGATCCCGTGATCGGCCGCGACGGCGAGGTGCGCCGCATGCTGCAGGTCCTGGCGCGTCGCTTCGAGAACAACCCGCTGCTCGCGGGGGAGAAGGGGATCGGCAAGACGTCGATCGTGCACGGCCTCGCGCAGCGCATCGCGAGCGGAGACGTGCCCGCCGTGGTCGCGGGCAAGCGGCTCGTGTGGCTCGAGCTCGCGACGGTGCTCGCGGGCGCGCGCCTCAAGAGCGAGGGCGAGGAGCGCGTGCGCTCGCTCCTCAGCGCGGCGCGCGACGCCGGCGACGTGATCCTCGTGCTGCCCGATCTGAGCTCGCTCGTGGGCGATCGCGCGCAGCCGGGCCTCGCGGCCTTGCTCGGGAGCGCGCTCGGTCGCGGCGAGCTCCGGGCGATCGGTCTCGCGTCGCCGAGCACCGTGAAGAAGCTCGCCGACGAAGAGCCCTCGCTCTTCGGCCGGTTCGTGGGGATCACCATCGAGCCGCCGTCGCCCGAGCAGGCCGTCGCGATCGTGCGCGGGATCGTGCATCGCTACGAGGCCAAGCACGCGGTGCGGATCGCCGACGCCGCGATCCAGGCGGCGGTGCGCCTCTCGCGCCGCTACGTGCCCTCCGCGAACCTCCCCAAGGTGGCGGTCGATCTCATCGACGAGGCTGCGGCGCGCGCGCGCGTGGAGCTCGACGGAAAGCCTGCCGACGTCGACGCGGCGGAGCGTCGGCTCGAGACGCTCGAGGCCGAGATCCGCTCGCTCGCGGACGACAGCGACGACGAGAGCACGCGCGCCCGCAAGGCCCTCGAGCAGGAGGCCGATGCGCTGCGCCCCAAGGTGGAGCAAGAGCGCGCTGCGTGGAGCGGCGGCGCGGCGCGCATGGCCGAGCTGAAGCGCCTGGAGGCGGAGTTGCTCGGTCTCCAGAAGAAGTACGAGGAGGCCACGCAGGCGGGCGATCACGCGCGCGCGGGCGAGCTGCGCTTCGGCGCGATCCCGCTGCTCGAGAAGAAGCTCGGTGAGCTCCGCGCTCAGGTGGGCGCGCTGCAGCTGCGCGGCGATCGCGTGACGGAGGCCGACGTCGCCGACGTGATCGCGGCGTGGACGGGCGTGCCCGTGAGCCGGATGCTCCAGGCCGAGCAGGATCGCCTGCTCCAGATGGAGTCGCACCTCACCGATCGCGTGGTCGGCCAGGATCTCGCGGTCTCTGCGGTGTCCAAGGCCGTGCGCCGCGGTCGCGTGGGCCTGCGCGACGCGCGCCGTCCGATCGGCTCCTTCCTCTTCCTCGGGCCCACCGGCGTGGGCAAGACGGAGCTAGCGAAGGCGCTCGCGGAATTCCTCTTCGACGACGACGCGTCCCTCACGCGCCTCGACATGAGCGAGTTCATGGAGAAGCACATGGTGGCCCGCCTGCTCGGGTCACCGCCGGGCTACGTCGACAGCGAGGAGGGCGGCTTCCTCACCGAGGCCGTTCGGCGGAGGCCCTACAGCGTCGTGCTCTTCGACGAGATGGAGAAGGCGCACCCCGACGTCTTCAACATCCTCCTCCAGGTACTCGACGATGGACGCCTCACCGACTCGCGCGGACAGCTCGCGCACTTCTCCGACACCGTCGTGATCATGACGAGCAACGTCGGTGGCCGCGTGATCCTCGATCACGAATTCCCTCCCGAGCCGCCCAACGGCGGCGCGCCCGACGAGGCCGCCGACAAGGCCTCTCGCGAGAAGCTCCGCGCCAAGCTCGAGGCCGAGCTGCGTGGCCATTTCCGCCCGGAATTCCTCAACCGCATCGATGACGTCGTGATCTTCGAGCCGCTGGGCAAGCGTGAGCTCCGCGGGATCGTCGACATCCAGCTGCGCGGGCTGGCGAAGATGCTCGCCGAGCGACGCATCACGCTCTCGGTGTCGGATGCGGCCAAGACGCGCCTCGTCGATCTCGGTCACGAGCCCGCGTTCGGCGCGCGCCCGCTGCGCCGTGTGATCCTCAAGAACCTCCAGGATCCGCTCGCCGAGGCGATCCTCCGCGGCGGCTACGCGCCCGGCGACACCGTGCTCGTCGACGTGAAGGACGGAACGACGTTCACGTTCGAGAAGCAGAGCGCGCCCGCGAGCTGAGCGCGACGAGAGACGAGCGTGGGCACGGCGACGCAGGGCCGTGGTGCGCTTGCCTCGTCGCGAAGGGAATTCGTCGGGGCCCCACGCCGCGAGAGCCCCGAATCCAGTTGATTCCTGGGAACCAAACACATCGGTGCTCTGGCGTTCGGGGCCCGCGCGCGCGGCACGGCCCGTGGAACGTGCGCGGGCATGACGAACCGAATCGGCGCGCGTGCGCAGCGCGACAAGGGATGGCTCGTGGTGGTGGCGCTCTTCGTGGTCGTGGGCTCGTCGCTCGTCGCGCGTCGGGCGGGGCGCGCGTCCCACGTGGTCGTCCCGATCACCACGCGTGAGGCGCTCGCCGTCGCGCTCGCCGAGCGTGCCGCGGCGGCGCGAGCCCGCTGTGGCTGCGGGAGCGATCCGTCGGAGCGGTCGAGGCTCGCTCAGGATCTCGCGTTTCTCTTCACGAGCGTCGAGAACCGTGAGGCGTTCGCGCCCGGCGCGGTGCCGCGCGACTGGAGCCTCGAGCCCTCGGCCACGGCGCGGTGCGTGCGCGACGTCGAGCGGAGGCTGTCTGCGACGTGCGCCACGAGCGAGCTGCCCGACAGCTGCGACACGTCCGTGCTCACGCGGGCGCCCTCGCCCGCGATGCGCGTCGGGCTCGGCCAGTCGTGCACTTACGATCTCTGCGAGAAGGGCCTCGTGTGCGTGGGCGACGAGGAGGCCCAGTGCGAGACGGGGAGCTCGCAGGCCTCGGGCGGCGCGTGCGGCAGGGCGTTCGTCCTGCCGGTGTTCATGCCGTGAGGCGTGCCTCGCTCAGGTGCGTCGCTCGCGCTCCGCGCGCCGCGCCTCGTCGTCGCGCGCCTCGTCCTCCG
Organism: Sandaracinaceae bacterium; assembly: GCA_019694315.1. GTDB lineage: Bacteria > Myxococcota_A > Polyangia > Polyangiales > Sandaracinaceae > JAFLCL01. The sequence continues at coordinate 7,602 of JAIBCE010000109.1, forward strand.
TCCCGTCGTGATCGTCGGCGGGCGGCTCGACGCGCACCGGCGGGACCGTGCTCTTGCGTCCGAAGCGCACCACGCCGGCGTGCTCGTCGAGCTCGGCGTGGATGCCGTGCTTCTCCTCGGCGGCGAGCTTCGAGGCGATCGCATCGGCCTCGGACTCGCTCGTGCCGAGCTCCTTGGCGAGCTCGGGGATGGTCGAGGTGCGCTCGAGCAGGATCTGCTTGGCCTGCTCGGCCTTGTTGCGCGCGAGGTGATCGTCGACGACGCGCTCGAGCTCGCCCGCGCGCTTGAGCAAGCGGACGCCCGTCGCGGCGAAGACGGCCGCGATCGCGATCGCCATGGCGATGCCGAGCCCGCCCGTGCCGAAGATCGTCGTCGCCGTCGCGGCGCCGAGCACGGCCATCGCGAGCGCGAGGCCGCCGAGCACGCGCAGCCCTCGGCGCCTGGGGGCGACGAGGCCCTCGGGCCCGGGAGAGACGCCCGCCACGCTGGTGCCGGGCTCGAGCTTGCGAGGTTTGCCGCACGCGACGCAGACGAAGCCGTCGCCGCTCGGGCGCGCCGAGGCGATCGCGTGGCAGTGGGGGCATCGGTTGGCCTCGCCGAAGACGCGGCCGCACTGCGGACACTTCACCGCGCCATCGGGCACCGCGAACTTGCACGTGGGGCAGGGCGTCGTCATCGCGCTCGCTCGTCGGCTCCGCGCTGCGCGGCGCTCATCGCACGACGACGGTCGTGGCCTCGATCGACAGCGTGCTCGCGGTGGCGACGGCCCCCTCGGACTCGAGGTGACGCCGGCGCGCCTCGCTGAGCTCCTGCACGTGCACGCGCCCCTCGATCGTGGCCTGTCGGCCCGCGACGTCGCGCGGCAGGAAGTAGCTGTGTCCCGCCATCGGCACGCGCACGGGCTCGGCGCCCTCGGCCCTCAGCTCCATCCAGCAGCCCATGCGCTGACACACGCGCTCGATCGTGCCTTCGGTGCGCACCACGTGATCGGTGAACGAGGGCGGATCGGCGCTGATCGCAGAGAGCGTGACCGTCTCGATGCCGTCCTGGAGCTCACGGCCGAACACGCGGCTGCCGTCGTCCGCGGTGCGGAGCGGGCGCGGTCCGGGCGCCTCGTCCTCGGCCTCGGCGATGGGCGGCGGCGTGGGGTTCTCGCACTCGGCCTCGTCGTCGGCGCCGTGCTGATGGGCCGTGAATTGCGGCTCTTCGTGGCGACACGCCGAGAGGGCGAGCAGCACGAGGACGAGCGACGGGCCGAGGGTCTTCGACACGGGCAGACGCGCGAGCTCAAGCATCGTTGACTCCGAGCAGCTTGGTCATGGACGCCTCGTCGGCGGGCGTGAACGGATACTGATCGAACTCGATCGACGTCACCCATCGGAACGCGTGGACGTTCTTGCACGAGAGCTCGGTGCCGGAGGTGCGGCACTCGTAGAGGAAGAGGTCGACGGTGTAGTGCTCGTACGGATGCGTCACGTACGAGATGAGCTCGCCCACCTCCACGTCGATGTCGAGGCGCTCGCGCATCTCGCGGCGCAGCGCCTCCGCGTCCTTCTCGCCGTGCTCGACCTTGCCGCCCGGGAACTCCCAGAGCAGCGGGAGCACCGCGTTGGGCCGCCGCTGCGTGATGAGATAGCGACCGTCGCGCTCGACGACGGCGGCCACGACGCGGATCGTGCGGCGGACGTCGTGGTTGTCGGGGTGGCTCATGGCGTGCTGCTCCGACACGGAGGGTGTCGCTCGGGGGCGCGGAGACGAGGGCCGCAGGCGGCCGCGGGGCGCTGGGATATACCACTTCCGTGCGCTTCCTCTACTTCGGTCTTCCGCTCGGCGCGGAGGTGCTGCGTCGGCACGGCTTCGTGCCGCGCGTCGCGTGCTTCGGCCATCGCATGCCGGGGATCCGTCGCGCGCGCGCGGCGCTGGCACCCACGATCCTCTCGACCGACGCAGGCCCGCTCGCCACCGAGCGGCCGCTGCTCCTGTTCAAGCCGGACCTGCGCGATCGGGCCATCGTCGAGGCCCTCGCGAGCGCGCGCGCCGAGGTGATCCTGTCGTGGTTCTGGCCCACGCAGATCCCCGAGGAGGTGCTCGGGCTCGCGCCGCGGGGCGCGTTCGGCGTCCATCCGTCGCTCCTTCCGCGGCATCGCGGGCCCGACCCGTATTTCCATGCGATCCGCGAGGGCGACCTCGAGACGGGCGTGACGCTCCATCGCCTCGAGGCCGCCTACGACACGGGGCACGTGGTCGCGCAGCGGCGCGTGCGCATCGCCGAGACCGACGACGCCTGGCGTCTCGCGCGCAAGCTCGATCGGCCATCGCTCTCGCTGCTCGTGGAGTGCGCGCAGCGCCTCGCGCGCGGAGAGGCGCTCGAGGGTGAGCCGCAGGACGAGGCCTTCGCGACGGAGGCCCCGCAGCCCGACGACGAGTCGCTGTGCATCGACTGGGACGAGCCCGCGAGCGAGATCGCGCGCCTCGTGCGTGCCGCGGCACCAGCGCCGATGGTGAGCACGCTCCTCGGCGACGAGCTCGTCTTCGTGCGCCGGGCCGCCGTGTACGACGGCGAGGTGCTCGACGTGTTCGAGCCCGGCGACGCGGTGCGCACAACCGACGGCATCGTGGTGGTGTGTGGCCGCGGCGCCCTGCGCCTCGACGAGGTCGAGCGCGAGGACGGAGAGCGTGTGAAGGGCACCGCGATCGATCGGCTCGTTCCGTCCGCGTGAGAGCGGCCTCGACGTAGACGATTCGGTAGGATGCGCGGCCATGAAGCGCGTGGTGATCGCGGCAGGCTCGACGTTCGTGGTGGTGCTCTCGCTGCTCTTCGGCGCGCTGCGCTTCCACATGGACTCGGACGCGGCGCTCGTGCGGCGCATCGCGAGCGATGGAGAGCACCTCGAGGCCCACGTCGCAGGTCGCACCACACGCGTGCGCCCGACACCGGGGCGTCGCCCGACGGAGCGCGACACCGTCTACGTGATCGAGCTCGAGGGCACGCTCTCGGGCGGGCGAGCGTTCGCCGAGCCGTGGGAGGTGAGCCAGGCCCAGTACGAGGGGACCGCCGACGGCAGCGTCGTCGCGATCGTGGTCTCGCCCGACGATCCGCACGTGTGGCTCACCGAGCGCGCGCTCGCGCTGCGCGACGAGGACGGTCACGCCGAGGGCGACTGGCTCCAGCCGCTGCTCTTCAGCGCCATCCTGAGCGCCCTCGCCGCGATCGGCGCGGCGGTGATCGCGCTCCGCTTCTCGCGTGCCCAGAGCACGTGAGCCCCGAGCGGGTGAGCCCCGAGCAGGTGAGCCCCGCGCGGTGGGCGTGTAGCCTTCGCGGCCATGTCGCGATCGATCGTTCCCGTGGTGCTCGTGCACGGCGGCGCAGGTGACGTCCCCGAGGCCAAGCGCGCCTCGCACGCGGAGGGCTGTCGCCTCGCGGCGATCGCTGGGCTCGCGCGGCTGCTCGAGGCGGGGTCGGCGCTCGAGGCCGTCGTGCGCGCGGTCGAGGTGCTCGAGGACGATCCTCGCTACAACGCCGGTACGGGCGCGTGCCTCGACGAGCACGGCGCGCTCGCGCTCGACGCAGCGGTGATGGAGGGCACGGAGCTCCGCGCGGGGGCCGTGTGCTCGATGCCTCCGTTCCGGAACCCCATCGACGTGGCCCGCGCGGTGCTCGAGGACGGAAGGCACGTTCTCTATGCGGGCGAGGGGGCGGCGCGCTTCGCGAAGGACCGCGGCTTCGTGCCGGCCGATCCTGCATCGATGATCACCGACGCGGCGCGCGAGCGTCTGCGCGCCGTGCTCGAGGGGCGCGCGCACCGAGGCTGGGCGGGCGGCACGGTGGGGGCGGTCGCGTGCGATGCCGAAGGGCACGTGGCCGCCGCGACGAGCACGGGCGGCATGGTGGGCAAGCGCGCGGGGCGGGTGGGGGACTCGCCGATCCTCGGCGCCGGCACGTATGCCGACGATGCGAGCGGCGCGGCGTCTGCGACCGGCGAGGGGGAGGCGATCCTGAGGCTCGCGCTCACGCGGCACGTGTGTGAGCTCTTGGCCGGCGGCGCGAGCCCCGACGACGCGGCTCGGGCAGCCATCGCGCGACTGGGCTCGAAGCTCGGTGCGACGGGGGGCCTCATCGTGGTCGACGCGACGGGCCGCGTGGGGCACGCGCGCAACACGCAGACGATGAGCTGGGGGCTGGCGCGGGTCGGCGAGGCGGCGAGCTGCGGGCACTGACGCACCGATGCAGCGCGCCGTGAGGGCGCTCTCCGAACGCGCCTCTCGTGTGCATAGTCCCCTGGGTCAGTACAGAGATGGTGACGACCGCGATCCTCGGTGCGACGGGCCTGCTCGGGCGAGCGCTCGCGCCGCGCCTGCTCCGTGAGACGAGCGATCGACTGGTCTTGCTCGGCCGGCGCGACGATGCCCTGCGCGCGATGGCGCGCGACCTCTCGAGCCAGCACGGCGAGGCACGCGTCGAGTCTCGCCTCGCCGATGCGTCGCGGGTCGAGGAGCTCGTCGAGGGGCTCCGTGGCTGCGATCGCGTGGTGCTCGCGCTCGACGGTGCGCGTCACCTCCGCACCGTCGCAGAGGCCGCGCTCGCGGCGCGCGTGTCGTGCATCGATCCCTTGATCGTGCCGGGGCGCCTGGCGCTCTGGCGCGAGCTCACGGAGCGCCATCGCGAGCGGGGGTGCTGGGTCGTCACCGAGGCAGGCCTCCAGCCAGGGCTTCCAGGGGTGCTGGCCCGCGCGGCGCTCGAGGCCATGCCGGACGCGCGAGCCCTCGACGTGCGTGCCGTGCTCAAGATCCGCATCCCGCCCGACCTCGCGATGCCGAGCTCCATGCTCGATCTCGTCGCGGCCTTCACGGAGACGCCCAAGATCTACGGCGGCGGGCGCGCACACGTGGCGTGGTCTGCGCTGCTCGTGCCCTACCGCGTCGCGCGCTTCTCGCCTCCCTTCGGGCGCTACGCGCTCGCCGTGAGCGCCCTCCCGGAGCTCGAGGCGCTCGCGCTGTGCCATCCGGAGATCGAGCGCCTCCGCTTCCTCGTCGGCGGCTTCAACCCCGTCGTGAACGGCCTCGTCCTGCCCTTGCTGCTGCCGCTCCTGTGGGTGCCCCGGCGGGTGTTCCATCCCTTGGTGGCGCGGGTGCTGTTCGAGTCCCTCAAGCGCTTCACGCGGCCTCCTTTCGGCGCCGCCCTCGCGGTCGACGCCCGCTCTGCGGCCGGTGCGCGGTGGTCGCTCGAGCTGCAGCACGACGACGAGTACGGGCTGACCTGCGATGCGCTCGTCGCGCTCCTCGAGCACGTCTCTCGTGTGCCTCCGGCGCCCGGGATGCACCTCATGTCGGAGCTGCCGCCGCCGCGCGCCTTCCTCGATCGTCTCGCGCGGTTGGGCGCGCGGCTCTCACCCACGGGCTGAGGCCGAAGAGCAGTGAAGGGAATCCGCATCCACGCGACGCGCGATTTCCTGCGTCGTGACCTCGCACCGCACGTGCGCGCGGGCGGCGTCGCGTCTGCGATGCCTGGATGGCAATGCCCCGAGCCGCGCGAGGCAGCGAGCACCATCGCCCAGCACATCGCCCTCGCTCCTCCCCGTCACGTCTCCGCGAATGCGTCCGGCCGGCGCGAGGGGAGTCGCGAGCACGACGACCAGGCAGTCCGACGAGATTCGAAAAAGGGGAGATCCGAAAAGGGGAGAGATTCAAAAAGGGGAGATCCAAAAAGGGCAGATCCGAAAAGGGGGATCCGAAAAGGGAGATTCGAAAAAGGGAGATTCGAAAAAGGGAGATTCGAAAAAGGGAAATTCGAAAAAGGGAAATTCGAAAAAGGGAAATTCGAAAAAGGGAAATTCGAAAAAGGGAAATTCGAGAGGGTGCCCGGGGTCGGAGGGGGCGACATTCGAAAGAGGGAGAACCGAGTGGATGCCCTGCTTCGGATGGTTCCGTGGTGGTGCTCGCCTCTCCCCTCGGGCCTGCCGGACGCGTTCGCGGTCACGTCAACGATCTCCGATGGGGCCGGTGTGCTCGGAGACGGTGCTCGGCGCCGCACGCGTCTCGGGGCATTGCCACAGACCTTTCGCCACAGACCCTTTCGCTCCCGACGCCTCCGCCCGACGCATCCGCGCGTGGCAGAGGCCTCCTCGGATTCCTCGACCGGAGGGCCTGATCAGGTCGGGCGGCCGCAGCGGCCGGCGTTGCAGGTGGAGCTGCCGCCGCACTCGAAGCTCGACCAGCAGCGGGCGCCGTCGGCCACGGGCACGCACTCGCCTGCCGTGCAGGCCATGTCGCCGCAGCAGTCGGACTCGCTCCTGCACACGCCGCCCGCGCTCACGCAGCACTGGAGGCCTGCCGCCTGCGTCGCGCACTGCATGTTGCCGCAGCAGCGATTGGGCGAGGTCCGTCCGCCGGTCTCGCACGCCTCGCCCCAGACGTGACACTGGGCTTGGTTGTCGCAGATGCCCGCGAAACACTGGACGTCGGGGTTTGTGCTCGCGTCGCAGCACTCCGCGTGTGTCTCGCAGCCGCGGAACTGCATGGTGCACATCGCAGGCGGGCACATCGACGCGTCGCGATGCGGCGTGCTCGTGCACATCCCGGGCGCGCCCCCAGGGCCGAGCGAGGGCTGCACGCCGAGCGGCGTGCCCTCGGGCGCGAAGGCCACGAGCACCTCTTGATCGGTCGAGAGGCCGAGATCGCGCAGCGCCTGTGGCGACGCATCCACCGTGCGTCCCGTGCGCGGGTTCGGGCCCCAATCCACGGGGCGGACGACCACGCGCGCGCCCGTCGTGGGGTTCACGAGCACGACGCGCCGATCGCGCCACGCACGTGGGTTCGGGTCGCCGCTCGCGTCGGCCGGGAACGCGAAGCGCATCGCCACGTAGTAGTAGCGGTCGGGGTTCGTCGCCGCCTGCGTCGCCGTGGGGTTGGGCGGGTTGTTGAGGCTGCGGAGGCGCTCACCGCTGATCGAGCCGGTCTCGGTGCTGCTCACCCCCGTGTCGCTCGCGCCGCCGAAGTGGCTGATCGTGCCGCGCACGTACTGGTTCCCGAAGGCAGTCGTCGTCGTGCCGTAGCGCTCCGTCTCGTCGCCGGCGCGCCCGTAGCGGGCGGCCCAGCTCCGCAGCGTGCCGTTCTCGACGCCGACGCGCGGGATCTCGAAGCTGCCCTGGGTGAGGCCGCCATAGCCGCCGCCCGAGAGCGACACGCACTGCCCCGAGTCTCCGCAGAAGCCGCAGCCCTCGCGGGCCACGCAGTCCTCGCAGCCGAGGCCATCGCAGCGCGGCATGTCGGGCACCGGATCGGCGGGCCGCGGCGCGCACTGCTCGTTGCCATGGCGCATCGAGCAGCTGCTCTCGCCGGTGCACTGCCATGCCCCGTTGTTGCAGCGATAGAACGAGCAGTGCGCCTGCCCGCAGGCACCGTAGTACACCTGCACGCACTCGCCGCTCGCCACGTCGGTGCCCAGCGTCGCGCTGCGGCAGCTGCGGCCTCCGCTCGGCACCGACGTCACCACCGCGCTGAGCGACTCGCTCTGGCCGAACTTCGTCATGCCGTGCGTCATGCGCCATCGGCCCGTGTAGCGACCGGGCGCGCTCGGCACGGTGGCCGGCAGCGTGAACACCTGCGTCTGCCCCGGCGCGATCATCGCGCCCACGGGCAGATCCACGCGCATCGGCGCACCAAAGCCCTCGCCGCTGTCGTAGACGAGCGCGTAGCCACCGTCGCTCGACCAGGTGGTCGTGCCGTTGTTGCGCACCGTCCACGTCTGCACGAGCGACTGCCCCGGATCGGCCGTGACCTCTCGTGGATACGTCGCGGACACGAGCTGCGAGTCGTCGCCCTCGCGCCGCTCGCACGAGGCGCTCGGCGCATCGCCCGCCCACAGCGAGTCGCTGCGCGAGCACTCGCCCGAGTAGGGATCGATCGGCGGCTGCGTCCCGTAGCTCGCCGCATCGGTCACGCCGTCCTTCACCTCGAAGTAGAGCTCGGTGCCCTGCGTGTAGCCGATCACGTCACCACAGCGGACCATGTCGCCCTGACGACGCGGCAGCCCCGAGCGCAGATGGCCATAGAGCGTCGCCCGTCCGCCCGCGTGGAGCACCACCAGCTGGTTGCCGAGCCCTCCGCCGGTGCGCGAGCCATCCGCCGTGCCGTCGACCGTGCGGAGCACCGTGCCGTCGGCCGCCGCGTACACGGGCGCGTTCGCCTCGGTGGTGAAGGTCGTGCCGAACTGCGGCCGCGTGACCGTGCGGCACTGGTGATCGGTGCGGTGATGGCCCCAGTCGCCGTGGCAGAAGAACGCCGTCGCGTTCGGGCTCTCCACGGGGCTCCGCAGCCGAGGCGCGGTCGCGCTCGGGTAGCTCGAGCCAGCGCCATACGCCGCGACGAGCGACGAGTACGGAGGCACCCACACGGTGCTGCCTCTCACCGACCAGCGCATCTGGAAGTGCAAGTGGATGCTGGTGCCCGGGTTGTTCGAGACGCGCGCCAGCGCCGTGCCCGGGTGCACCGGGTCACCTACACGCACCATCACGTCCGGCCGGCGCATGTGGAGGTACTGGAAGCGACGGCCCATCGCGTCGGTCACGGTCACGCTGTAGCTGCCGATCGCGGTGACCATGCCGTCGGTCGCGGAGCGGATCTCGTGCGTGCGATCGGCGCACGTCGCAGGGCGGATGTCCTGCCCAGCGTGGCCGTAGCCCAGCGCGCAGAGCAGCGGTCGGTGCGCGGCGTCGTTGTCGCGGCTCTCGCAGTAATTGTCGAACCACGGATATTGGTAGTTCGACGCGTGGCACTCCCCGCTGAGCGGGCCGTGGTACCAGCCGCCGCCCGGACGAAACACCTGCGAGTTCGCGTACGCGTTGCCGGCGAGCGGGAAGGTCATCCCCGTCACCCAGATCGCCGCGTCGGTGTAGCCGTCGCGTCCGCGGGTCGCGTCCTCGAGATCGCCCGCGGGCGCATACGAGAACTGCGCGTGCGCGCGCCCCACGCCCCCTCCGATCGCGCCGAGGCCGATCGCCGCGCTCACCAGCGCGGCGAAGCGGATGGCGTTCTTGGTCGCGGCGCTCATCGCACACCTCCGACCGCCTCGAGGCTCTCCGCGATCTGCGTGGCGAGCCCGACCCCGTCGCAGCTGCCGAGACACTCCACCTCGACCTCCCACGCGACGCCGCCCTCGCTCCACTGCGCGTAGAAGAGGCCCTCGTTCTCGTACGCGTAGCCGCTCGCGCCGCGGATCGTGCGATCGGGCGAGGGCACCTCGAAGGCCGCTCCACGCGGCGGCTCGTGGTGCGCGTCGGTGCCGAAGATCGTCACGATCGACGTGCTCGTCTCGATGCGCGTCGAGACCCAGCGATCCATCGAGAGCACCTGCGCGGTGGCGAGCGCCTGGCTCGCGATCGCGGGCTCGCGCGGCAGCATCACTGGCAGCCGCGAGGCCTCGACCCCTTCTCGCAGCGAGGCCGGGACCCAGTCGGGGATCGCGGCGTGCGCGGGCGGTCCGATCGTCTCGGTGCTCGTCCCTGGCGCGATCGTCTCCGGTCCCGCGGGCACCGTCGGTGTCGGAGCTTCCTCGAGCGACTCCGCCCTCGGCGCGACCGCCCCGCTCTCGCAGCCCGCGACCGAGACCGCAGCCACGAAGGCCCAACCGCTTCGAGTCATCATGCTCACGGACCCTCCGTGCTCGCGTAGGTGCTCGCGCACCCGCCTCCGGGCGTGTCCTCCGCGGCGGCGATCACACCGTCGCTGCTCGGCATCGGGAAGCGTCCGCCGCCGAGCAGCTCGGCCTCGCCCGTGCTCACGTCCACGGCCCACATCGCGCCCGGAAGCGGGCCGTCGCGCTCGTCCAGATCGACCGCACGGTCGATCACGGAGTACACGACTCGCCCACCGATCACGGCATATTCGTGTTGCGGGACGGGCACGAATTCCTGGCCCACGTCGAGCACCCCCACGTTGGTGAGCTGCCTCGCCGGCGTGCCCGGGGTCAGGCGGAGGAGCGCCGCCACTCCGTCGGGCGCGCCCACGAAGAGGATGTCGTCGGTGCCGGGCAGCGCGATCGGCGTCCCCGCCATCGGGTCGTCCACGAGCTCCTCGAGCTCCGCCGTGTCGAGGTCGAGCCGCACGAGCCGCGTGCCCATCTCGGGCGTCATCTCCACGCTCGCGCCCGGCACGCTCGTGAGCTCGCCGGTCTCCGGGTCTTCCACGTCCTCACCGAAGCCCGTGTCTGCCTCGCGGAGGCCCACGAAGAGCACGTGGTCACCGTCGTCCTCGACGGACACGTCCGCGGCCCAGCGCGCGAGCTCGACCTCGTCGGAGCCCTCGAGGATCGTGAGGCGAGCATCGTCGTGCAGGATCACGGTGCGCCCGCGCGAGGCCGAGAAGCCCATCGCCGCGCCGCTGACGGGAAGCGGCGTGAGCGTGCTCCCACGGACTCGCGCCACCATGCAGCCGCCGCCCTCGCAGATCGTCGCGACCTCGCCGTCGAAGCGGACGAGCCCCGGTGTGGAGGTCACCTCGCAGTATGCGTCGAGGCCGCTCGGGGTCCCGCGACGGACCGACGTCGTGGGCGAGCACGCCGCGAGCGGCAGGGGAACGGCGAGCAGCAGGGCGAGGACACGACGCATCCGAGACCTCCGAGGAGCCAGCTCAGCAGAGAGCATGCCTGAGGCGCCTCCGGGCGTGTGCCCCTTCCGCGCGCGCTCGAGCCGCGCGGTTCTGCCGGATCGGCCGCACATCGGTGCGGCCTGGCGCGTTCCGGTGGGGCCGCCTGTCACCACGGATGTCGACCGCGGGCCTCATGGGCACGGCGACCCCAGCGGGCCTCGGCTACCCTGGGTCATCGTGGCCAACCTCGGCTACCTGCAGGTCGTCCGGCACTGCAACCACTTCTGCGGGTTCTGCTCGAACCCGACCTCGCCCTACGAGCACACCCTCGAGACCATGCGCGTGCTCGTCGACGATCTCGTCGCGCGCGGCTACTTCGGTGTCGTGCTCACGGGGGGCGAGCCCACGCTGCACTCCGAGCTGCCCGCCATCGCGCGCTACGCCAAGGAGCGCGGCCTGCACGTCCGCATGATCACCAACGGCTGGCGCCTGGGCGATCGCATGCTCGCGCGCGAGCTCGCGGACGCGGGCCTGTCGCTCGTGCACGTCTCGATCTACTCCGTGCGGCCCGCGATCGAGGCGCGCCTGCGCGGGATCGAGGGCACGCTCGAGCGCGCCTTCGCGGCGCTCGAGGCCGCGCACGCCGCGGGCATCGAGGTGAACGTCAACTGCGTGATCAACGCGCAGAACGCCGATCACCTCGACGAGAACGTCCGCGTGATCACGGCGCGCGCGCCGTGGGTGCGGCACTTCGTGTGGAACAACCTCGATCCGTCGATGGGTCGCGCCGAGGTGAACCAGGCCGAGCTCGTGCCGCGGCTCGGGGACCTCGAGCTCTCGCTCCATCGCGCGCTCGCCCACCTCGAGAAGACGGGCCGGAGCTATCGCGTGGAGCGCGTGCCGCTCTGCTACATGACCGACTTCGCGCACGCGAGCACCGAGACGCGCAAGATCGTCAAGGGCGAGGAGCGCGTCGTTCACTTCCTCGACGACAAGCAGACCGTGCGGCAGACGGACTGGGAGCACGTCTACGTGGACGACTGCCGCGTGTGCTCGCTCCGCACGATCTGCGGCGGGCTCTTCGATCGCGGCCAGGCCTACGATCCGGGCGAGCTCGCGCCGGTCTTCGTGCCCATGGAGCCCATCGTGCGTCGGGTGATGACCGACGGAGAGGATCCCGCGATCACGCCGCGCAGCTTCGACTACGCCGCGTGGCAGCGTGCGCACGAGCAGCGCCGTGCCCAGCCGCGCCCGCCGCGCGAGCCCGATCTCCCACGCCAGATCGAGCGCAGCGACGGACCCGCCGTGGGCCTCGTCACAGAGGAGAGCCTCAGGCGCTTCGCGTCGAAGCGCCGCGCCGAGGCGCGGCTGGCCGAGCGGCTCGGGATCGCCCAGGAACGCGGCGGATCCGACGACGAAGAGCCCTCCGAGCGCTGAGGCGCTCGTCGCGCGGTGTCTGGGGGCGTCACGGGGAGGGCGCGTCGGGCACGAGCGGCACCTCGCGCATCGCGGGATCGAGCGCGATCGCACGCGCTTGCTCCTCGTGCGCATCCTCGAGCTCTCCGCGGGCCGCGAGGAGGCGCGCGAGGTTCATGTGGCCGAGGGCGTAGTCGGGCTCGATCCCGAGTGCCGTGCGCAGGTGCTCGATGCCTCCCTCGAGCTCGCCCTGCAGCACGAGCACCGACGCGAGGTTGTTGTGTGCGCGCGCGAGCCCGGGCTCGAGGGCGATCGCGCGCTCGAGCTCCGTGCGCGCCTCGTCGAGCGAGAGCTGCTGGAGCAGGACCGCGCCGAGGAACGCGTGGAGCTCGCCGTCGTCCGGATCGAGCCGAACGCCCTCGCGGGCCTCCTCGATCGCGCGCTCCGGGTGCTCGGCCTGGAGCTCGAGCGCGAGGTTGCCGTGCGCCGCGGCCGCGCTCGGCACGACCCGCACGTTGTGTCGCCACAGCGCCTCGCGCGACGCGTAGCTCGCCGCGTACCCATGGCTCACCACGCCGAGCACGATCACTCCGGCCCCGAGGGCTCCGAAGAACGCGGGCCGCGGAAGTCGCGCGAGCGCGAGCACGATCGCCGCGAGCGCGACGGGCAGCGCCGCATAGGCGAAGTGCTCCGCCACGAACGCGAAGCGCATGAAGGCCATGTCGAGGAGGCCGAGCGTCGGGGCGAGGAGCGCGAGGTACGAGACGAGGATCGCGAGGGCCGGCCGCGCCCAGTGCCGGGTGCGCTCGCGGGACTCGGCTCCGAGCGCCATGAGGGCGCCTGCGGCGAGCGCGATCAGCGCGAGCGTGAGCCCGCCGGCGAGCCCCGCGCCGACCGCGCCTCGCTCGTGGATCATCACGAGCGGGGAGGGCCAGAGCACGTGCACGAGCTGGAAGCGCACGGCATCGGCGGCCCGCACGAGTCGCTCGAGGGCGCTCACGCTCGCGAGGTGTGGCGGGCTGTGCTGGAACGAGATCGTGAGGAGCCCGAGGCCGACCGCGATCACCGTCATGGCCCCGAGGCTCGCCCAGCCTTCTCGCGGCGGCGTGCCCCGGAGCCACCAGAGGGCCGCGATCACGAGGGGCAGGCCCACCACCTGGGTCTTGGCGAGCAGCGCCAGCGTGAAGAGGCCGACCACCGCCCCGAGCCCACGCCGCGTGGGAAACGCGCGATCGCGCGGCAGCGCGGCGAGCAGCGCGAGGAGCGCGAAGAAGAGGCTCAGCGTGTTCTTGCGCTCCGACACCCACGCCGCCGAGCTCACGATCATCGGGTGCACCGCGAAGAGCAGGCCTGCAGCGCGGCCCTCGGGCACGCGGGCCCGCAGCGCGACCGAGCCCACGAGGCACGCGTTGGCGGCGTGGAGCACCAGGTTGTCGACGCGATGTCCCCACGCTCCGTCGAAGAGCCGTCGCTCGAGCCAGAACGACGTGGACGTGAGGGGGAAGTAGTCGAGCGTGCCTCGTCCCGTCCACACCCGGAGGAGCCCGCTCGCGTCGTTCATGAGCGCGCCCGAGGTCGCGAGGCCCTCGTCGTCCCAGAGCCAGTGATCCGAGAGCGACGGCCACAGCGTCACGAGGGCGGCGGCGCACGTGATCACCCACCAGAGCACCTCCGCTCCCATCCCCGAGGCGTCGGGAGCGCGCCGCGGCGGGGGCGTCGAAGCTTCTCGCGTGTCGACCGAAGCTTCTCGCGTGTCGACCGAAGCTTCTCGCGTGTCGACCGAAGCTTCTCGCGTGTCGACCGAAGCATCGGTCGCGCGGGGCGCACCCGCCGGCGTGCTCTGCGCACCCGCCGAGGTCTCGCGTACGCCCTGCTCGGGCGAGGCGGCTCTGTTCGCCGTCTTCTTCTTGCGGGGGCCTGCCATCGGTGATCGGGCGCTCACTCCGTCGAGCTCGAGCGCTCACGCCTTCGAGCTCGAGCGCTCACTCCTCGAACACGGTGTCGATCACCTCGATCGGCGTGTCGTCGTGACAAGAGATCTGCGGCTGCACTGCGTACCAGCTCCCGCCGCGATTGCGACGGAGGGCGGAGTGCTCGAGGTGGATCGAGCCCCTGTGGTTGTTGGTGACGAAGAAGATGCCGCTGCCGTGCTGCACGACGTCGTTGTCCTCGAGGCGCGTGCCGCAGAGCGTGAGGCGCATCTCGTTGCCGTCGTTGTAGATCGCGCCGCCGCTGCCGCCGCCGGGCGAGTCGCCCACCGGAGGGTTGCCGCCCATGCCGATCGCGTGGTTGTGCGTGAAGAGGCTGTTCACGATCGTCCACGACACGCCGATGCTGCTCACGCCGCCGCCGTTGGAGCAGGTGTTGCCATAGCCCTCGGCGCCGCCGAACGTCGAATTCACCACGAACACGGGGCGATCCTCGAATTGGTCGAACGCGCGGATCCCCGCGCCGCCCACGTCCGGGCCCACGTCTGCGCAGCGGTTGTTGAAGAAGCGGCTGTTGATGACTCGCAGCTGTCCGCCGCGCGCCCACACGGCACCGCCGCCGTCGAATTCGGTCTCGCCGCGCGAGTCGGCGTCGATGAACGTGAGGTTCTGGATCGTGAGCCGCGGGTGGTCTTGATCCTGGCAGTGCGAGGTCGTCCAGTGCTGCGCCTCGTCGCACGTGTTCATGTAGAGGATGCGGCGCTCGTGGTTGCCGCTGAGCGTCACGAGGCCTCCGCCGTCGATGACGATGTCGGGCCCCGTGTCGTTGAAGACCCGCGCCGTCTGCGTGAGCACGATCGTCACGGGGCTCGGTCCGCAGTCGAAGGTGATCACCCCGCCGGCCGCCACCGCGGCCACGAACGCGTCGCTCGTGCAGCTCTCGGGCGTGCCCGTGCCCACGACGGTGCGCGGCGCCGAGACGTCGGCCAAGAGGCCCTCGGGCGGGATCGCGCAGGTCCCCTCGGGGTTGCCGGCGGCAGGGCCCGTCGTGGGATCCGTGCGCGGCCAGGCAGCGTCGATCGCCGCGTCGACGGGCGGCGGGCTC
>JAIBCE010000509.1 GCA_019694315.1 Sandaracinaceae bacterium
CAACGGTGGTCCTGGCGGCGATGGCGGTGCGGGCGGGCGCGGGACGAGCGGCGCGGCCGGTGGGCGCGGCGGCGTGGTGCAGCTGCACGTGCGGGACGAGGACTCGCACCTCCTCATGCTCGTGCGCCACGGCGTCGACGGAGGTCCTGGCGGAGCGCCCGGCGCGCACGGCGCTGGGGGCGCTGCGGGGGCGGGAGGCGCAGGCGGATCGGGCCACTCGTGGACCACGACCGAGACCTATCAAGACAGCCAAGGGCACACGCACACGCGCACGCACCACCACCACAATCCGGGTGGATCGAGCGGTCCCAGCGGACGCGCGGGCATGCCCGGCAGTGGGCCGCTCCACGAGGGTGCGCGCGGTGAGGACGGGTCGTTCACGATCGAGCTCGATGGCGCGAGGGGCGTGGAGCGCTACGCGTCGCGCTATCACCTCGCGCTCGGGGGCCTCGAGGTCCACACGCTCGACGTCGACGGCGTGACCGAGCCCGGTGAGCGCGTGGAGCTGCGCCGCGTGCGCGTGACGAACGTGGGTGGGATGCCCACACCGCGACACCACGACACGACGCTCTCGGTGCTCCTCTCGAATTGGGCGCGTCCCATCGACGGGGCCTCGCTCGTGGTGCCTCGCGGACTGGCGGCGGGGCAGACGGTGGAGCTCGAGGGCGTGCTGCCCTTCGAGCTGCGCGACTTCGTCTCGATGGCCGAGGGCGATCCGCTCGCCGAGGCCGAGCCCATCACGATCGACGCACGCGTGCCCGTCGTGCGGCGCTCGTTCGAGGGCTTCCTCGTGCCCGCCCTCGACCGCGCGCGCACGCTCCTCGTGCGCTTCCCGGTCGCGCTCTCGGTGCTCGAGGGCCTGCCCTCGCTCGCGCCCGACGAGATGACGCGCGTGCGCTTCGCGGTGCGCAACCAGTCGCGCGTCTCGCTCGGGGCGAGCACGAGCGCACGACGGCGCGTGCGCGTGCGGATGCACCTCTTCGAGAGCGAGCTCGACGATCGGCACGCCGTGCTCTTCGACGACAAAGGCCTACCGTGTCTGCTCGGTGGAGACGGGCTCGTGCGCGAGCTCGACCTCGTCGAGCCCGGGCAGGACGCGATCTTCGAGCTCTCGCTCGGCATCCGTCGCGATGCGCCCGCGTATCGCGCGCTCCGCGTGCGCCTCACGCTCGAGATCGGCCGCCTCGACGCGCCCGAGGAGCTGCGCGTGGTGCAGCATCGCGCCCTCGAGATCCGCGTGGCCGAGCGCGTGGGGCGCGATCCGTACGAGTGGCTGCTCGTCACCCACCACAAGACGACGCGCGAGGAGGTCGACGCGTGGCGCGCGCTCGCGTCGAGGATGGGACGAGCGCTCGCGCTCTACGACCTCTCGCTGCACGGCGATCTGCGCCTCGATCAGCCCTTCGAGGGCGGGCCTTCGCTCGTGTCGCGCGCACGAGGCGGGCTCGTGATCGTGCTCGGCTATCCCCTCGACACGCCGAGCGGCCCTCGCGCGCCCACGACGTTCCTCACCGACGAGCTGCTCCAGGCGATGGGCCGCGAGCGCACCGATCTCCTCGTGCTCGGTGGGCCCGGCGAGCTCGCCGACTGGGCTCGCGGAGGCGAGCCGGGGCTCGCGCCCGGGGTGGCTCCGCTGCGGGGGACCGATGCTCTCCTCGAGACCCTCACGCGCACGAGGCGCCAGGAGCGCGCGGCCGACGCAGGCCTCGCGAGCCGGCACCGCGTGGAGGTCTTCGAGGTCGTGTGGGGCTTCGAGGCGCCCTCGGAGCCGAGGCTTCGCGCGCGCGCCGAGGCCCTGGCGGAGCACCTCTCGCGTGCGTTTCCCGATCGCGAGCACGAGGTGGTCTTCGAGCTCGACCCCGATCTCACGCCCTCGTGGGCCCCCGTGCGCAAGCGGCGCCTCGGGTGGCTCGAGGTGCGCTCGCGCGCCGCCAAGCGGAGCGGTCTCGCGCACCTCCAGATCGACGACGACGCGCTGCACGCGCCGAGCACCCTCGCGACCGAGACGATCACGCAGGCCGTGCTCCTCGCCCGCGGCATCGACGATCGCGCGGCGGCGCTTGCGGCGCACGTGGCGGCCGGCGAGCTCGAGATCGCACGCGCGCTCGCAGACGCGGTGCTCGTCTCGATCGCCTGCGAGCAGCTCGCGGTGGTGCGGCGCACACGCTCCCGCGCGGGGCTCGATCACGGCGGCATGGTGCGCGCGCTCGTCGCGCTCGAGACGATCGCGCGCACCCGCGTGCTCGGGCCCGAGGGGCTGGGCGCGGAGGGGGCTGGCTCGGATCGAGCCGCGATCGTCGTGCGCATCGCGGCGCGCGCGCGCTTCTTCGCGCGCGCACAGGCCTCGCTGTGGGAGCGGCTCTGGGGCCTCTCGTGGCTGCGACGCGCGGGCGCGCTCGTGTCGGTCACCGACGACGCGATCCGCCGCTTCCTCGCCGTGCAGAGCGACGATCCCGACGTGGCGCGCGCGCTCGAGGATCGATGTCGCGTGGAGCTCGAGGTGCTCGAGGGCGCGTGGCGCGCGGCGCGCGAGCAGGGGCAGCGCGACAAGGCCGCGTTCGCCAAGGAGCTCCTGCTCGCGCCCGCATGGAGCACGCGCTTCACCGTCGACGAGGAGCTCGTCCTCGCGCACGCGCCCACCGCGATCGCGCAGAGCGACTGGGCTGCGGCGCGCGCCGAGCGGATCGTTCGCGAGCACGCCTCGGGCTCCACGGAGAAGGCGCTCGACGCGCTGCGTGGCCGCCTCGGCCTGCCCGAGAGCACCGAGGCGCGGCTCGCGGAGGTGCTCGAGGAGGCGGAGTCGACCTCGGCGCGCTCGCGCGCCGAGCTCCGTGCGTGAACACGTGGGTGGGTGTGAGCCTGCGGCACGGTCGCCCCGCGCACGCTCCGCGGCGTGGGGGCCACAGACGCGCGAATCGCCCACGAAACAGGGAGAATTGGCGATGGCCTCGCGCTTGGCCCCGCGCTTGCTCAGCTCGACGCAGGCTCGCCGCTCCGAGCCGCGGAGGTCCTCATGATCATGCAAGTCGTCGTCGCGCTCGCGCTCGTCCTCGTACCCGTGCTCGTGGCTGCGCTCGTCTCGCTCGCGGCGGGCACGGCGCGGAGCGCTGGCGTGCGCGTGCCGCGCATCATGCGGGAGGGGCCCTGGCACGTGAGCCGTCCGGAGTGACACGCGCGCTCTCGCGTACCTTTGCGCGCCCGGCGCTGGCGGTGCGGGCTCCGCGCGCTCAGCCCGCTCCCGCGAGCTCGCGCAGGCGGAGGTGGTCGGGAGCTCCCTCGAGGTAGCCTCGCCGGAGCGCAGGCGCGAGCGCGGCAGCGCGCGCCTCGATCGAGGTATAGCTCGAGCGCGCGAGTGAGCGCGCCTCGTCGGGGCGTCCGAGCGCCACGAGCGCGTCGGCCCGCGCGCGCCGGATCGACGCCTCGCCCTCTTCGATCGGGCCGTGTGCGTCGAGCCAAGCGATCGCCTCGGACGAGCCGCGATCGGCGTCCTCGAGCCGTCCGAGCGCGAGGGCCGCGCGCGCCTCGATCGCTCGCGCGATCGCGAAGAACGCGCCGCTCGGCACCGCCTCGGTGGCGGCCTGTGCGTGCTCGATGGCGCGCGCGGGATCGCCCGCGAGCTCGAGGAGCGCGAGGTAGAGCTGCGCCCCCGCGCGAAGGTGCGCGTCGCCCAGCGCGTCTGCGCGCGCGCGAGCGTCCTCGAGGAGGCTGCGCGCCTGTGCCTCGCGGCCGAGCCGCGCGCGGACGTGCCCGAGGTTCTGGACGGCGTAGCCGGCGATCACCGCGAGGCCCATGCGCTCGGCATCTGCGCGCGCAGCCGTCAGCGCCTCGTCGGCGCGCTCGAGCTCGCCCACCGAGACGAGCGCGTTCGCCAGGCGGACGCGCTGGTTGCACGCGTTGCGCGCATCGCCTGCGCGCTCGTACTCGCGGACGGCGCGCTCGGTGTCGAGCAGGAAGGTCGCGAGATCGCCCGCGGCGAGGGCGTGCGAGGCATCGAGCGCCGCCAGCCACGCGCGGGCGAGCGGGGCAGGGCTCTCGCCACCGCGCGCGCGTGCGCGATCGAGCCAGCGGCCCGACGCGTCGCGGCGCCCGCGCCCGAGCCACGCGGCCGATCCGCGGCAGAGGGTGATCACCTCGAGGGTCGCGACCTCGCGATCGTGGGCGAAGGGCTCGCGATCGCCGAAGAGCACCGACTCCGCGAGCGACCACGGCTCGGGCACCGGCGCGCCCTCGACCGAAGGAACGTGACCGAGCGCCGAGGCCGCGACGATCGCGACGCCGAGCGCCTCGAGGAAGCGCTCCTCGGCGTCGCGCGCCGAGGCGCGCGGCGGCGCGAGCAGCTGGAGCGCCGCGAGCGCATCCGTCTCCGCCGCGGCATACGCGCCGCTCCAGCGCGCGACCTCGGCGCGTCGCAAGAGGAGCTCGCCGCGCAGCGGATCATCCGGGACGGCGAGCCTCGAGACGA
>JAIBCE010000510.1 GCA_019694315.1 Sandaracinaceae bacterium
CCGGCAGGCAGGTGAAGGCGGTGCGCGCGCAGGCCGAGCTGGGCCTCTCGGCCGAGCCGATCCGCGCCCGGTTCGAGGAGCCGCTCGAGCAGCAGGTCGCGCGCGTCTACGAGGGGCTGCTCCTCCCCGACGATCGCCGGCCGCGCGGGGCGACGCTGCTCTTCGTCCGCGGCGTGGTGATCGGATGGGACGACGGCGCGTTGTGGCTCGGGACCGCCGACGGTCCGCTGCGCGTGCTCGCGCCCTCGGCCCACCCTTCGCTCGCGTACCTCGACGATCTGCGGATGCTCCTCGGCGCGCAGGGCCTACCGCTCGAGGTGATCGGTCACCTCGTCCCCGACGCGCCGCGCACGCTCGCGCTCCTCGCCGTCGGTGCGCGCGAGCAGCTCGAGGACGCGCCCTCGCTCGTTCCGCCCGAGGAGTGGCGCGGCACGGTGAACGCGGGGTTCGACACCCTCGTGGGGGTCCACCTCCGTGGGGCCTTGCGTCGCGCGCCCAAGCTCGACCTCGACGAGCACCGCCGAGGCGATCCGCTCGTGCCGCTGCGTCGTCGCCTCGAGCGCGCCGCGCTCCACGGCCTCCGGAGCCTCCCACCGGAGGCCACCTCGACGATCGATCACGAGCGGGTCGCGCTCGACAAGCACTCCATGCGTCACGCGGCCTCGGCGCTCGGCGCTCTCTCCGCCGGCGCCCGCAAGGGCCGCCTCGCCTTCGCCGAAGCGTGGGTGGCCGCCGCGAGCTTCACGCGCGCCGCGACCACCTCCCTCTACCGCGACGCCTGGCGCAGTCCCTGACGTCCGATCAGGCGGCGTGCGTCTTGAGCTGCTCTTCGGCGAGGAGCCAGTCCTCGAGGTGCGAGCCGTGGCGGCCGCCGCGCTCCATCCAGAGCTCGTAGGCGCGGCGCGCGATGTCGTCGTGCGTCGGCACGTAGCGGTGGACCACGATCTCGCCGATCGCGGGGATCGAGGCGCGCGGCTTCATGGTCTCCTCCGGCGCGGGAACGGCGACGACGGCCTTGGAAGGGGTCTTCGACTTCGAGCGGGGGGTACGGGTCTTGGCCATGATGTCTCCTGTTGCGCGGCGGGATACGGGTGTGCTCCCAGGTGGGCCAACTTTCTCGGGGTACCGGCGATATGCTCCCGTCGTGCCTTCCACCAAGGTGGTGACCATCGGTCGCTACGCCATCGCCGACGAGATCGCGTCGGGCGGCATGGCGTCGGTCCACCTCGGCAGGTTGAACGGCGCCGTCGGGTTCAGCCGCACCGTGGCCATCAAGCGGATGCACCCGCACATCGCCAAGGACGAAGAGTTCGTTTCGATGTTCATCGACGAGGCGCGTCTCGCGGCGCGCATCCGTCACCCGAACGTCGTGCAGACCCTCGACGTCGTGCAGGAGGACGGCGAGCTCCTCCTGGTGATGGAGTACGTGCACGGCGTACAGCTCTCGTTGCTCCAGCGGCTCGCGTCGCGCAGCGGAGAGCGCACGCCGGTGGCGGTGGTCGCCGCGATCGTGGCGGGCATGCTCCGCGGCCTCCACGCGGCGCACGAGGCGACCGACGAGCGCGGCGCTCCGCTCGAGATCGTCCATCGCGACGTCTCGCCCCACAACGTCATGGTCGGCGTCGACGGCGTCCCGCGCGTGATCGACTTCGGCGTGGCCAAGGCCGAAGGTCGGCTCCAACACAGCAGCAGCGGTCAGCTCAAGGGCAAGGTGCCGTACATGGCGCCCGAGCAGGTGCGCGGCGAGCCGGTGACCCGTCGCACCGACGTCTTCGCCGCGGGCGCGGTCGCGTGGGAGGCGCTCGTCGGCAGACGTTTGTTCCGCGCCGAGAACGACGCGGCGATCATCGGCCAGGTGCTGTCTCTCGAAATCGAGCCCCCGAGCCAGGTCGAGCCGTCGATCCCTCCCGGCTACGACCAGGTGGTGATGCGCGCGCTCGAACGCAAGCCCGAGCGTCGCTACGCGTCGGCGTTGGAGATGGCCCGCGCGCTCGAGGCGGCCGGCCCGGTCGCGACCCCGGCGCAGGTGGCCGAGCTGGTCGAGCAGATCGCGCGCGAGACGCTCGACAAGCGCAGCGCCCTCGTGGGTCACGTCGAGAGCGCGCCCACGATCCCGGTCCACAAGCCCGAGGAGCGAAGGATCATCGTCGAGCCGATCCCCGCCGAGGCGCGTCGGTCGCGGGCCGAGCCCACGAGCGGGGGCCCGCCCATCGGGCTCTTCGCCGCCCTCGTCGGGGTGGCCGCGATCGCCGGCGCCGCCTGGCTGATCGGCCGCGAGCTCCTGCGTGAGGCGCCCGAGACGGTCTCGCCGCCCGGCGCGCCGGTCATGCTGGCGATGCCCTCTGCATCGACCCCGAGCGCCGCGCCGGTGTCCGTCTCGGCCTCCGTGAGCGCGAAGCCCAAGCCCCGCCCGATCAAGCTCCCTTGAATCGCTCCCGGCTTCGTCCGACCCTGCGCGGGTGAGCATCCTCGAACGTCCGTGGGACTCCGATCTCCGTCGCGTGCTCGCCGACGAGCTCCTCGAGAAGGGCGATCCGCGGGGCGAGCTCGTGAACCTCGCCATGTTGGTCCACGACGAGCTCGAGCAGCACGGCGACGCCGAGGCGTTGAGCGACGAGGGGCGCGCGCGCGTCCGTCGCTGCGAGGAGCTGCTCTTCGAGCACGAGGAGCAGTGGAGCGCGCCCATCCTCGAGCTCGACGGCGTGCGCGATCGGCCGACCTGCTTCGCCACCATGTGGCGCCGCGGCTACGAGTACGCCCGCGGCTTCCCCGAGGTGCTGCGCTGCGAGCGCAAGGTCGACCCTGCGGTCGTCGAGGCGTTCGCCCGCGCGACCCCGCTCGCCTCGATCGTCGTCCTCATGGCCGACGCCGCCTGCGTGGAGAACCTCGCGCGCTGTCCGAGCGTCTCTCGACTGCGGCACCTCACCCTTTCGTTGAGCGGGCCGGTCGACGTGACCGAGCTGCTCTCGCGCGCGACGCGCCTCGAGTCGCTCTTCATCTCCGGATTGCTGAAGGAGGAGTCCCTCCGCGCGCTGCCGTCGACGCTCGTCGCGCTCGACCTCCCCGCCTCGGCCGCGGTCCTCGAGGAGCTCCCGCGGCTTCGCCTCCGTCGCCTCCGCCTGCGCGGCGCGCTCTCCGCGACGATGGTGAAGAAGCTCGCGAGCGGGCTCGGCTCGGTGCGCGCGCTGGGCCTGTTCGGGGGCGAGATCGGTCCCAAGGGGCTCGACGCCGTGCTCGGCGCGCTCGACCCGAAGGCGCTCCTCTCCCTCGAGCTCCCCGGCAACAAGCTCCGCGAGACGGGCGCGCAGCGTCTCGCGCGTGGGCCGTTCTCCTCGTTGCGCGTGCTCGATCTCGGCGGCGCCAATCAGCTCGGCGAGGGCCTGCGCGCCGTGTTCTCGGCCGACCTGCCCGAGCTGCGCGTGCTCCGCCTCGGCGGCGGGAAGCTCCAGGCGGGTGCGCTGGTCGCGCGCCCCGGCCTGCGCACGCTCGACCTCTCGCAGGCCAAGCTCGGAGCCGAAGCCGAAGGCCTGGGCGCGCTCGCCTTCCCCGACCTCGAGCACCTCGGGCTCGAGGGCTGCGGCCTCGATGCCGATGGCGTCGAAGCGTTGGCGAAGGGGCCGCTCCTGCGCACCGTGAAGCGCCTCGAGCTCGGCCACAACAAGTTCCAGAACGGCGGCGGCCACGCCCTCGCCAAGACCGAGCGCCTCGCCCTCGAGTACCTCGGACTCGGTCACAACTGGCTCGGGGTCAAGGCGCTCACGGCCATCCTCGAGCGCGAAGACATGCGGGGCCTGAGGTCGTTCCGCACCGGGATGAACAACTTCGGCACCGCTGCGAGCAGGGTCTTCGCCCAGGGCCGTCACGGCTCCCTCGAAGACGCGACCCTCGAGCTCGACGATCCGAGCGCGGTCGATCTGGCCGCGGCGAAGTCCCTCTCGTCGCTGCGTCGGCTGAACGTCAGCGGAGGCATCGGGCCCAGGGGCGCAGCCGCACTCGGGACGATGACGCAGCTCCGCGACGTCGGGTTCAACTTCTGCACGACCGCGGTCGAGGAGGACCTCCTGCGCAAGGCGTTCGGCCGCCGCGTCTGGTTCTGGCCCGACCGGCGTCAGGCGTAGCGCGCGAAGAACCAGCGCTTGAACACCTCGACGGTCAACACGTAGGCGAGGGTGATCGTGACGATCATGGCCATCGCGGGGAGCGGCAGCGGGGTCAGCGCGATCAGCGCGCCGAGCCTGGTCCAGGGGAGCACCAGCGCCACGACCGCCACCGCGATCGACAAGAGCGTCAGCAGCTTCGCCGGGCGGCTCCGGAAGAACGGTCGGCGCGTGCGTACCACGAACGCGACCGCGAGCTCGGTCAGCAGCGACTCGACGAACCACCCGGTGCGGAACTCCGGCGCCGACGCGCGGACGACGATGTAGAGCGCGTAGAACGTGAGCAGATCGAACATCG
>JAIBCE010000511.1 GCA_019694315.1 Sandaracinaceae bacterium
GCCGACCATGTCCTGCAACTCCGCGCTCATGTTCTCAGCGATCGATTTGTCGAGGCGTGCCGCATGGCGCTTCCCCGGCCGCAGGCGGTCAGGCGTGCCGCGTGATCAGCATGGCGGCCACACCCGTCCAGGGTCCAGGGGGCGACGGTCTGGCACGAGGGAGACGCGCCGATCGCGGGCACCTGCGCCAATGGCACCTTGAACTCCACGGCGGCAGTGGCCGTGGGCGATCTCGACGGCGACGGAGCGCCTGAGATCGTGGCGATCGACGAGAACCGTGGCGTCGAGATCCACAGCAACACCGGGGAGCTCATCGCGACGAGCGCACCGGCGATCTGGCCTTCCTCGGGCTACGTGAACCCGGCCCCGGTGATCGCCAATCTGGATCACGCCGGCCCGCCGGAGATCGTGGTGGGCAATCACGTCCTCAGTCTCTCGGTCGTGGCCGGGATGCCGCTCGCGTTCCTCGATCACTTCGCGGGATCGCTCCGGACGGGCAC
This sequence comes from Sandaracinaceae bacterium, assembly GCA_019694315.1. Lineage (GTDB taxonomy): Bacteria > Myxococcota_A > Polyangia > Polyangiales > Sandaracinaceae > JAFLCL01. Next base: position 501 of record JAIBCE010000511.1, read on the forward strand.
GGGGGGACAGGGCCCGATCCCCTGTGTCGCGGACCTCGTGGGCCCCGACGAAGAAGAGGTCGTCGCGGGCTCGACCGTCTACCGCATGCCGCGCCCGCCCGCGGGCGTCACGCGCCGCGCGGACTGCGCGTCGGGCGACACCTCGGCCTTCTGCACCGGCGTGCTCGAGGTGGTGTGGGACGGACAGACGGTCAACGGCGCGACGATGCTGCCGAACGCCAACCGTGATGGATTCTGTGCGATCGCCGACGTGCTCGGCGCGGACGAGGTCGCCGCGCCCTCTCCGACGAACCCCCTCGACGGGACGCCGGAGGTGGTGCTGATCGCCAATGGCTATCTCGTGATCCTCTCCGGCGGAGACGGCGTGCTCCGCCGCTTCATCAACCTGGGTGTGGGTGCCAATGGGGGTGCCCCGAACATCGATGACTTCGATGGCGACGGCCTCCCGGAGATCGGCACGGCGTTCGGTCTTCGCTACGTCGCCATCGATCTCCAGGCGCCCACCGCGGACTGCCCGGCGTGGCCCAACGCCTTCGTCGACGCGATGACGGGCCTCCAGGGCAATCCGGCGCGCGCGACGCCCACCGCGTGCACCACCGACGTGGACTGTGGCGGGGGCACGACGTGCAACGAGACGACGGGTCAGTGTGTGTGCCTCCACAACGGCTGGATGCGCGTGACGGAGGACGACTCGAGCCGCGTGACGGGCAGCACCGTGTTCGACTTCAACGGCGATGGCGCCGCCGAGCTCATCTACAACGACGAGTGCAATTTCCGCATCTACGACGGACGCGACGGGAGCGTGCTCTTCCGTCAGCCCAATTCGAGCCGGACGCGCATCGAGAACCCGGTGGTCGCCGACGTCGACAACGACGGAAACGCCGAGATCGTGTTCTGCTCGAACAACGACGCGGCCGCCTGCTCGACGGGCTCGACGAACAACGGCATCGAGGTCTGGGGCGATGCGAGCGACTCGTGGGTGAGCGCGCGACGCATCTGGAACCAGCACGCCTATCAGGTGACGAACGTGCTCGAGTCGGGCGGCATCCCGGTGCACCCGCCCGAGCACTGGCGCGACTACGGAGGACGCCAGTACGACACGTTCCGCTCGCAGCCTCGCAGCTTCGGCGTGGCGCCGGATCTGGTGGCCGATCGCGTGCAGGCGAGCTCGCCCGATGCGGCCTGCGGGACGCTGGGCACGATGCTCGAGATCACCGTGCGGGTCGTGAACCAGGGCGATCTCCGTGTGGGCGCCGACGTGCCGATTCGCTTCTATGGCGAGTGGACGAGCCCCGCGCTCATGGAGCCGCTCTATGCGGATGCGGCGATGACGCCGCTCGCCACGGTGCTGGGCGTGACCCTCGAGCCCGGCCGCTCGACGCTCGTGACGGTGCGCTACGACGCGGCTCACAACAGCCCGGGAGTCTTGCCCGATCGACTCCGGGTCTCGATCGACGACGGCGACGTGGCGCGCGAGTGCGTGGAGACGAACAACGACCTCGCGATCGACGTGGACCCGGGCTCGCTCGCGCCGGATCTCGCGATCTCGGTCGGTGGCGTGACGGGGACCTGTCCCGCCCAGATCTTCGCGGTCACGGTGCAGAACGTGGGCAGCGCGCCGGCGACCGATCCCGTGGTGCGCCTCTACGCGGGTGATCCGAGCGCGGGCGGGCTGCCGATCGCCGAGCAGGTGGTGTCGGGCACGCTCGCGCCTGGGGCGAGCACGATGATCTCGATCACGGTGGATCCGTTCCCCACCGACGCCGAGATCAGGGTGTACGGGGTGGTCGATCCCGACGACGCGATCCCCGAGTGCGCCGACGCCAACAACCGTGACGCGGCCGACGCGATCGCGTATTGCAGCGGCCTCGGATGAGCTTCCGTCGCACGATCGCGCTCCTCGCGGGCGCTTCGCTGATCCTCGCCGCGTCGGCGCTGATGGGCCCGACGTGGCGCACCCGCCCCAGCGCGGCCGCGCAGCCGAGGCCCACCGATCCGCTCGCGCTCGTGGTCTCGGCCGATCCTCTCGAGCTCGCGCGCGTCGTGGATCGGCTGGGCGACGACGCGGTGCTCGCGCGGCTCGGCGCGCCCGGGCTCGACACGGCGACGCTCGATCCCGCCGTGGTCATGGCCGCCCTTCGCGCCTCGGCGTGGCTCCACGCGCCGGAGGAGGCGCTGCCGCGCCTCGTCGAGATCGCGGCGGGACACGACCCCGACCTCGCTCCGTCCGCCATGCTCGCGATCGTGCGGATCGCGGAGCGCCTCACGCGGCCCGACCTCGACGCGCGCGAGGGCAGCGACGAGCCCATTCGCGCCGCGCTCCCCGCGCTGGCGACGCTCGGGGAGACCGAGGGGGCCCGCGCGGATCTGCGCCGCGCGGCGCTGCGTGCGCGCGAGCTCCTGCGCGCGCTCGTCGAGGCCTGAGCGGGGCGGCAGGCGAGCCGGGCGTCAGCGCGTGAGCGACTCGTTCGGTCGGAACGCGGCGCCACGGCCACCGAGGTGGTGCGCGAGCCACGCGCGTCGCTCTCGACGCGCCACCGCGTCGGCGAGCGCGTCGAGCGCGCGCGAGCGGCGGCGCAGGGTCTCGGCCGCGAAGACGAACGGAAACGGCGCGAGGGGCAGGAGCGGCCAGAGGCCCGCGGGCGGCAGTGCCTGCGCGCGGTACACCGACGGAGGCAGGAACAAGCGCGTCATCCCGCGGTGCAGGCCGTGCTCGAGCCTCGGGAGCACGCCTGCGTCCTCGGGCGGCGCGAAGGCCTCGACGTAGGCACGGCAGAGCGCACGGCCGTCGTCGCCCGCGGTGGCGCTGCCCTTGAGCGCGGCGACGTAGCTGACGCGCAGCGCGTCCTCGACCGTCTCGGGAAAGGGCGCGAAGCGCGCGCCCATGAGGTGGCCGACGTAGCGCCAGAAATGAAGGAGATCCTCGATCTCTGCGCGCGAGGTGCGGAAGCCGAGGAGCGAGAGCCCGAGCCCCGGCGCGATCGAGCCGCCGAGCAGGGTGAGGAGCGCGTCGCCCTCGCTGATCGGCACGCCCCAGGCCTCGCGGTTCCACTCGCGGTGTCCGTCGAGGCGCGCGCGCACGGTCGCGTGCAGGAGACGGACGCGCAGCGCGGTGAGGTAGCCCGCGGCGCCCTCCTCGAGGCCGCCCGGCTCGGAGACCTCGATCCAGAACGAGGCCGTCTCGAGGAAGCGCTGACGCGCCGCCTGACCCATGTAGCCGCCCGCGAGCGCGAGCGGCTTCGCGACGGAGCTCTCGAGGTAGCCGCCGAGCGTGATCGTGCCGGCGAAGCGGAACACGGAGCTGCCATAGCGACGAAAGACACGCGCCCCGCGCTCGACGCGCGCGCGATCGAGCCACGCGGGCGCGCGCCGCACGTCGTCGAGGAGCGCCGTGAGCTCGGGGCTCGTGTCGGGCTCGACGCCGCGGCTGAGGGCGCCATCGAGGCTCGCGCGCGCCGCGTGCAGGCCTCCCTTGGCCATGCACGTGCGCACGTGGGCATCGGCGAGCGGATCGCCCTTGAAATAGGCCGATTCGAAGGCCTCCACGAGCGCCTCGCTCGGCGTCGGATCGAAGCCGAGGGCGCGCGCCAGCGAGCGGATGGCTCGCTGCGAGCCGCGCCCGGCGCGCTCGCGATAGCGGAACTCGGTGGGACGTTGCGGGGCGCTCTCCATGTCAGGGCCTCCGCCGCGGACAGGCGTCGTCGCTCACAGCGGCGGCGCTCACCTCGGCTGTCTCGAGGTCGGCGGGCACCACGCTCCCCGCGGCGCTCAGCGCGTCGCGGAGATCGCGCAGGGCGCGCGCGAGGCAGGGCGCCATCGTCTCCCACGCGAGCGAGCGGGGGCCCGTGCCCCAGTCGGCGACCGCCTCCTCGGAGTGCGCGAGCCACTGGTCGGCCTCGCCGAGCGCCTCGTGCACCGCAGGATCCTCGCCACCGCTCGCGTGAGCCTCCC
>JAIBCE010000512.1 GCA_019694315.1 Sandaracinaceae bacterium
TCGAGACGACTGAACGTGCGCAGGCGGCGGTCGTGGATCACCGGGCCGTACTCGAGCCAGAGGAGCGCGCGCGAGAGATCGCGTCGGTGGTGCTCGGGCTCGTCGGCGAGGAACGCGTCGAACGCGAGCGCGAGGTCGATCGACGCCGCGCCCGGCGGCACGACGCCGCCCACGGGGAAGAGCGCGGTCGCGAGCGCGGTGAGCGTGCGGTACGCGTGCGGCGAGAGCACCCGCAGCGCCGCGACGTCGGGGGCGCAGCCGCGGAGCGCGACGACCGATCCGCCGAGGCCTCCGACCGCGACGCCCACGCCGAGCGAGACGCGGAGGAAGCGTCGTCGCGAGAGCGACTGAAAGCCGGAGAGCGCCCCCACGAAGGACATCGTCTCACCTTCGGGTGGCGCTTGCATCTCGTCCGTGGCGACGACCGCCCCTATCCTCCCGCCGTGCGTCGCTCCCGGAAGCTCCTCGCCGTCGTCGGCGCGCTGGCCCTCGCGGCGCTCGCCTTCGCGAACACGTTCCGCGCGTCGCCCCTGCCCGCGCCCGCGCCGTACGCAGGCCCGCTCCCCAAGGCCTCGCCGCCCGAGTCGATGCGCCTCGTCCCGCTGCTCACTGGCGTCACCCACCGCAGCGCGGGGTTCGCCTACCGCGGCGGCTCGCTCCTCGAGAAGCGTGACTTCTCGATGGCCGCGGCGCTCGTGCGTCATCCCCGCGGCGACGTCTTGATCGACACCGGGCTGGGCAAGGACATCGACGCGCAGTTCCAGCTCATGCCGTGGTGGTTCCGCGCGACGACGCGCTTCACGCGCGCGCGCTCGGCCGGCGAGCAGCTCGACGCGATAGGGTACGATCGCTCGCGCCTGCGCGCCGTGCTGCTCACGCACGCGCACTGGGATCACGTCAGCGGCCTCCCCGAGCTCGCGGGCACGCCGGCGTGGGTGAGCGCCGAGGAGCGCCGCTTCATCGACGGCGGCGGCTGGATCAGCGCCGTCGCTCGCAGCACGAACGCCCGGTGGGAGGAGTACGGCTTCGAGGGCGGCCCCTACCTCGGCTTCGCCAAGAGCCACGACGTGTGGGGCGACGGCTCGATCGTCGTGGTCCCCGCGCCCGGCCACACGCCCGGCTCGGTGATCGTCTTCGTCACCGTTCCCGAACGCCGATACGCGTTCGTCGGCGATCTCGTGTGGCAGCGCGAGGGCATCACGGAGCGCGAGGAGCGCCCGTGGCTCCAGCGCACGCTCGCCGATCGCGACGCGGGCGACGTTCGCACCGCCATCCTGCAGATGAACGCGCTCGCACAAGCGCTGCCCGGGCTCGCGATCGTGCCGGCGCACGACGCCAGAGCGTTCGCCGAGTTCACATCCCCGAGTCCCGCCGGATCCTTGGAGTTGCGCTGATTGTCCTCGCTCTTGCAACAATCCGTTCCCTCCGACGGCCCCTGTTGCACGGGCGATCCGTGGATAGCCTGATCGGTCATGGAACAGACCCTCGGCACCACCCCTCGTGATCGCTCCCTCGTCCGTAGCGTGCGCGGCATGCAGACCAGCGACGGCGCGGGCGTGAAGCTCACCCGCGTCATCGGCACGCCCGCGCTCCGCGGCGTCGATCCGTTCCTCATGCTCGACGAGTTCCGGAGCGACGAGCCGCAGGACTACCTCGCCGGCTTCCCCGACCACCCGCATCGCGGGTTCGAGACCATCACGTACATGGTCGCGGGCCGCTTCCGCCACCGCGACAACAAGGGCCACCAGGGCCTGCTCGAGGCCGGCGGCGCGCAGTGGATGACAGCCGGTCGCGGCATCGTGCACTCCGAGATGCCCGAGCAAGAGGAGGGCCTCGTGTGGGGCTTCCAACTCTGGCTCAACCTCCCCGCGACCGACAAGATGCGCGCCCCGGAGTACCGCGATCTTCAGCCTTGGGACATCCCCGTGGCGAAGCTCGCGGGCGGCGTCGAGGCGCGCGTGCTCGCCGGCCGCGTCGGTGAGACCGTCGGCCCCATCGGCGATCGCGCCACCACGCCGTATTACGTCGACGTCTCCATCCCGGCGGGCGAACGCGTCACCCTCGAGCTCCCCGAGGCGCTCGCCGGCTTCGTCTACCCGTTCGAAGGCGGCGTCAGCGTCGGCGACCGCCCCCTCGCGCGCGGCGAGCTCGGCGTCCTCGGCGAAGGCCAGCGTGTCACGCTGAAGGCGCACGGCGGCCCGGCCCGCGCCCTGGTCGTCGCGGGCCGCCCGCTGCGCGAGCCGGTCGTGCAGTACGGCCCGTTCGTGATGAACACCCCCGAGCAGCTCGAAGAGGCCGTCCGCGACTACCGCGCCGGCCGCTTCTGAGCCGAAGAGCTCACGCGGGGCGGGGACGGTCGACGCCGATGCCGAGGCGCTCGCGCAGCTCGAGGTGATCGCGGCTGACGAACCAGCCCACGAGATCGGCGACGACCTCGGAGGAAGGGATGCCCACCGCGGCGAGGCGCGCGTCGTCGAACGAGCGGACCGCGGTGGGGAGATCGCCGCAGAGGAGCAAGCCCGCGCGCGCGGCGGTGAGCTCGATGCCGCGGGCGAAGGCCTTGAGATCGGCCTGTCCGCCGCCCTCGACGAAGCGCTTCACCACCACGCGCAGGCCCTCGAGCTGCACCGGCTCGAGGTACTGCGCGAGGGAGCGCGCGTCCTCGATGGCGCGGGCCTCGAGCTGCGGCGGGAGCGGCGCGGTGGAGCGACCGAGCTTCAACGCGGCGAGCAGCAGGCCCTCCTGTGCCTTGGTCGAGGGGAACAGCACGCGCAGGTGCGCGTCGCCGCGCCAGGTCGAGAGGTGCTGGCCCACGAGGAAGAGGATGTCCTGCGGGCTCTGCAGCGAGAGCGCGTGGCGCCCCGCGACGGTCGACGGCGGCTCGGTGGCGACGGGGATCAGCCACCCGTCGCGATCGGGCCGGAGCGCGAGGCGCGGCGCGGGGATGGTGAGCACGTCGGCCGCCCCGAAGAAGGCGCGCGCGAGCGGCACCCGCGTCGTCGCGCGATCCTGCCAGGGGATGTCGGGCGGGGGCGCGATCGAGGCGCGCATGGTCACCGCGCGCGACGCGCGCACCGCGGGGAGCAGCAGCTCGAAGATCTTCGAGACGACCAGATCCTCGGCCGGGTGACGGATCGCCCGCATGAACGTCGGACCGTCGAGCCGATCGCGGTACGCCGGCGCGCCGCGCCGATTGTGCTGCGCGTGGAAGAGGCGGATCTCGTCGTCGGCCTTCTCGAGCAGCACGAGCGCCGCCGCCAGGCACCACGCGCGATCGACCTTGCCAGCGTCGCGGTAGAGGCGGAACAGCGCGCGGTACGGCTCGGCGTGGAGCGGGTGCTGCGCGATGGCGGTGTGCAGCTGATCCGACGCGTCCTCCAGGCTGCCCCGGCGCGCGTGGAGCTCGGCGAGGATGCGGCGCACGCGGGCGTCGTCGGGCTTCGCGCGGCTCGCCATCTTGAACGCCTCGATCGCCGAGGTGTCGTCGTTCATGCGATCGCGGTAGAGCAGGCCGAGGCCGCACCACAGCTCGTACTCCAGCTCGGGGGTCGCGCGGCCCGCGAGGCGGTGGAGCATCTTGCGGTACGACCGCTCGAGCGGCTTCCAAGCCTTCATCTGGGTGTGCAGGCGGCTGAGCGCCTCGAACGCCTTGAGCAGCGTCGGGTCCTCGTCGAGCGCCTGCTCGAACGCCGCGGCCGAGCCCGCGAGATCGTGCGACTTGTCGCGGCGGATCTGCGCCAGCGTGTAGAAGTACTTGGCGCGGCGCTGGGGGTTCTTGTCGGCCTCGGCGATGCGATCGAGCACCGAGGTCATCTCGGCCCACGCGTCGGCGCGCTGGTAGGCCTCGAGCACCTTGTGCAGAAGGACGTGATCGCGCGGGCGGAGCTCGACGGCCTCTTCGAGCGCGTCGACGGCGCCGCGCACGTTCTTCAGCTGCTCGTGGATCTCGGCGATCTCGCACAAGAGCTTGCACCGCGCCTCGACGTTGGGCTCGCTCTCGACGAGGCGACGCTTGCACTCGATCACCTCGGGCCACTGCCGGCGCTCGGCGTAGACCTCGCACAGGCGCACCAGCGTGTCCTTGTGCTCGGGGTCGATGGCCAGCGCCTGCTGGAAGCTCGCGATCGCGCCGCGGGTCTTGCCCTGCTCCTGCTGCACGCGACCCATGCGGAAGTGCACGGGCAGCAGACGATCGTAGTCGTTGGGATCGACGCGCTGGAGGAGCTTCTGATCGGCGGCGTAGGCGCCGTCCCAGTCCTCGGCGGCGAAGCGTGTCTCGGCGAGCGCCTGCAGGGCCTGCTCGTCGTCGGCGTCGAGGCGCACCGCCTCGGCGAGCGAGCGCGCGGCCTCGGCGGCGCGGCCGAGGGCCTGGAGAGCGCGCCCGTGAAGCGCGAGCCAGCGTGCCCGGAGCGCTCGATCGGCGTTCTTGCCGCCGCCGAGC
>JAIBCE010000513.1 GCA_019694315.1 Sandaracinaceae bacterium
TCCCCTTCGCTGCCGACGTCGATGATGCGCGCGACGTGCTCGCTGGAGAGCTTCGCGAGCGTGCGCGCCTCTCGCCGAAAGCGCTCGATCTCCTTCGGTTCGCCCGATCCTGCGAGCAGCGCCTTGACCACGACGCGCTGGTCGAACTCGGTGTGGAACGCGTCGACGAGCAAGCCGTGGTTGCGGCCGAGGATCGCGCGGACCCTGTATTTGCCGGCGATGATGTCGCCCGGGTGGATCTCGTGGGATTGCATGAGGGGAGGCGAGGCGAAGCGGACGCCGCTATCCATCTTGGCACGAGGGCGCTCGGAGCGGAAAGCATGGGACCGGGCCAGCATCGGAAACCACGCGTTTGCAAGGCCCGGACCGCGCCCCGGAGAGTACGCGCGCTCACGCTTCGAAGAGGTCTTGCACGCCCTTCAGCAGCGCGTCCGGGGTGATCGGCTTCGCGAGGACGTGAGCGCCGATGTCTGGCGAGACGTCGCTCGAGCTCACGACGAAGCTGGCGAGGCCGAGGGTGCGCAGCTCCGGCCAGGCTTGGCGAAGGCGCTGAGAGAACGACGCGACCCGCATGCGGAGGGCGTCGAGATCGCACAGGAGGAGGTCGATATGGGTCGTGCGCTGCTGCGCGAGGAGGATCGCCTCGCCCTCGTCTGCGACCACGTGAACCCCGTAGTTGGCGCGCTCCAAGAGCTCTCGGAGCAGGTTGGCGAGGTGCCGATCGGGCTGCACGACGAGGACCCTCTCGGCCGACGGCAAAGGCAAGCTCGCGACGCCGCCTCGACGGCTCGACGGCGATGGCTCGATGCGCGGCAGGTACACGCGCATCGTGGTGCCCTTGCCCACCGCGCTCTCGACGGCGATGGACCCGCCGCTCTGCCGGACGATGCCGTACACGCTCGAGAGCCCCAGGCCGGATCTCGGACTGGCCAGCTTCGGGGTGAACGGCTCGAAAATCCGGTGCACCGTGTCCGCGTCCATACCAAACCCGCTGTCCGTGACGGAGAGCATCACGTGCGGTCCCACGGTCGCCTCGGGGTGCTCGGCCACATAGGCCTCGTCGATGTGCACGTTGCTCGTCTCGATCGTGAGCCGGCCCCCGAACGGCATCGCGTCGCGCGCGTTGATCACGAGCTGGAGGAGCACCTGCTCCATCTGGGACGCGTCGACCTTGCAAGGCAACAGATCCCGCGCGAGGCGCGTGCGCACGTCGATGTCCTCGCCGAGCAGGCGCTGGAGCATCTTCTCGAGGCCCACGACGACGCGGTTCAGCGCGATCTCCTGCGGCTGGAGCACCTGTTGGCGACTGAAGGCGAGGAGCTGCCGCGTCACCTCCGCGGCGCGGCGGCTGGCGATCATGATCTCCTCCGTCGCAGCCCGCCGTTCGTCGTCCTCGGGCAGCTCGTCGTGGACCATGTCGGCGTAGCTAGAGATCACCGAGAGCAAGTTGTTGAAGTCGTGCGCGACGCTCCCCGCGAGCCGGCCGATCGCCTCCATCCGTTGCAGCTGCAGCGCCTTCGCTTCGCTCGCCGCGAGAGCCTTGCGCGTGCGAGCGTGCTCGTCGAGCTCGCGCCGCATGGCGTCGACCAAGCGGGCGTTCGCGATCGCCTGCGACGCGTGACCCGCGAGGCCGCGGAGCAGGTCGAGATCCTCGTCATCGAAGGGCCGCGCGTCCTCGCCGACGCGCAGGACCGTGAGCGTGCCCAGCACCTCCCCCACGACCCCGAGCGGCGTCAAGGCGATGGAACGGGTCCCGATCTGCTCGAAGGTCGCGAGCACGTCGGCGTTCATCGAGCTCCGCAGCGCGTCCGGGAACGGAGCGTGCGCGACGGTCGGCTGCCCGATGCGCGCGGCGAACCTCGCGAGCAGAGCCTGGTTGATCGGGATGCCGCCGCGCTCCAGGAGGCGCTGCAGCGCGCGCTGAACGACGACGTCTTCGGTGAACTGCGCCATCGGGAGCCAGGACGCTCGATCGGCCGAGAGGAGCCCGAGCACGACGGACGCGTCCAGAAACCGCGCCGTCTGCTCCACGATCATGTCGAGGACCCGCTCGTATTCGGTGGTCGCCTCCGCGAGCATCTTCGTGATCGAGGTCAGGAACCGGAGGCGATCCGGTTCGACCTTCTGCGTCGCCTTGTCGCGCCCGTCGTTCACACAACCTCCAGCGCTTCTCTTCGATGGAAACGGTCCTCGATCGAGTTCTTCGAGCCGGGACGCCGGACTGTCGCCTCGTCGAGCCTCCTCGTTGTCGCCAGTGAGTCGAGCAGTCCTTCAGCTATCCAGCGCCTCGCGGACCTTGCGCAACAAGCTGTCCGGCGTGATCGGCTTGGGCAAGAAGTGAATCCCCGAGTCGAGCACGCCGTGATGAACGATGGAGTTCTCGGTGTATCCCGACATGTAGAGCACCTTCATCTCGGGGCGCACCTGCTGGAGCCGCTCCGCGAGCTGCCGCCCGCTCATGCGCGGCATCACCACGTCCGTGAGCAGCAAGTGGATCGTGGCGGTGTGCTGCTCGCAGAGGAGGAGCGCCTCGCCCCCGTTGCTGGCCTCGATCACGTGGTACCCGGCGCGCGTGAGGAGGGTCCTCGTGAGGGCGCGCACCTGCGCTTCGTCCTCGACGAGGAGCACCGTCTCGCGACCGCCGCTCCGGGACACTTGCAGGACAGGCGCCGCGTCCGTGGAGGCCGGCGAAGAGGCGCACCGGAAGTACAGCTTGAACGTCGTCCCCTTGCCGGGCTCGCTGTACACCCAGATCGAGCCGCCGCTCTGCTTGACGATGCCGTACACCGTGGAGAGGCCGAGCCCGGTGCCGGCGCCCTTCGCCTTCGTGGTGAAGAACGGCTCGAAGATCCGCACCATCGTCGCGCGGTCCATGCCGATCCCGGTGTCGGTCACGGCCAGCATGACGTGCGGTCCCGTGGTCGCCTCGGGGTGCTCGGCCACGTAGCTGTCGTCCAGGGTCACGTTCGCGGTCTCGATCGTGATCCGGCCGCCCTTCGGCATCGCGTCGCGCGCGTTGACGGCCAGGTTGACGAGGATCTGCTCCATCTGGCCCGGGTCGAGCTCGCAGCGCATGAGGTCGCCCTCGAGCACCGAGTTGAGCTGGATATCTTCGGCGATCAGCCGCCGCAGCATGCGCTCGACGCCCCTCACGATCTCGTTGAGGTTGAGCACGCGCGGCGCCAAGATTTGCTGGCGGCTGAAGGCGAGGAGCTGTCGAGTGAGGTCCGCGGCGCGCAGCCCGGCGCGGTGGATCTCCTCCACGTCCTCGCGCATCGGCTCGCCGGACCGCAGCGAGCGAAGCAGCATGTCGCTGTAGCTCAGCACCACGGAGAGGATGTTGTTGAAGTCGTGCGCGACGCCGCCCGCGAGCCGCCCGACCGCCTCCATCTTCTGCGCTTGCCGCAGCTTGTCCTCGGTGCGCTCCAGGGCTTCGCGCGTGCGCTTGTGCTCGTCGAGCTCGCGCCGCATCGAGGCGAGCAGCCGCGCGTTGGAGATCGTCATCGCCGCGTGGTCGCCGAGCACCTGGAGCATCTCCAGATCGGCTTGATCCAGCGGAACTTTCCCCTCCCCGTAGCGGAGCAGCGTGAGCGTCCCGATCACCGTGCCGCGGACGCGGAGCGGGACGGCGGCGACGCTGTGGAACTTCAACGCCTCCAGCACCGCGATGTAGCGCGGATCCGTGGATCGCCGGTAGTCGTCCGGGATCGGCGCGTGCAGCACCATCGGCCGCCCGGCCCGCGCGACGCGCGTGGAGAACGCCTTGTCGTCCAGCGGCAGGCGACGCGACGCGATCAGGCTGTTGATGAGCGGGATCGTGTCCGGCTCCGGCGCGTGCTCCGCGACAGGCTCCCACCATTGCTGGTCATCGCTGATGAGCCCGAGCGAGCAGTACGACCCCGACAGCGTGCCGAGCTGCTCGACGATGATCTTGATCAGCCGGTCGTAGTCGGCGGTCGCCTCGGCGAACGTCCGCGCCACCTCCACGAGCGTTCGCAGCCGCGCCGCGTTCGGATCTTCTTGTTCGTCCTTGTTGAGTCGTTCGTCCACGGTCCGACGCCCCTTTTTACGGGTGAAACGTTCGCCAGCATACGGCGGATGTCGTTCGAGCCGAACCCCCTCTTTGCCGTCTTGGAGGATGCGATCCGTTCCGGAGCGACCGCCCGGTCGTGACGATCCGGATCGGATCGCGGCCGAGATCACCGGCGGAGCTACCCCTCGAATTCGCGGCAATTACGCGGCTGACACGCTTGGTACGGCGCTCGCAATAGCTCCTCGACACACCACGCAAGGAGACGAGGAATCATGGAAATCACGTTCTACGGAGTTCGCGGCAGCATCGCTTCCCCTGGCCCGGAGACCGCGGGAGTCGGCGGCAACACGAGCTGCGTCGAGGTGATGTGCGGTCGGGATCGGATCATCCTCGACGCGGGCACGG
>JAIBCE010000110.1 GCA_019694315.1 Sandaracinaceae bacterium
CTCGGAGGAGGCGCATCGCGGCCTCGTCGGACGTGAGCGCCTCGAGGAGCGCAGGGCCGAGCGCCGCGCGCGTGCGCATCGCCTCGCTGCGGCCGCGATCGCGGCGAGCGAGCGCGGCCGGCACGCCGCGGCCCGCCTCGAAGCCGCGCCCGATCTCGCGCGCGAGGCGCACCGCGTCGCCGGTGGCGAAGGCGATGCCGCCCGCGGTGAGCGGATGCACGCAGCCCGCCGCGTCGCCCACCACGGCCACGCTGCCGCGCGACGCGCGGAACGCTCGCAGCGCGTAGACCTTGGCCGCGAGGCGCACCTCGCTCGCCATCGCGCGCTCCACGTCGGCGCGGAACGTCGCCGGGAGGCCGTCGAGGCTCGGCACGTCCTCGTGAGGCGCGAGCTCGAACATGATGCGCACGTCGTCGTGCGAGATCTGGTACGCGAGCGTGGTGCCGCCCGGGCCGAGGAAGACGTGGCCGTAGCCGGGGTACGGCAGGCGCCCGCCGGGGACGCGATAGCCGATCATCCGCAGCTCCTCGCCGCGCTCCACGTCGATGCCCGAGCGCGCGCGCAGGCGCGAGTCGCGACCGTCCGCGAGCACCACGAGCGGCGTGCGCACCGTGTGCTCGACGCCTCCGCGATCGATCACCACCGCGCTCTCGCGCGAGCCCTCGTCCACGCGCGTCACGCGCGCGTCCCACACCGTCACGCCCTCGCGCTCGCGCACGGCCGCGAGCAGCGGGCGCGCGAGCACCGCGTGCTCGATCGCGACGCTCGTCGATCGCTGCCCGCGCACCTCGGAGTACGAGAGGAGCGTCCCCGGATCGCTCGCGCTGCGGAAGATCGCGAAGCCGTACACGGGCGCCGCGCCCGCGGCGCGCAGGGGCTCGAGCAGGCCGAGCTCGTCGAGATCCCGCGCCGCCGGCGGATGCATGAGCTCGCCCGCGAGGCGGCGATCGGAGGGCAGCCCCGCCTCGCACACGAGCACGCGAAGACCCTGACGCGCGAGCGCGGCCGCGCTCGTCGATCCCGACACGCCACCGCCCACCACCACTGCATCGAACCGTTCCATGGAGCTCCTCGATCGAACCACGCCACGCGACGCTCGCGCGGACGCGGCGCATCGAACCGCATCGATCCCATTCGGCAAACGCGACGCTGTGCTCGCGCACGAGCAGCTACATGCGAACGCACGCGCCTGCATGCGGACGCATGCGACTCATTGCGATCGCACGCGTCGCGCGGTCACTCCATGCGTGAGAACGCGACGCGATCACGGCCTGCGAGCTTGGCGTGCTGGACGGCGAGATCGACCTCTTCGAGCGCCCGCGCCACCGGAGTCTGCGCCGTGTTGCTCACCCACACCGCCCCTGCGCTCAGCGTCATGTACGGCACGTTGCGCACCTCGTCGTGGCGCAGCTGTACGCGCGAGCGACGCATGCGCTCGACGAACGCGTCGGCGATCGACTGCGTGCCCCGCGCGTCGAGATCGGGGCCCACCACGAGCACGTCGCGTCGATGCATCGACACGAGCGCCCGGTCGCTCACCGCCGACTCGCGCACCACGGCGCACGCGAGCCCGACCAGCCGCGCGAGCAGGAGATCGCCCTCGAGCACGCCGAGCCAGTCGTTGTAGACCATCAAGCGATCGAGGTCGGCGCGCACGACACCAGCGCGCGCTGCGCCGCGGTAGGCCGCCTCGACCGCTCGCGCCTCGCGGCCCACGCAGGTGACGCGCTCGCGCCGCCCGCGGCGGTGGGCGACCGCGGCGCCCGCGTGCTCGACCACGTCGTCGTCGAGCTCGCCGTCGCGCAGGACGGCGAGGGCCTCGACGGCGGTGACCGCATCGGCATCGCCGTCGACCACGAACGCATCGCGATCGCTCGCGAGGAGCACCACGACGTGTCGGACGACGTCTCCGAGACACGCGCGCACCGCGCTCCGATCGCGCGCATCCAGCATCGAGCCGCGCACGACCGCGACCGCACCGTCGCCACGCTCGACGAGCTCGAACGGCAGCGCGCCCTCCGGCGCCGCGCCCATCGCCGAGGCCCGCGGCAAGACGAACGAGCGCGAGCCGGGATGCACCCAGCCGAGCCCCTCGATGCGGCGCGCGCGCTCCATGACGCCCGAGGATAAACAGAATCGCAGCCGGCGCGGACCGGCTCGCGACGATTCCGTGTCTCTGCGCGCCATTCGCCCCACGGTCCCCGCGTACGAGCAGGGGAACATGCCGGGGAGTTGCCTCTCTCTGGGGACAGACGCGGGCGTAGGATCCGCGCGTGGCCGCCCTGATCGCTCCCGAGGGTTCCGCATGAGCGACGTCGAGCGCTCGCTCCGCGCGCTCCTCGGCGACGCGCCGCGCGGGGCCGCCCTGATCGCGACCCTCGCGGCGCGCGGCGTCGGCGAGGGAGATCGCGTCGTGATCCAGCTGCCGATCACCCACGTGCTCGAGGCCCTGGCGGCGACCGTCGCGCTCGGCGCCATCGCGGTGCCGGTCGCACCACACCTCGCGGTGGGCGCCCTCGCGGATCAGGTGCGACGCGTGAGCGCGCGCGCGATCGTCACGACGCCCCTCCACGCGCGCACCTGCGAGGAGGCCCGCGCGCTCGCGCCCTCTCTCGAGCACATCGTCTCGCTCGACGCCCTCCCCGAGAGCGGCACGAGCGTGAGCCTCCCTCCTGCGCGCGCGATCACGAGCGACACGCCGGTGATCGCCTCGTGTGCGCCCCCTCGCGACGGCGAGCTCGCGCCGGCTGCGATCCACGACGCGCACGCGATGGTCGCAGCGGCCGAGGCGCTCGCGTCGGCGCTCTCGCTCCGCACCGACGACCTCGTGGACCTCGCGACCTCGACGCTGCCAGGGAGCGGCGGGCTCGCGATCTCCCTCTCGCTCGCGTGCCTCGCCGGGAGCGCGCGCGCGAGGAGCGATCGATCGGACGGATCGATCCTCGTGATCGACGCAGCGGCGCTGGTCGCCGAGACGGCACGTCGCGTACGAGAAGGTCGCGCGCCGCGCCTCGTGCTCGGCCTCGACGGCCCGATCCCGCTCGCCGCCGCGTGCGAGCTCGTGGCAGCGTCGCCCGGCCTCGAGATCGCACGCGCCGTGCGGATCCGCGAGCTCCCATTCGTGCTCGCGATCGAGCCCGTGGCCCGCGGTGCCGAGGTGAGAAGCGCCGTGCGCGAGGGCGCGATCGACGGTGTGGAGCTCCGTGCGACCCCGGACGGGCACGTCGCGGTGCGCGGCGCGCTCGTGCCGCGTGCGTGGCTCGGATCGCCCTCCGAGACCGCCTCGCCCGCGGACGACCGGTGGCTCGTCTCGGTCGATCGCGGTGAGCCGCACGCGCGGGGCGGCGTGCGCGCCGGGCCTCTCCCCACCGCGCAGACGGCGCTCGAGATCCTCGAGGCCGAGCTCCCCCCTGCTCCGTCCCCGCGCTGGCAGAGCATGTGCGGCCGGCGCGAGATCGCCTACCCGATCGGCTGCGGACGCGGGGCCTCGATCGCGCTCGAGGCCGGGCTCAAGCCGCTGCTCAGAGAGCTGATCGCGGTGCCCGAGCTCGCGCTCGCACGAGCGCGGTTCGAGGCACAGGGCTTCGTGGTCGAGGTCGCGCCGATCACCTTCGGCCCCACGCTCGACGGCTGGCTCGGTCGCCCCGAGTCGCGCGAAGGCACGCCGCGCGCGCCGGAGCTCGAACGGCAGCCGCTCTTCGTCGCCCGTGATCGCGCCACGGCGCGCGCGGGCGTCGAGGCCGAGCTCACGCGATCGACCGAGGGCACGCGCGCGCTCGGGCAGCTCCTCGGCTATCCGCCGTGCTGCGTCGAGGCCTTCGCGTCGGTGCTGAGCGATCGACGGGCGCACGTGCTCTGGGCCGCCGCGGCCGCGCGCACGACCGGCGCCTTCCGGGCGCGCCTCGCCGCGCTCGACCACGCGACCTTCTCCTACGTGAGCTGGTTTCCGTGTCGCTTCGACTGCGCGCCGTCGCTCGCCTACGCGGACGCGCTCGCGGCACGCGTGGCGCGTGCGCATCCCGACTTCGTGCACGCGATCGACCACGCGCTCGCGCGGCCACGGCTGGTGCTCTCGCCGGAGGTACAGCTCCTCGCCGAGGGCCGCGTCGCGGACGAGCCGGAGGGGCGCGGCGTGCGCGCGCTGCGCGGCCTCGCGTCGGCCGCGTGCGTGCGTGACCCGCGCGTCCCCATCGATCCCCGCCTCGAGCAGATCACCGCCCGCGCGCTCAGCTGGCTCGATGGGGCACGCGAGCTCGCCGTGATCCACGGCACGCTCCACGTCGATCGCGTGCCGCGACCGCTCGCGCTCGATGCGCCGCTGCCGCTCCTCCTCCCATTCGGTCCGTGATCCTCACCCGACCACGTAGAGGAGCTCGCGGTTGCGGAGGTGGCTCACCTCGCCGACGCGCTGCCCCTTGGGGTTGAAGATCCCGATCTGTGCGCCGACGTAGCGCTTGTAGTCGTGCTCGATCACGCGCACGGGCCCGCGGCTCGAGAGGATCTCCACCGCGCGCTCCGGGCCGAGGAAGCCCTCGTCGTTGAACGACACGACGAGGTGCCGAGCGCGCACGCGACGCACGAGCTCCGCGAACGTCTGCTCGAAGCGCACGCGCGAATTGAAGTCGCTCGTTCGCTCCTTCGTGTCGAGGCGCTTGCACGCGACGCCATAGACCTCGGGTCGATCCCAGCGCACGAGCGTCTCCCACACGTGGTAGTTGCCGAGGTACTTGTGCTGGTTGTACGGGGGATCGAGGTACGCCACGTCGGCGTCCACCTCGGCGGCGACCTCGAGCGCGTCGCCCTCGATCGCGCGCCCCTTGCCGTGCAGTGCGCGCGGGAGCACGTCGGGCACGCGGAGCTGGAGCTCGTTGTGGGCGCGTGCGGCCCACTGCTTGAGGTACGCCATCTGCACGCCCGTCGTGGAGTCGACCCGATCGGCGGCCTCCATGAGCGAGACGAGGAGGACCGCCTCGAGCTCCGGCGCGAGCGACTTGGCCGCGATCGCGTCGCGGATGGCGTCGACGCGCTCGCCGTTCTTGGGCTGGAAGAAGCGGCTCTTCACGCAGAAGGTGTCCGTGAAGTAGCCGGGACGGCCTGGAAGGCGCGAGAGCTCCGCGATCAGCCGCTCGGCGTCGGCGAGCACGTCCTCGCGGTCGGCCTGCACGTAGCAGCGCGCGAGCGTGGCCGCGTAGGCGTTGTGATCGCTCGCGATCACGCGATAGCCCGCGCGCTTGAGCGCGTGGCCCACGCGCGAGGTGCCGGAGAAGAGATCGAGCACCGTGCGCGTGTCCCCCGAGCCAGCTCGATCGGCGCGGCTCGCGCGCGGGGCGAAGCCGCCGACCGCCTCGAGGATGGCCGGCAGGAGCAGCCGCTTGCTCCCGAGATACTTGATCACGCGGCGGACCCTACCGCGTCTCTGGAGGCGCGAGGGCGAGGGCGAGGACGAGGGCGAGGGCGAGGGCGAGGGCGGGCCATTCTGACACCCAGTGCCACTTTTCTTTTGACACTCGGTGCCACTTTGCTAGATCGAGGGCATGACCGTGGCGGCGACGAGAGAGGTGGACGAGGCCGAGCTCGGTCAGCGCGACAAGAACAACCGCGCGCGACGCGAGGCCCTGATCGAGGCGGCGTACGCGCTCTTTTCCGAGCGTGGCTACGCGGCGACCACGATGGACGAGATCGCGGCGCGTGCGGGCCTCTCGCGGCGCACGGCCTTCCGCTACTTCGCGAGCAAGGACGACCTCGTCTTCCCCGAGCAAGGCTCGCGGCAGGCGAGCTTCGAGGCGCTGCTCGCACCGCGGGAGGGCGAGCCTGCCTTCGAGACGGTCAAGCGTGCGTGCCTCGCGCTCGGCCGCCACTACCAGGACGATCGGGAGCGACAGCTCGCCCAGTTCCGCGTCATCCGCGCCGAGCCGTCGCTCGTGGGCCGCGAGCTCGCGATCGACCGCGCGCTCGAGGCCGCGATCGAGCGGACGTTCCTCCGCCACGAGCGCGACACGACCCGCACACGCCGTCGTGCGCGCGTGCGCGCCTCGGCGATCACCGGGGCCCTGCGCGCGACGGTGCGCGAGTGGCTCGAGGGCGGGGCCACGCAGGATCTCGTGCGCCTCGGCCGCGAGACCTTCGCCGAGCTCGAGGCCGGCTTCGGAGAGTGAGCGAGCGTCGCGGCGACCGACGTGTGCGTGAGCGAGCCGCGGCAGCCGAGGGCAGAGGACGAGAGCGCCAGACGACGAGAGCGGCCAGAGGACCGGCGCTCGGCAGGACGAGATCACGAGGGGAGACGACGATGCGCGAAGCGATTCCGATGAAGGGCCAGGCCAAGGACGATGTGCTGACCACGCTCGAGACGTTCCGCGCGAACGACGTCCCGTGGCGCGAGGGCAAGGCCTTCGGCTACGTGTTCGACGCGCGCCACGAGGCGCTCGGCGCGGGCAAGCGCGCCTACCTCGCGTTCATGAGCGAGAACGGCCTCGATCCGACCTCGTTCCCGTCGCTGCTGCGCCTCGAGAACGAGGTCGTGCGCATGTGCGCCAGCCACGTCCACGGCGGGCCCGAGGTGGTGGGCAACTTCACGAGCGGGGGTACCGAGTCGATCCTCCTCGCGATGAAGTCGGCGCGAGACTGGGCCAAGGCGAACCGGCCCGAGCTCTTCGCGAACGGCGCGCGCCCCGAGATCCTCGCGCCGATCACGGCCCACGCGGCCTTCCACAAGGCCGCCGCCTACCTCGAGCTCGGCATCCGCACCTACGACGTCGACGCCGAGACCTGTCGCGCGAGCGCGGAGACGGCGCGCGCAGCCCTCTCCGAGCGCACGCTCGTGCTCGTGGGCTCGGCGCCCTCGTATGCGTATGGGGTGATCGACGACGTGACGGGGCTCGCCGCGCTCGCGATCGAGAAGGGCCTCTGGATGCACGTCGATGCGTGCATGGGCGGCGTCGTGCTGCCGTTCATGGAGCACAACGGCGAGGCCGTGGCGCCCTTCGACTTCCGCGTGCCGGGCGTGTGGAGCCTCTCGATGGATCTGCACAAGTACGGCTACTGCCCCAAGGGCGCGAGCGTGGTGCTCTACCGCGACAAGGCCCTCCGCAAGCACCAGATCTACGCGTGCTCGGAGTGGGCGGGGTACACGATCGTCAACGCCACGGTGCAGAGCACCAAGAGCGGCGGCCCCCTCGCCGGCGCGTGGGCGACCATGCAGGTGATGGGGCAGGAGGGCTACCGCGCGATCGTGGCGGACATGCGCGCGGCGACCCGGCGGTTCGTGGAAGGCATCGACGCGATCCCTGGCCTCCGCGTGATCTCGCGGCCCGAGATGACGCTCGTCGCGTTCACGAGCGACGACGACGCGCTCCACGTCTTCCACCTGCCCGATCTCATGAAGAAGCGCGGCTGGTACATCCAGCCGACGCTCGGCACCCAGCAGAAGAGCGCTGCGGCCCTGCGCGAGCACGTGCACCTCTCGGTGACCGCCGCGAACGTGCCGCACGTGGAGCGCTTCCTCTCGGATCTGCGCGCGTGTGCCGAGGAGGCACGCGCGATCCCGAAGGACGAGACTGCGAAGGAGGTCGCGTTCATGGCGTCGCACATCGATCCCGCGACGCTGGACGACGCAGCCTTCGGCCGGCTGCTCGCGATGGCGGGCATGAACGGCGCGGGCGTGCCGGAGTCGAGCGCGGGGATCAACCAGATCCTCCAGGAGCTCGACCCCGCGTTCCGCAAGGCGATCCTCGTGCACTACTTGAACGACTTGTTCGCCTGAGGCTCGTTCGCCCGAGGCTCGTTCGCCCGAGGCTCGATTGCCCGAGGCTCGATTGCCTGGGGCTCGATTGCCTGGGGCTCTGGGCCGGGCTGCGACACGATGCGCACGTCGCGCTGCGGGAAGGGGATCTCGATCCCCGCGGCGACGAGCGCGTCGTGCACCGCCAGGCCCACCTCGCTCTTGAGCTCGATCGAGTCGGCGAAGGTCTTGGCCCAGAACTGCAGCGTGAAGTCGAGCGAGCTCTCACCGAACTGCTCGAAGAGCACCTCCGGCTCGATGCCCACGGTGGGATCGCGGTGCTCGGTGGCGACGCGGCGGAGGATCTCGATCACGCGGTGCGGGTCGGTGCCGTAGGCCACGCCGACCTTCACCTCCACGCGGCGCTTCCGGTCCGAGAGCGTCCAGTTCACGACCTCGCGGCTGATGAGGCTCTCGTTGGGCACGATGACCTCGGCGCCATCGAGCGCCTTCACCGTGCTCGAGCGGAGCCCGATGCGCTCGACCGAGCCCACGAGCGCGCCGACCTCGATGAAGTCGCCGAGGCGCACCGGCCGCTCGAGCATGAGCACGATGCCTGCGATGAAATTCGCCACGATTCCTTGCAGACCGAAGCCGATGCCGACGCCGAGCGCGCCGGCCACGAGCGCGATCTGCGAGGCGTCGATGCCCAGGTAGGCGAGCGCGAAGAGCAGGCCCGTACCGCCGAGCACGTAGCGGGCGAGGCCCGAGATCGCGCCGTCGACCCCCGGCTCGAGCGCCAGCCGAGGCAGGACGTCTTGCTCGAGCACGAAGCGCACGAGGCGGAGCGTGGCGCTCGTGGCGAGCAGGATCGCGACCGCGCCGAGCACGGCGCCGAGCGAGAGATGCAGGCTGCCGATCTCGTGATCTTCGCGGAGGAATTTGCGCGCCCACGACGAGAGCGGGCCCCAGATGCCGAATCCCTCGAGCGTCGCGGCGAGCCACGCGAGCGCGGCGAGCGCCCCGAGCACGCGCAGTGCGCGCGCGTGCACGAGCGCCGCGTGCTCTCGGAGCGATCGGAGCCGCTGGCCGAAGGGGCTCACCACGACGAGATCGACGATCGCCTCGGTCACGACGACCGCGCCAGCCATCGACACGCCTGTGTACGCGCTGTAGCCGATGCCGCGCGTGAGGACGGTGGCGAAGAAGAGGTAGCCGATGGCGTTGGCGCCGACCGACAGGGCGAAGAGCGTGACCGTCGCGAGCGCGAGGACCCGGGCCCACCAACGCGCCCCGCCCGCGTGGCTCCGCAGCCAGAGCACGAGGGCGACGCCGCCGACGAGGCCCTCGACGAGCAGGACCACACGCAGGAGCGAGCTGCCCTCGGCGAGCATCGACTGCACGCGATCGAGCGCCACGAACACGAGCACACCGCGCACGAGCGGGCGCAGCGGTGGCGGGCTGAGCGGCGGCACCGCGCGGTAGAGCGGGACCAGCGTGGCGAAGAAGAGCGCGTCGTAGACGACGATCGGGGCGTGCTCGACGAGCACCGCGGCGCCGAGCATCGCGAGCAGCGCCGCGGAGGAGGCGGGGCTCTGCAGCACCTCCGTCGCGAGCTCGCCGATCGCCGCGCGGTCCTCACCGCCATTGCGCGCGCGCGAGCGACCGAGCTGGAGCAAGAGCACGTAGAGGCCCATGAACGCGACCAAGAGCGCGATCGCCGCGGGCACGAGCTCCATGAGCAACTCGGCCGGCGTCTCGGTGCGCTCGGCCAGCGTGTCGCGCGCCTGCTCGGCCACCGAGGCGGCCGCGTCCTCGCGAACGAGCCCCTCGTAGAGCGGCGGTGCGTCCTGGACCCCGAGCCGCTCGCGATACGCGCTCGCCGCATCGCGCAGCTGGTCGGCCACGTCCTCCACGATGATCTGCACGTCGCTCACGCGATCCGAGAGCGTCGCGAGGTCGTCGCGCGCGGTCTCGAGCTCCGCGAGGCCACGCCGCGCCTCGTCGAGCCCCGCGACGATCCGCGAGTGGCGGGGCTCGGGCCGCTCCGCGACCTCGGAGACGTCGCGCAGGTCCTGCCACGTGCGCTTGAGCTCGACGAGCGAGGTCCGCGCCTCCTCCACCTCGGACTCGCGCGCCGCGATGGTCGCCTGCCAGCCCTCGAGGCGATGCGCGTGTCGACGCCACTCCTGTCGCAGATCGGACAGCTCGCGCTGCGAGAGTCGCGGGATGCGCGCGAGTCGTGCAGGGTGGGAGAGGCGTCGGATGTCCGCCTCGATCCGCGGCAGCGCGCGCTCGATGCGCGTGACCTCTCCCGACGCACGCACGAGCGGTCGCGCCGTCTGGAGCGCAGCGCGCGTGCGCGCGGCGATCTCGCCCACGCGCGCCGCACGGAGCTGCTCGCGCGCCGTCTCGCGCGGATCCTCCTCGGGATCGCCCAGGTTCTCGGGCGATTCCGTCGTCGCGATCGAGCCCGCGGGGGCCGGCTCGGCCTGCGGCTCGGGCTCGGGCGCGAGGCCCGCGTCGACCTCGTCGGCCTCGGTCGCCTCCTGGGCGTGCGCGTGCGGCGCCCAAGACACAGTCGACGCCAGGCCCACCACGAGCGCCATGGCGAACGCGATCACGGCCTGTGTGTGCGCCGCGGCGCGCGAGGGCGTGCGCGTGCGCGCAGCGGAGGTCGACGACGGGGACCGCGGCATGGCCCGCGATGGTAGCGGCTCCGCTCGCGCGACAGGGACGCGACGAGCGCGGGGCCCGAGACCGCGGACACGGGCACGAGCGAGCGGCGGTGTAGAGTCCCGCGATGCCTGGCCGCCCCGCCCTCCCCCGCCCGACCTCCCCTTCTCCGCGCGCGTGGCGCGCCGTCGCGACGAGCGCGCTCGCGCTCGCAGCGGGCTGCGGCACCCTCGACGACTGGCCCGACGAGGCCGCCGTCGAGGCGCCGATCGTCGACGGCATGCGAGAGACGGGTGAGCCCGCGGTCGTCGCGCTCATGGGCGTGACGGGGCTCTGCACGGGCACGCTGATCGCGCCGCAGCTCGTGCTCACCGCCAAGCACTGCGTGGTGCCCGAGGGGGCGCCCGGACCGATCGCGCCGAGCCTCGTGACCGTGGGCATCGGCGACCGCTGGTTCGGGGCGACGCGCAGCCTCTACGTGCGCGAGATCGTGACGACCCCCGGCCCCTTGCGGATCTCGGGCGGCGGCGATCCCGTGGGCACCGCGACGGGCACCGACATCGCCCTCCTCGTCCTGCGCCAGCGCGCCGAGGACGTGACGCCCATCCCCGTGCGGCGCGCGAGCGCCGAGACGCTCATGAGCTCGCCCGCGACCGCGATCGGCTTCGGGATGACGCGCGCGGGCACGACGGGCGACAAGAACCGACAGGACACGACCATCACGCGCGTGACGCCGTTTCTCCTCGAGGCGATCGAGACCATCTGCCAGGGCGACTCGGGAGGCCCGCTCCTCGTGGAGAACGCGGGCGTGCGCGAGGTGGCCGGCGTCGCGTCCTTCGGCGTGTACTCGATCGCCTCCGAGGTCGGCGACTGTCCCTCCGACGCCGACTACTGGAATCGCGTCGATGCGCAGCTACCGCTGATCGATCTGGCCCTCCTCCGCGCGGGCGAGTGTCCGCCTTCGGACACGCCTCGCGAGGAGCTGTGCAACTCGCTCGACGACGACTGCGATGGCGAGACCGACGAGGGTTGCCTCGCGATCGGCGAGGCGTGCACCGCCGATGACCAGTGCGCGTTCGGCCCGATGCCCGAGGGCGCGGCCGCGAGCAACGATCCGACCCCCGTGCAGTGCCTCGATCTCGGTGACGGATCGCGGCGCTGCACGATCCCGTGCGACGCGACCTCGCCCGTGGGCTGTGGCTCGCTCGCGCGACCGCTCGGTCAGGGTGCGCTCGCGCTCGACGGCCTCTACTGCCGCTCGATCGCGGGCTGCGAGGGCCTCTGTGCGCCTGGCAGCGCAGGCACCGCAGGAAACGGCGAGGCCTGCGCCGCGGACACGGACTGCGCATCGCTCCGATGCACGTCGGTCGGCGCCTCGCGCGTGTGCACGACCCCGTGCGTCGCGGGCAGCGGCGCCTGCCCTCTGGGCGAGGCCTGCTCGGCGCTCACGGGCGCGACGGGGGCCGATGCCTGCGGGCTCTGCGTGGGGGCGGGCTCCTTCCCCTCCGGTCGCGCCCTCGGCGAGGTGTGCGACGACCCGAGCCAGTGCGACTCGGGCATGTGTCAGGCCGTGGGCCCCGCGGGCACGCCGAGCCTCTGCACGCAGGCCTGCGACAACGACGGAGGCTGCCCGGCCACCGCGTTCCGCTGCGAGGGAGGCCTCTGCGCCCCCGGCCCCCGCGGGGGTCTGCTCGACCCGTGCCGCGAAGAGTCCGATTGCATCCGATCGGCCACGTGCGTGGGCGATCCGGGCGTGCGCTACTGCACGATCGACTGCGACACCGACGAGGACTGCGGGACGGTCGCGCACTGCGACACGGCCCAGAGCCCGGCCCGCTGCGTCGTCGATCTGGCGCCCGCCGGCACGGCCTGCACGAGCGCCGCGAGCTGCGCCTCGGGCGCGTGTGTCGAGGGGCTCTGCGCGCTTCCGTGCGATCCGCGCGCGCCGTGCGCCCCGGGCCTCGCCTGCCTTCGCTTCGACGAGGGCCCCTTCTGCGCGACGCCGTCCACACCGCCGGTGCCGATGCCCACGAGCAGCTGCGGCTGCCGCGCGACGGAGGCTCGTGGCCCCGGGCTCGCATGGCTGGCGCCGCTCGGGATCGTCGCGCTCGTGCGCCGAGGCCGCCGTCGCCGGGGCCCCACTCGGTCGCTCACTCGAGCGTGAACGTGCGGCGGAGCGTGCCGCGCAGCGTTCCATCGGCGTTGTAGGTGCGGATGGAGAACTGGCGCTCACCGAGCAGCGTGAAGCGGCTCCGCACCGCGAGGCGGCTCGAGCGCGCAGCGCCGCTCGTCGCATCCGTGAGCGCGAAGGCGTCCGCATCGACCTCGATCGAGGCCACGCCCGTGGGCGCGCGCTCGAGGCCGATCTCGTACTCGGCCGCACCGGTCTGACGGATGAACACGGCGGTGCCGCTCACCGTGTCGATGAGGCCGATGCCGCGCGCGATCTGCGCCCCGCTGGCGTCGAAGCCGCGCGCCTCGAACAGGCGCTCGGTCACGGCGCTCGAGAACGTGTAGCTCGTGGCAAAGGTGTCGCTCGCGGCGCGCTGGACGGTGGAGATGCGGTTGCGACCATCGACCCAGTACTCGACGCGTACGACGCTGGCGGGCGCCGTCGCGCTGATCGCGTAGGCGCCACTCGCGCCGCGCGACCAGCTCACGCCGATCGAGGTCGTGCTCGCCGCGGGATCGTCCGCCGCAGGCGCATCCCCCTCGGGCCCGATCGCGAAGCCTGCGGCCGGCGCCATGCGAAGGCGCGCCTCGGTCTGCGGTCCGTACGAGCCATCCTCGGAGAGGCGATCGGTCGGGTGGTTGCGGTTCCAGAGGCGCTGGAACGCGAGCACCGACAGCGACGAGAGGCTCTCGGTGCCGCTGCCCACGAAGTCGAAGTGCACGGAGTCGGAGCTGCCGAACCAGCGATAGCTCTCGGACTGGAGCGCGCTGCGCCACGACGAGTAGCCGTCGATGTCGATCGCCGTGCCCGTCTCGTGGTTCGAGCGCCCGGGGCGCGCGGCGAGCCCGATGCCGCAGCGCCCGCTCGCGTACCACGAGTAGAGCAAGTACTGCTGAGGCAGCGTGCGGAGCGCCGAGTTGATCGTCATCGTGCTCGAGCCGCGACGCGCTGCCGCGCGGCGGAGCGCCTGCGCCGCGGGTGCCTGCAGGTAGGGGATCACCGCCGAGTTGAGATCGACGTTGTCGATCCCATCGATGCGCTCCATGCGACCGGGCCGCATCGCGTTGAGCTCGCCGACCAGCTGGAGCGCGAGGCCGCGCACCGACGCGGTCGAGCAGCGCGTCCGCATCGCCTCCTCCACCGAGCCGGCCGTCAGCGCGAGCCCATCGTCGGTCTCCGAATAGCCGAGCTCACCGTCGCTCCCTTCTTCGCCGCGGCCGGACACGGGCGCGCAGGCGGGGACGAGGCTGAGCACGAGGAGGGTCGCGAGGAGAGCGCGGAGGCGGAGCATGCCCTCTCCTGTGCAGCCTTCGTACCCTGCGTTTTCGTCAGGGAATTCGCAGGGGTGTACGAAGCCTGCTCACTCTTCGCCGCAGCAACCTGCGCCAGATTCGCGCGATCGCGGAGCCGACGCTGCACAGACTCCGGACACCCTCTGCGGCCGTGTCCGGACCCCGCGCTCGGCGCGTCTCGTCGTTCGGCCCCCACGTCCGCCCTGCGTCGGCGTGGGCGCCCGTCGGCTCCTTTGCTATACAGTCCGACGACCCGACGGGGTGTCGCACAGCCTGGTAGTGCACGAGCTTTGGGTGCTCGTCGTCGTGGGTTCAAATCCCTCCACCCCGAATCCCCGCCTCCGCAGCATCGACCGATCGCGCACATCGACCGAGATCGCGAGGCATCTTCGACGTCCCTGTCCCCGTAGCTCAGTTGGATAGAGCAGCGGCCTTCTAAGCCGACGGTCGCGCGTTCGAACCGCGCCGGGGACGCTCAGGTGCTCGAGCCACGCTCCAGGATCGCGCTCAGCCCGAGCGCCGCGATCCGCTGGTCCTCGAGCTCGGGCAGGCCGCTCACCGCGACGGCCCCGATCACCTTCTCGTCGACGACCACGGGCAGGCCTCCTCCCCAGCCGATGTAGCGACCGTCGCCGTAATAGGCGATGTCGAACGCGTCCTCGTGTGGGCCCTTCACGCGCTGACCGATGTCGAAGGTGGGCACGCCCTCGCGCGCTGCCGTCCACGCCTTGTTCATCGCGATCGTGATCGACGAGGGCGACGCGCCGTCCATGCGAACGAGCGCCAGGACGTCGCCGTGCACGTCGGCCACCGCGAGGACGGCGGGCTTGCCCTCGACCTCCAGCACCTCGCGCATCGCCGAGAGGCCACGCTCCGCATCGGACAGATCGAGTGAGACGATGGTTCGCATGGGAGCGACGTACTCGCGCTGCCCATGTTTCACAAGCGATCCGCGCACGGTCGCGCGGAGGCGAGGCTCGTGGGACCCTCTGGCCATGACCCAGGTGCGCGGGACCTCCCTCGAGCTCGAGTCGATCACCCTCGTCGCGAGTGCCCTCGTCGTGTGTGCCCACGTGGTGTGTGGCTGCGGCGGCGGCACGGCGAGCGAGCCGAGCACCCCGAGCACACCGCCCGCCCCACCGACGGCGAGCGCGACCCCCGCGTACACGCTCCACGAGTGGGGCGTGGTGCGGAGCGAGCCTGGCGATCGCCTCCGCGTGTCGGCGGCCCCACCGCCCCAACAGGCTCGCTACTTCTTCTCGCCCGACGCGGTCGTCGAGAAGCCCGTGATCTACGTGCACGTCGAAGGCGACGCGCCGCTCGCGCTCCGCTCGCTCCGCGTCACCGCGGACGTGAATGTGGTCGAGCACTGGCCGCTCACCGGCGCTCCGCTCGGCACGAGCCAGATCGAGTGGCGCGACCTCTCGGCCTCGCGCGTGCACTGCGACGCCACGCACTATCCCACCGCGGACGAGGCCCCGTGCGACACGATCACGCCGACGAGCGACTGCGAGGCGCTCGCCCTCGCCAGCTACGAGGCGTCCAGCTCGTCGTGCCTCACCCTGCCCGACGGCTCGCACCAGAACCTCCTCTTCTACCGATCGCACACGCGCGTCCCGCTCCCCATCGCGGTCACGCGAGAGGGCGAAGGTGTCGGCATCACCGCGAGCGCGACGCTGGCCGACACGTCGATCGTGTGGGTGCGAGACGGCCGCGCGTCGATCGTGCCGGCGCCCGCCGCGGGGACGCACGTCGCGCTGCCGATGCCCACGGAGATCGCGGATCGCGCGATCGTGACGCTCTCGGAAGAGATGGTGCGACGTGGCCTCACCGACGACGAGGTGCTCACGTTCTGGCGCGCGTGGCGGACCACGCTCACCGGCGAGGAGTCGCGCCCCATCGAGGAGCTGCCTCGGGCCGTGGCCGCGGAGGAGGTCCTCGTGGAGCAGCCGCCGCTCCCCCGCGAGGATCGCCCGATGGAGCGCGGGCCGATCGAGGAGATCCCGGCGCCCGGGCCCGTGGACGTGGTGTTCTACTTCTTGCCGCGCGAGACCATCGACGCGATCGCGCGGATCGAGGCGGATCCGCCACCGCGCGAGGTGGTGCGCGTGCTCGGAGTGATCCAGGCGCCAGGATGACGAGCGCGAGGCGCTTTCTCGTGAGGGCGGGTTCGCGTAGAAGTCGCGGCCCATGAGCACCCGACTCGACGGCCGCAGCGCCGACGCCCTCCGCCCGCTCCGGATCGAGACCCGCGTCCAGAAGAACCCGGAAGGCTCCGTGATGATCTCCGCGGGAAACACGCGGATCCTGGTGGCTGCGTCCATCGACGAAGGCGTGCCGCCGTGGATGCGCGGCAAGGGCTCGGGCTGGCTCACCGCCGAGTACGCGATGCACCCGCGGGCGAACCCGCACCGGCAGGATCGCGATGGACGACGAGGCAAGATCGACGGCCGTACGACCGAGATCCAGCGGCTGATCGGTCGCGCGCTCCGCGCCGCCGTCGACATGACCAAGCTCGGCGAGCGACAGATCGTGATCGACTGCGACGTGCTCGACGCCGACGGCGGCACGCGCACCGCCTCGATCACGGGCGCCTTCGTCGGTCTCGCGCTCGCGCTCGAGCACCTCCGCGAGATCGGCGCGGCCTCGGGTGCGCTGCGCGCGCAGGTGGCGGCGATCAGCGCCGGCATGGTGGGCGGGGTGCCGATGCTCGACCTCGCGTACGTCGAGGACAGCAAGGCCGAGGTCGATCTCAACGTGGTGGCCACGGGCGACGGCTCGATCGTCGAGGTGCAGGGCACCGCAGAGGGTCCGCCCGTCCCGCGCGAGCACTTCGATCGCCTCATCGATCTCTCGCTCGGCGCGATGCCTGCGCTCATGGCCGCGCAGCGCGACGCGCTCTCGTCGATCGGGATCGATCTCGACGCGCTCCGGGGCTGAGCCGTGCAGCTCGTCGTCGCCACGAAGAACAAGGGCAAGCTCCTCGAGCTGCGCCAGCTCCTCGACGTGCCGGGCCTCGAGCTCGTCGGTGTCGATCAGCGCGGCGTCGCGCTGCCCGACGTGGAGGAGAGCGGCGACACCTACGAGGCGAACGCGCTCCTCAAGGCCCGCGCGATCGCGGCGCTCACGGGAGGCCTCGTGCTCGCGGACGACAGCGGGCTCGAGGTCGACGCGCTCGGTGGTGCGCCGGGCGTGCGCTCGGCACGCTACGCGGGCGATGCGGGAGCCCGCGCGAACACGGAGAAGCTGCTCGCGGCGATGGCCGACGTGCCCGACGGCTCGCGCACGGCACGCTTCCGCTGCGTGATCGTGGTCGTGCGCGCGTCGCGCAACGACGCAGTGATCGTGAGCGGTCGGTGCGAAGGTGCGATCGCGGGCGCGATGCGGGGAAGCGGCGGCTTCGGCTACGACCCCGTGTTCGAGGTCGCGCCGCACGAGCTCGCGACGCTGGGCCGCGTGACCTCGCACGAGCGGCTCACCATGGCCGAGCTCGACGAGGGCGAGAAGAACCTCCTCAGCCACCGAGGACGCGCGGTGGCTGCGCTCCGCGCGCGCTGGAGCGAGGTCGAGGCGCTCGCCTGCTGACCACGTCGCGCGGGCTCACGGCCTCGCCAGCGCCTCGAGTGGCCTCATCTCCGCGTAGCCGCGCGGGTCGTGCGCAGGCACGAGGACGATCTCCGGATGCGCGCGCGAGAGCGCCGCGACGGCCGCGATCTGGTCTCGGACCTCGGCGGGATCGGAGTCGCCGAGGCGGGTGAGCCACGGACGCTCCTCGCGCTCGGTGATCCCCTCGCGCTGCCACACGAGATCGCCGAGGAGGAGGAAGCGGCGACCTTCGCTCTCGGTCACGAGCACCGCCACCGAGCCCGGCGTGTGACCCGGCACCGGCACGATCACGATCGCCCCGTCGCCGTGGACGTCGTGCGATCGCGGGGCGTGGAGCGCCGGCGGGCCGTCGAGCTCGTAGGTGCGATAGCGATCGAGCGAGACGCGTCGCGCGATCGCCGTGATCCAACCCTCGTCGAGGAACGCGCGCTCGCTCGCCGTCACCCAGAGCGGGGCCCCCACGAGGTCTTCGGCGCCGCTCACGTGATCCCAGTGCGCGTGCGTGAGCACCACGCAGAAGAGGCGCGCGCGGTCGTAGCCGATCGCCTCGAGCTGGGCCGCGACGCTCGTCGATGGCGCGAGATTGGTCACCGCACGGAACGGGAGGGGCATCTCCTCGAGGTGCGCGCGCACGTTCCCGCCGAGGCCCGTGTCCACGAGCACGTCGCCCGCGGGATGGGTGATCAGCACCGCATTCATGGCGAAGTCGCGCGGTGTGTCGAGACCACCGCCGCGGTAGCCGAACGACGCCGTGCGGTGGATGACGCCCGTCTCGACGCGGTAGGCCGCGACCCCGCGGGGCACGCGCGCCATCGGTATGATCACGTCCTGCTCGCGCAGAGGGATCGGAGCCGCGCGGAAGCTCCACGCGAACGCGAGGAAGCCCGCGAGCCCGAGGCCGCCGATGCCGGACACGATCGGCGTGCGTCGCGCGTTCGCTCCGATCGCGGCGAGCACGGCGGCCAGGAGGGGCACGACGATCCACAGCCACGCCACCGGTGCGCCGCGCCCGCTCACGAGCGCGAGCGACACGCTCAGCACGACCGGCCCGAAGAGCGCGACGAGCACGCCGACGCCGTGGCCGAGGTCGCGCGATCGGGGCCCGCTCTCGCCGGGCGCCGGCGGCTCGACGTCGCGTTCGGGCGGTCCTGCCTCGACGCTCATCGCGCTCGGTCCATCCCGCTCTACGCCTCCTCGACGAAGCCTGCGGACGGGAACGAGAGCACGAAGACCGCCCCGCCCCCCTCGCGATCCTCGCAGCGGATCGCGCCGCGGTGCGCGAGCACGATCTGCTGCGTGAGCGGCAAGCCCAGACCCGTGCCGCGCTCCTTGGTCGAGTAGAACGCGTCGAACATCTTCGCGCGCACGTCCTCGGGCACACCCTCACCCTCGTCGGCGATGCGCACCACGACGAGCTCGGCCTCGCGCGCGACGCTCACGTGCACCCTGCCGCCCCCCGGCATCGCCTCGCGCGCGTTGCGCAGCAGGTTGAGCAGGGCCTGACGGATCTGCGCCTCGTCGGCGGAGACGAGCGGCAGCCCTTCCTCCACGCTGAGCTCGACGGAGACGTCCTCGCCCTCCATCTCACGGCGCACGAAGGTGACGACCTCCTTCGTGAGCGCGCCGAGATCCTCGGGCTCGAGCTTGGGTGAGGGCAGCCTCGCGAGGCGCAGGTACTCCTCGGTGATCGAGCCGAGCCGATCCACCTCGCGACGGATCGAGCGGAGGAGCTTCCTGATCTCGTCGCGCTGCGCGCTCCCGTCGTCCTTGCCGAGGCTCGCGAGCTCCTCCTCGAGCAGCTCCGTGTTGAGGTGGATCGACGTGAGCGGGTTGCGGACCTCGTGCGTGACGTGCGCGGCCATGCGGCCCATCGCCGCCAGTCGCTCGGAGCGGATCACCCGATCGGCGGCCTCGCGGAGCTGGCGATCGCGTGCGCGCAGGGCCTCGACCATCGCCTCGAGCTCGATCGCCAGCCGACCGATCTCGTCGCGGCGCTGCGGGTCGACGACCAGCGGACCGCTCGCGAGGTTGCCCGACGCGACCTCGAGCACGCGCGCCTCGAGGCGCGGCAGCGGGGCCAGGAGCCTGCGCGCCCAGAACGACACGGCGAGCCCGAAGAGCAGGCCCAGCGCGGTCATGATCGCGGTGATCCACACGGAGCGTGACTGCTCCTCCGCCGCCACCGCGCTGATGGCCGCGACACGCCGCTGCACGTGATCGAAGCTGCGCCGGAGATCGTGGGCGAGCGTGCGGTCGCGCTGCCGCAGCGCGTCGAGCGCGTCCTGCGCATCGCCGCGATCGCCGCGCTCGAGTGCGCGAAAGTACGCATCGAGCTGCTCGGCGTCGGCGTGGCCGCGCTGCACCTCGCCGAGCAGCTCCGCGAGCTCGCCGAGGAGGATCGCGTCTTCGCCCGAGGGCTCGAGGCGCTGCGCGCGCGCCACGTGCGAGAGCGCCGCCTCGATGGTCGCGGGCATCACCACGCGGACCGCGCGATCGACCCACTCGCGAGAGGTCGAGGCGTCGGGCTCGGAGAGCATGCGCGCGAGCATGGAGCCGTAGATCGCGTGATCGGCCTTGGCGGAGCCGAGCGTCAGCGCGAGCGGCAGATAGCCCTCGTGGAGCAGTCGCAAGGTCTCGGCGCTGCGCTGGTGGGTGATCACGCTCGTCGCGGAGCCCACGAAGAACGCGAACAGCAGCGACAGGATCGCCCCGAGGATGCGCGTGGGGATGGTCAGCCGCGGCCGCGGCGCCGCGGACGACGTCGGCCTCTGCACGACGGACGGGGCGTCCTCGTGCGCACGCGGCGGCGGCACGCTCGACACGACCTCGCTCGACGGCGCTGCATCCACGGCTCGGCAAGGCTACCAACAACCCCACCCCCACGCCCGATTCCGTCCCCTCGCGCGGGGGCCACGGGCATCGGCCCGTGCGATGATCGCGCGAATGCGGCCCGCCCTCCCCGCGTCCACTCCGGCGATGCAGCGTCTCTGCCTCGCCACGCTCTCGTTGCTCGCCGCCGCCACGATCCTGGGCGCCGCGCCCACGCCGCTCGTGGCCCAGACCGCGGACGCGCGCCTCGCGGAGGCGGAGGCCGCGCTCGCGCGCACCGACTACGGCCCGGCGGAGGCTGGCTTTCGCGCCGCCCTCGAGGCGACACCTTCGCTCCGGGCACGCCTGGGTCTCGGCCGCGTGCTGCTCGCGACGGGCCGCTACGACGAGGCCGCCACGCTCGCGGAGCGAGCCGCCGAGCACGCCCACGACGCCGAGCGGATCGCAGCGGTCACGCTCCGCGGCGAGGCTCTCTCGCGGCGCGGACACCTCGACGAGGCGATCACGCTCCTTCGCACGATCGAGACGGAGCCCACGGCCCATCGAGCGCGTGTGTTCCTCGGACGCGCGCTCCTTCGCCGCGGTCGCGCGACGGAGGCTCGGCCCGTGCTGATGCAGCTCGTGCGCGCCTACAACGACGAGGTGATCACCGAGCGCGACGCGGAGGGGCTCGGGTACGTCGCGATGGCAGCGGCGATGCTCGGCTCCGCGCACGACGCGAACGACGCCTTCCAGCAGTCGAGCCGCGTCGATCGACGACGCGCAGAGACCCAGCTCGAGTGGGCGGATCTCTTCCTCTCGCACTACGACGCGGGCCACGCGGAGGAGTGCGTGCGCGACGCGCTCGCCGCAGCGCCCCACGACGCGCGCGCCCACGTGCTCGCGGCCCGCGTCGCCCTCGCCCAGGGCTTCGACTTCGAGCGCGCGCGTCGCGAGCTCGACGCGGCCGCCGCGGTGGAGCCGGTGATGCGCGCGAGCCACTCGCTCCGGGCGAGCATCGCGCTGCGCTCGCTCAGCCTCGAGGAGGCCGACGCCCACGTCGATCGCGCGATCGCCACGGATCCGAGCGATCTCGAGGCCCTCGCGATGCGCGCGACGGTGCGCTTCCTCGCCGACGACACGCTGGGCTTCGAGCGCGGCGTGCACGCCGCGCTCGACGTCGACCCCAGCGACTCCGAGCTCTACACGATCGTCGCCGAGCACGCGGACTGGGAGCACCGCTATCCCGACATCGTCGAGCTCGCCGACGCCGCGCTGCGCATCGATCCGCGCGACGCCCGCGCGATGGCCACGCGGGGCATGAACCTCCTCCGCCTCGGCCGCGAGGACGAGGGCATCACGCAGCTCCGGGCGGCGTTCCGACGCGACCGCTTCAACGTCCGCGTCTTCAACACGCTCAACCTCTGGGACGACGTCATCACGCCCCAGTACGAGTGGGTGGACGGCCGCACCCTGCGCTTCCGCTTCCATCGCGACGAGCGCCCCGTGCTCGAGCCGCTCGCCGTGCCGCACCTCGAGGCCGCGTTCGCCGACATGCGCCGCCGCTACGGCTTCACGCCACAGGGCCCCGTGCACGTCGAGCTGTTCGCGACCACGCAGCACTTCTCGGTGCGCACCGAGGGTCTGCCGAACCTCGGCGTGCAGGGCGTGTGCTTCGGTCAGGTGCTCACGGCGCTCTCGCCGCGCGCCGGCGAATTCGACTGGGCGCAGATCACCACGCACGAGCTCGCCCACGTCTTCCACATCCAGCTCTCGCACAACCACGTGCCCCGCTGGTTCACCGAGGGCCTCGCCGAGCACGAGACCGTGATGGCGCGCCGCGAGTGGCGTCGAGAGAACGATCCGCAGCTGCGACGTGCGCTCGACTCCGGCGCGCTCCCGCCTCTCTCGCGCATGAACGAGGCGTTCACGCACGCGCGGAGCCCCGAGGCGGTGATGACGGCGTACTACGCCAGCTCGCGCCTCGTGGCCTACCTCGCGGATCGCTTTGGTTTCGCGGTGTTTCCTCGCATGCTCCGCGCGTGGGGCGAGGGCCGCAGCACGGCCGACGTGGTCCAGCGCGTCCTCCACGTCTCGCTCGACGATCTCGATCGCGACTGGCGTACGGCCGAGCTCGCGCGCCTCGCGCCGTATGCGGGCCACTTCGACGTGGACCTCGGCTCGCTGCCCGACGCCGCGACGATCCGCGCGGAGGCCGCCCAGCGACCCACGGACGCGGCCGCGCA
>JAIBCE010000111.1 GCA_019694315.1 Sandaracinaceae bacterium
CCTCGTGATCTCGCTCCACGGTTTGTTCTGTAGTTTGCTCTCGGGCGCGCTCTCGTCGATGGAGAGCGGACCGCGCGCGCTCCGCGCCGCAGCGGTGCTCGTGCCGCTCGGTGTGCCGGAGGTCCGCCTCGGCCTCCAGCAAGGCGGGCCTGCGCTGATCGCGACGGCCCTCGTCGCCCTGGCGTGCGCGCTCCTCATGCGCAGCGCGCGTCAGCTCGGCGAGCGCGGGAGCCTGCGCTCGCGGCGCGGCATCGCTGCCCTGGTGATCCTCGCGTGCGCGGGGCTCGCGTTCCTCCTGCCGCACGACGAGGGTGGCGCGCTCGTGGTGACGGCGCTCCGCGAGTCGTGGTGGGCTCGCTCGGAGGCGCGTGCGCTCTGGCCCGTGCTCTTGCCCGCGGCCGTGGGGCTCGTGGTGTCGTTCCACCAGACGCTCGAGACCCACGAGGTGAACGAGTCGCTGGCGCTCCTCGCGATCGCGGTGGTCGCAGGGCTCGCGTGCGGCGAGCTCGGCACGAGCCACGCGAGCATGATCGCGATCGCGTTCCTCCTCGCCTCGGCCGCGAGCGCGCCGTTCGCGGCATGGCTCGCGCGGCACGTGGGTGCGGGGGACTTCGATCTGCGTCGCCTCGCGCGCTGGGCCGGCGCGGGCGTCGCGATCTGCCTCGCGGTGGGCCTCGTGCGTCGCGCGGAGGCGCGGCAGGAGCCCTTCCGGATCGCGAGCGAGGAGGCGGTGCGCGGCGCGCTCGTCTTCCTCGACGCGCCGGGGGTGGGCGAGGTGCCGTGCGACTTCCTCGCGTGGGAGCACCTGAGCTGGGAGTGCGCCACGTTCGATCGCGGTACGCACGGCGAGGTGGGCCTCGCCGTCGACGAGCCTGCACAGATCGGCGGCGGCAACGCGCGCACGTTCTTGCTCCCTTCGGGCGTGCGCGGGGAGCGACGGCGCGTGGTGTGGCCCGGCGTGCGCGCAGGTCGTGCGCTCTCGCTTCGCTGGGCGATCCCCGATGGCCATCGCGGCGGCGGTACGCTCGTGGTGCGCGTGGACGATCGCGAGCTCGGTCGCATCGAGCTGCCGAGCGCACCGACGGGCGTGCTCCACGAGGAGCGCTTCGAGACGCCCGACGTGGGGAGCGAGGCGCGCCTCGAGCTCGAGCTCGTCGACGCGCGGGGTCAGAGCGTGGTCGTGCTCGACGGTCAGTGGCGCTGACCCGATCGGCGTCGCCCGCCTCGGGATGATCCACTGTCTCGGCGATTCTGTTTAGAGTCTTGGGCGGCGGTGATGAAGAACGTCGGCCTCCTCGTGTGCGCGCTCGTGGTGATGGTGGGCTGTGCCCCGACGGTGGCGCGCGTGGACTCGGGCCATCGCGATGCGGGGCCGGGCGCACGCTCGCGGTGCGGCGACGGTCGATGCGAGCCCACCGAGGTGATCGGGTGCGCGCTCGACTGCCACTGCGGCGACGGCTTCTGCGATCCGCGCGCCGAGACGCAGGGTGACTGCGCCCTCGACTGTCCGAGCCTGCCCGACTGCGGCGATGGCGCGTGCGATCGGCGCGCGGGCGAGACCGCGTACCTCTGCGCGGTCGACTGCCCGGCGCTGTGCTCGGACGGCTTCTGCGATCGCATGCGCGGCGAGACCGCAGCCTCGTGCGCGATCGACTGCGCGTGCGGCGATGGCCGGTGCGACGCCGATCTCGAGACCGCGCGCACGTGCCCCGACGACTGCGACTCGGAGTGCGGCGATGGCGACTGCGATCCTCGCGACGAGGACGTGGGCTGCGAGGCGGACTGCACGTGCGGCAACGGCACCTGCGACGCAGGCGAGACGAACGAGGCGTGCCCCGAGGATTGCCTCGCCGAGGGATGCGGCGATGGCGAGTGCGCCGCGACGGAGGACTTCGCGCGCTGCGGCCTCGACTGCGCGTGGGTCCCCTCGTGCGGCGACGGTGGCTGTGACGAGACCGAAGACCCCGCGAGCTGCCCGCTCGACTGCGAGGCCGGTCCGCGCTGCGGCGACGGTGCGTGTGACGCGTCGGAGTCCACGAGCGACTGTCCCGACGACTGTGCAGGAGGACCGCTCTGCGGCGACGGCGCGTGTGGAGGCGCGGAGACGGAGGGCACGTGTCCGGTGGACTGCGCGGCCGATGGTGCGTGCGGCGACACGCGCTGCGATGGCTCCGAGAGCGCGGTGAGCTGCGCGCTCGACTGCGCGAACGCTGGCTGCGGCGACGGTGCCTGCGATCCGATCTCCGAGAGCGTGCTGACGTGTGAGGACGACTGCGTCGATCCGGGC
Source organism: Sandaracinaceae bacterium (assembly GCA_019694315.1). GTDB lineage: Bacteria > Myxococcota_A > Polyangia > Polyangiales > Sandaracinaceae > JAFLCL01. The sequence continues at coordinate 2,288 of JAIBCE010000111.1, forward strand.
TGCGGCGATCTCGTCTGCGATCCGGCGCGAGAGGACGAGCTCAGCTGCGCCGAGGACTGCGCGGGCGACGGCATCTGCAACGACGGCGTGTGCGACGGCGGCGAGGATCCGGTGAGCTGCCCCGAGGACTGTCCGCTCTGTGGCGATCACGTGTGCGCTGGTGCCGAGGACGCGGCGAGCTGCGACCTCGACTGCGGCGTGACGGCCGCCTCGACGGGCGCGCGCGCGCTCGCGGGCTGCCCGTATCCGACCGAGCTCGTGCTCTACGCTCCGAGCGGCTATCGCGTGCTCGCCGAGCAGCTCGCGACGTATCCGTCGCGCTGCGTGGAGTCGTGGATCACCGTGCCCGTCGCGCCCTCGCGGCACACCGAGGTGCCCCGCGGCCCACAGAACGTGCGGCTGAGCCCGACGATCCACGCGGCGGGAGAGTTCAACTACAACGCATGGGTGGTCTCGCTCGGTGGTGTCGAGGCCTCGCACGGCGCGGACTGGCTGGCGATCGGCCGCGACTACCACCACGCCCTCGAGGAGGCGGGGTATCGCCCCGATCTCGGCGACACGTGGTCGATGAACGAGGCCACGTCCAAGACGCCCACGAGCCCCGAGACGCGGGCCGATCTCCGCGAGCTCGTGCGCGGACTGTACGAAGGCCGCGCGGAGCTCGGTGATCAGCCGATGCGCGGCGTCTTCTACACGTACAACCGGCCGCACGGCGGCGCCGCGACGTACAAGCCGGAGCTCGAGCAGTGGCTCGCCGACGGCGCCTTCTGGGCGGACATGCAGCGCTGGGTGCGCTTCTGGGCGCAGGAGACGTACGTCGATCCCACGTATCTCTGCGAGCGATCGCTCGACGGTCGCGCCAAGAACCTCACCGACTACGCGATGCACGTGATGCGCGTGGTCGACGCGCCCGGTGCGCCGAGCTCGGTGGCGAGCGCGCGCTCGTACCTGCACGGCGCATACGTGCCGCTCATGAGCGCCTACTGGCTCTCGCCTGGTGCCTATGGGCACACGAGCAACCCGCCGATCGGCCTCGATCGCATGGAGAGCTTGATCAGCGAGCAGACGCGCGCAGCACGTCGCTGGTGGGACGCGCACCCCGGGCAGGGCGCGAGGCTGGGCTTCGCGTTCGGGATCCGCGCGCCGCGCGAGCTCTCGGCGGGGAGCCGCCGCGGCGCGCTCGAGCGCCTCGGGCGTCGCGTCGCGCTCTCGGTGCGCGGCGCCTTCGGCTCGGACGCGATCGCGAACGGCGCGTGCTATCGCGGCACCGCGCGCGCCTACTGCGACTTCTCGATCTCGTGTCCCTCCACGCGGACGACGCGCTGGGACACGTTCGGGCGTTGGTAGTCGGCGACGACGCGAAGCGGCGGATCAGAGGAAGCAGAGATCGAGGCGCGGGGGCGGTGCCCCGGTGCGGGCGCCGTCGAGCGTGCGACCGAGCGCGAGGTGCCAGAGCGAGTCGGGCGTGCCCTGCGCATCGGTGGGTGGATCGATGCGGAGCATCGACGTGCCGCAGAGGCCGCGCTCGAGATCGTGGAGGTACACGACCGAGTCGGTGAGCTCGAGGGTGCGCGTGGTGCACGCGTCCGCGCCCTCGGCCGCGCTCACGTAGCCCTCGACGTGCGAGGGCGAGAGTCCGCCGTCGTGCGCGGGATAGAGGTCGAGCGCGCCGTCGTGGAGCACGACGCTGGCGTCGTGGCCCGAGGCGGGATCATCGGCGCCGTCGCTCCGCGACGAGGAAGAGTCCGCGAGCTGCGCGACGGTCGCTGCGCACACCTCGATGCGCGCGACGATCGCGTCCGAGCGCGACATGTCGAGGTGCACGACGCCGCCCTCGTCGAGCGTCGCCAGGCTGCACGTGCCGCGGCTCTCGTCGGTGAGCGCGCCGCCCTCGAGCACGCAGTGATAGGCACAAGGGCTCGTCTCGCCGCTCGCGGGCTCCCCATCGGCGAGGCGCTCGCGCGCGCGACGCGTCTCCTCGGGCTCGCCGCACGATCCCGACTCACCTCCCGGCGCAGGGCCGGGGCCGCCGAGGATCTGCACCGGCTCGGAGCCGAACACCGAGACCTCGCAGCCCAACGAGAGCGAGGCCACGATCAGGATTGCGGTGAGCGAGGCGCGAGGCGCGAGCGAGCGTGACATCGCGCGCACCTTACACGCCGGAGGCCCCTTCGTCCGCGGCGAGGCTGGCCGCGCACGCGATCACGAGCACGAGGAGCGGAGCGCACGCGGCGAGCGGGATGCCGAGCGCGGGCACCCCGAGCGCTGCGAGCGCGCTCGCGCCGAGCACCCACGGCAGCGCACGATCGCGCGTCGCCCGCGTCGTCGCGAGGGCGTGCGAGCGAGGCAACCCTGCGAGGGGAGCGGCAGGCCGCGCGAGCCAGGAGCCGACGCGGGTGCGCGTGGCGAGCCACGCGACCACGAAGCTCACGCAGGCGAGCCCGAGGGCCGCGAAACGCCCACGATCGAGGGTGATCGGAGACAGGACGAGATCCCACGCGACGAGCGCCACGCCGACCACGGCGGCCAGGCGTGTGCCGCGAAGCAGGTGCGCCGTGCTCACCGTGAGCGCGATCGTGCAGGCGATCACCGCGAGCGCGAGCACCCGAGGACCCTCGTCGCCACCGAGCGCGTAGGCCGCGCCGCTCGCCCACTCGGTCGCGCCCATCGCGGGGATCGAGTCGACGAACGAGCGCGTGGGCAGGCCGAGCCAGAGCGTGCGCCACGCGCGCGCGCCGTGGGTGAGCGCGTGCGGATCGGTGAGCACGTCGGCGAGGGGCCAGCGCAGCCAGCCGAGCACGGCGGTGATCGCGATCGTGATCGCGACGAGGGCGCGGACGTCGAGCCCCGCGGCGCCGCGCGAGAGCGAGCGATCGAGGCCTGGTAGGAGCAGCGCGATCGCGATCGCGAGGAGCAAGAGCGCGAGCCGAGGCGCGCTGCGTCGCACGAAGGTGCTGTCGCGTCGGACGCGATCGGCGTCGGCCTGGCTCGGCGCGAGCGCGTCGTGATCGAGCGGCAGGAGCGCGCGGCTCGCGAGCGGCGTGGTGGTGGCGCGCGCCTCCGGCTCGAGCAGCGCCGACAGACGCAGGAACGCGAGCTCGCCGTCCTGCTCGCTTCGGATCTCGAGGAGGTGCGAGCCGGCGGGGAGCGGTCGCTCGACGCGTCGTGTGATGCGCACGCCGCCCGCCTCGAGCTCGAGCAGCTGCTGCTTTCCGAAGACGACGCGCACGGTCCCCGTCGCGTGCGCCTCGAGGCTGAGGCGCGAGGGCTCTCGCACCACGAGGTAGCCTCGGTAGACGTCGCAGCGGCGCGCGGCCACGCGATGACCGATCGCGTCGGTCGCGTGCAGGAGCTCGGCGTGGAAGGGCTCGGGCACGAGCTCGGGCGAGGCCGCGTCTCTCCAGCTCGGGTCGCGCACGCAGGTGGGGTCGTGCGAGGTGCGCCGCCAGAAGCCGGCCGTCGAGCGCGTGCGGGTGGTGTCGACGAAGAGCGCGCTCGCGAGCAGCAGGGCTCCGAGCACGAGGGCGAGCGTCTCGAGCGTCGAGGCGCGCGGGGCGCTCATGGGCTCGCGCTCGCGTCCGCCAGCTCGGGCCGAGCGTAGAGCGTCCACCGATCCGTCTCGATCACGCGCACGGGCTCGGCCGCGTTCGTGGGCGAGGCCGCGCGGAACACGCGCGGAGGCTGGCGATGCGCTTCGTGGCGCACGAGCCAGTAGTCGAACGCGTCACCCCACACGTGGTGGTCGTAGCGCATCGGCTCCCACTCGAAGCGAGGAGGAAACGGCGGGGGCTCCGCGCCCGGCCGGTACTGCACGGGCGACTTCGGGAACTCCACGAAGCTGAAGCACGCGAGGCCACCGACGCGGGCCTGGTAGTACTGGTGCGCGTGCAGGTAGATGGGCGCGCGCACCACGTGGCTCTGCGCATCGAAGACGAGGCCGAGGAGGCGGTGCCCCGGATCCGTGTGCGAGAGCGCGTCGGCGAGCTCACCCATCTCCTCGTCGGTCTCGACGAAGCGTGCGTGGTGCACCGCGCCCGTCGCGATCGCGACGGCCATGCACGCGACCGACAAAATCCAGCGCGCTCGCGTGGACATCGCACCGATCGGGCCGAGCGCGGGCAGGAGCGCGAGCGCGAGCGGGAGGAAGCGGTGGTTGATCGGCTCGATCATCCGGTAGCTGAAGGGCGCGAACAGGTAGCCCGCGAAGCTCAGCGCGAGCACGAGCTCGGGCGCATACGAGCGCACCGCGCCGCGGCGTGGTGCGGGTGCGAGCCAGCGACGCCAGCCCGCGGTGGGGGAGGGCGCGCTCGGCACCGCCTCGCTGCTGGCCGCGGCGTCGGCCTCGAGGGGCTCGGACGACGCCACACCGCGCGGCCCCCGCAGCGCGACGACGAGGCCGATGAGCGCGAAGAACGCGAGCGCGAGGTGCTCGCCCGAGCCGTCGTGGTAGACGCCGAACGAGTGATCGAGCCAGCTCCGCACGGTCTCGTGGACCGCGGAGAAGATGGGCGGCGCGTCGCTCACCTGCGCGGCGTGACCGCTGCGTGCGCCGGCCTCGCCGTGCTCGATCACGCCCGAGAGGCGCACCCACACGATCGCCCCGATCACCGACGGCACGGCGGCGAGCGCCGAGAGCCCGAGCGCGCGCAGCGCGTGGCGCCGACCGAGCGTGGGGCTCATCGCCGCGAGCTGCACGATCGCGGCGAGGCCGAGCCACGCGTAGAGCTGCGCGTGCGTGTAGAAGCACAGGAGCGCGAGGCTCGCGGCGATCGCGGTGCGCCGTGCGTCGGGCTGGCGTGCGAGCCGCGCGAAGCTCGTGAGCGCGATCAGCGCCGCGATCATGCCCGCGGCGTAGTTGAGGAAGCCCCAGAACACGTACATGTGGAGCGCGATCGCGGCCGACGCGGCGCCGAGGATCGCGGGGCGACCGTGCTCGCGCAGAAACCACGCGACGACGAGCGGCAGGGGCACGATCGCGAGGATCGCGGTCGCGCGTCCGGAGCCCTCGACGCCGAACGGGTACGCGAGCCAGTCGCCGAGCACGTAGGGCACGAGGTACTGCGTGCGCGCGTACTCGACCACGAAATAGGGCGAAAAGTGCGGATCGCCCTGCCCGTGGATCGCGGCGATGGTGCCGAGGTGCTGCGGATAGTCGACGAACGGCAGGAACTGCGCAGAGAGCAGCGGCCACGCGAGGAAGGCGCACGCGACGGCGAGCGCGAGCGTGGTCGGGAGCGCGTCGGGGCGGACCGTCGCGAGCAGCGCCTCGCGCGCGCGTTCACGGAGGCTCGTCACGGCTCCTGGTCGCCCTCTCGCTCGCGACGTCGCTCGGAGGTGTCGCGGCCGTCGCCCTCGTCTTGGCCGTGCTCGTCGTCGTCGGCCGCGCCGTTGGCGCTCTCTGCGTCGCCGAGGAGGTCTCCGAGGTCGTCCACACCGCCCGCGCCATCGTCGGCGTCGAGGTGTCCATAGAGGGTCGCGGCGCGCGCGAGGGCCTCGCGCTCCGCGTCGTCCTCGGACGCACTCGGGTCGAGCGGATCGGCGGCGCTCTTGGCGCTCACGTCGTACAGGTCGCTCTCGGTGTCGGCATCGCCGAAGCGACCCGAGGCGGCTGCGCCGTCGACGTCGCTCGCCTCCTCGTCGGCGTCGTCGGGGTCCACGCGCTCGAGGAATTGCGCGAGCAGCTTGAGCGGATCGAAGCCGAGCGTCTGCGTGACGCTCGCGACCTCGGCGACCCGGCCGCGGAGCGCGCCGAGCACGGGCACGAGCTGCCGCAGCGGATCGAGGCGCTCGGTGACGCCGAGGCGACCGAGCAGATCGGTGCTCTTCTGCGCGACACGTCGCACGGCGTCCGCGCCCAGCGCGACGGCGACGTAGGGCGGCGTGGGGTGGAGGATCACCTCGCGCGACGCGACGGCCTTGGCCCACGCGCCCGCCTCCCGGCTGCGGAGCAGACGGCGCACCGAGCGCAGATCGCCGTAGAGCCCGAGGTGCACGGGCGCGATGTGCGCGGTGACCGCCTGCGAGAGCACGCGGTGATCGCGGCGCCAGTCGCCACCGAGCGGTCCCGTCCACGCGAGGAGCTGATCGGGGCCCGCGACCCAGTCGATCTCGCCCGCGCGTCGACGCAGCGCCGCGGCCGTCCAGAGCGAGTGGCCGCGCCAGACCGCGAGCACGAACGAGCGATCATCGGGCAGCACCGAGTCGAGCGTGCGTCGCACGAGCTGCGAGGTGGGGAGCGGGACGGACGTGAACGGGCGCGGGTGGATCACGAGCCTGCCCGCGTCCATCTCCTCGCGGATCGCGCGCACGACCTGGAGCCATTGCGCGACGTAGTCGTCCTCGCGGTGCATGCGCGCGCTGGCCCGGGCGAAGAGGTCCTCGAGCACGCCCTCGCGGAGCACGATCACGCGCTTGGCCCCGTAGCGCTCGGGCACGCCCTCGAGGCGCTCGGGGCTCTCGAGCTCGAGATCGCGCACCCGCCCATGCACCGTGTGGAACGCCTTGCGGACGGTGCCGCGATCGGAGACCACGACGACGAGCGTTCCGTCGCGGACCTCGCCCTCTTCGGGGAGGTGCGGCGCGAGCTCGGGCGCGTCGCTGTCGATCGGATCGCGCTCGTGTCGATAGACCACGTTGGGCGCGAAGAGCGACACGAGGTTCGTGAACGCGCGGGCGTCGAAGCCCTGGATGCGGACGTCTTCGGAGATCATCCGGCCCTCCCGACCTCGTCGCGCGACGCGGCGAGTGGCGCGGAGCTCACGCGGAGCATGCGCAGGCTCCCGCCCGCGAGCGTGAGCTCGAGCGCGGCCTCGAGGGCGAAGCTCTGTCCGGTCATCACGTCCTCGAGGAGCCATGGCTCGTCGGGTCCATCGGGCGCCCACGCACCCACGCGCGTGATCGTGGCGACCACGGGCTCCTTCGCGGGGTTCATCACGAAGATCACGCGGGGCTCGCCCGCGTCGTTCTCGTGCACCGTGAGCTCGACGTGCGCAGGCTCCGCGACGAGATCCAGCCCGAGCTCGGGCATCTCCTCGAGGAGGGCGTCGATGGCCGCGAGCGCGTCCTCGTCGCGATCGACGAGCACCCGCGTGGCACCGCGCGGCACCTCGAACGGACGCGGCGTGAGCGTCTCGTCGAGGCGCGGCATCGCGGGCCCGAAGATCACGTGCGCGCCGTCGGCCGCGATCTGCGTGAGCGTGCGCCAGTGCTCGCGCGAGGCCACCTCGTAGCTCGGCACGATCAGCGCGCGGTACGCACGCAGACGCGGCTCGCCCACGTCGCCGTCGACGAGCACGTACGGCACGTTGCGCGCGGTGAGCGCCTCGGCGAAGCGCGCGACCATCTTCCACCAGAGCACCTGGATGGGGCCGTCGAAGCCGAGATCCGCCTCGCTGCACGCCTCCACCGGGCTCATGCCCACCGCCTCGACGGTGACCGGCGTGATCGGCCCGAGCAGGTGCGTCGCGCGCGAGAGGCGCATGTGCTCGCGCGGCAGCACGATCGCGACGGGCGTGCGACGCGTGAGCGTGTGGAACGACGTGGCGTCGAGCGCGCCGAGGAAGCGCTTCCACGACGCAGCCTCGAGGCGCGGGTTGCCCATCGCGTCGATCGGGGCGCCGTACCAGCGGTCGCGATCGACGGCCATGTAGAGGCACATGCCGCGCAGCCCGTACGCCGAGGCGACCATCGCGCAGTAGAGCGAGTCCTCGTGCGAGAGGGGCGTGAACCAGGGCGGCGCGCCCACGCCCATCTCGGGCGCGATCGGCAGCCGCGAGGTGCCCGCGAGGTAGAGCGTGCGCCGCTTGACGACGCGGTGCTCGCGGCGTGCGTGGTAGTAGTCGAGGCCGACGAGATCCACGACCTCCTCGAGGTCGGGCAGGCTCGTGGGGCTCGAGATCTCGCCGAGCGGGAGGTTGTGCGTGGTGGGCACGCCCGTGAGGCCCGCGGCCTCGAGCAGCGCCTTGAATTCGCGGATCGCGCCCGTGATCAGATCTTCGCGGAACGCGGCCCAGTCGAGGTGCAGGGCGAGCCGATCGTAGGGGGGCGTCTCGCCCTCCTCGAGCTCCTCGTCGGACACGTCGAAGCGTGTGGGAGCCGCGATGTCCTCGCGCTTGGCGTAGCTCGCGCGGTGCGCGCGCGCGGCCTCCTCGAGGGAGCCGTGCTTGGCGATCACCCAGTCGCGCAGCTTCTCGATCGCGTCGGGGTGGTAGTCCTGATCGTAGGGAGCGTCGCGGAAGTAGTACGAGGCCTCGTTGTCGACCTGCAGCAGGACGATGGGCCCCTTGGGGTAGATCAGATCGCGCACCTCGTGCGCCACGGCCTCGTACCAGCGCGCGACCTCCGCGAAGTAGGTGCGGCTCGCGTACGAAGGCACGGGGAACATGCGCGGAGGAAAGCCCAGAACGACGGGGCCCTGAGACGGCGAGCGGGCCTGACAGGCCTTGTCGTAGACGATGCGCTCGGGCAGGCCGAACCACGTCATCTCCGAGTTGATGTGAGGGCCGGGACGCAGGAACACGTAGAGGCCGAGCTCGCCCGCGAGCTCCACGAACGCGCGGAGATCCTTGCGGGGATCGACGCGGCCGAAGTCGTAGTTGCCGGGGCCGACCTCGTGCACCTGCCACGGGACATAGGTCTCGACGATCGGGAGACCGAGGTTCTGGAGCTCGCGCATCGCGGGACGCCACGCCTCGCGCTCGAGGCGGAAGTAGTGCATCGAGCCCGCGTGCAGCGGGATCTCGCGCTCGCCGACGCGCAGGCCGTGTCGTGTGATCGCGACCTTGGCGGGGCGCGGGGGCAGCGACGACGGAGCGCGAGGTGCGCGCGCGACCGGCGAGCGGGCGGAGGGGCGACGGGGCTTCATGGAGCGCCGGCACGATAGCAAGAACGCCCGATCGTCACCGGGTTCGCGTGGACGTCCGCATCACGGGCTCCAGCGGACGGGGATCTCGAGGTCCACGAGCGGCAGGCCGGCTCGCTCGCCGCGCGGTCGCACGGCGGGCTCGTCCACACGGGGGCTCGCGCCCGCGAGCTTGAGCGCGGTCTCGGCGTACACGGTGGTGCCCACGGTCAGCCACGGGGCGAGCGGCGCGGGGATGCCGGAGAGGCGCGTGACCACCTCGTCGTCGGTCTCGGAGACGATCTCGGCCTGCGCGAAGTCGAACATCTGCAGCATGATGCGCGGCAGTCGCGCGGCGACGAGCCTCGGCGTGGCCAGCCGGAGGAGCCACGCATACACGCCGCCCAGGTCTTTTCGCGCCTGGTGACGCGTGCGGTGGAGGAGGTAGTCGTCGAGGCTCATGCGGAGCGTGCGGGCCTCGTACGCGATGAGCGCGGGCACGGGCATCACGTCGTAGAGCGAGGCCGGCAGGAATTTCTGCGTGATGAACGCGCGCAGCGCGGGATCCTCGATCTCGGTGGCGAGGGCCTCGAGGCCGCCACCCACGTTCTCCGTGAAGAACGACTGCGTGCCGAGGTACAGCACGCCCTTCACGCGGAAGGGGCTCTGTCCGAAGGTGAAACCCGCGCCCACGGGGAGGATCGAGGGCACGGGCACGCGCTTCACGCGTCCTCACGTGAGCGTGACGTGTCCGCGAGATCGTCGGCGCGGTCGCGAGAGCCAGGCTCGCGCCACGCGCCGGGTCCGACGTGTCTCGGGGCCTCGCCCACGAGCGAGTCGATGCTGCGCTCCACGCTCGCGCCCACGCGCCGCGAGCCCACGAGCGCCGCGACGCGATCGAGCACGGCGGTGCGCGCCGCGATGGGGAAGAAGCGGAGAGCGGGCCCGGGGTTGCGGAGGGCCCGCGGCGCGAGCCGCAAGACGAGCGCCGGGCTCGGACGCGTCGGGCGCTGGGCGAGCGCGGCCATCGCGAGCGCCTCGTCGAGCAGGCCCTCTTCGATCAGCGCCGCGAGCTCCGCGGCGCTCGCGCCCTGCACGTGTCTGCGGAACGCGTCGGCTGCGGTGAGCACCCCGCCGTGCTCGCGATGGAACGATCGCTCGTACTGTGCGAGCACCTCGTCTGCGCCGGGATCGTCTGCGCCCCGCACCGCGTCGGCCAGCATGCGCGCGGCCACGAGGCCGATCCCCACGCCGCTTCCGTGCGCGGAGTGCACCTGGCACGCGGCGTCGCCGATCAACGCCACGCCAGCGCGAGCGAGGACACGGTACGGCCGTCGGAGCGGGATCGCACCGCGCCCGCCCCAGAGGCGCGGCCCGATCCACGGCTCACGCGCGAGGAAGCGCGCCATCATCTCCTTCGCATCGGCCGCGCCGGTGGCCGGGATCGAGCCAGTGAGCACACCGACGCGATCGAGCGCGGGCGACGTGAACACGGTGAGCGTGGAGAAGCCTCCCGCGATGCTCGGGAAGGCGATGTCGTGGCCCGGCGAGGCGCCGTGCGTCTCGAGGAAGGCCTCGAGCCCTGCGCGATCTCGCACCTCGTGCTGGAACTGCGCGGCCACGCAGAGGTTCTCGGGCGAGGCGGCGGGACACACGCGCGCGAGCTGCGGGACGCGCTCGCGCACCGCGCCACCGAGCCCGCTCGCGTCCACCACGAGACGCGCAGCGATCCGCTCTTCGCGCCCGCCGTCCTCCACGCGAAGCGCCACCACGCGTCCGCCCTCGAGCTCGACCGACGCGATGCGTCCGCGCCGCACCGTCACGCCCGCGCCGATCGCGTCGTGGACGAGGCGATCGACCAGCCGCCGCATGTCCACGTGCAGCACGGGCGGCGCGCGCAGCGTGAGGCGCCCGCCGCCCTCGGGCGCGAGCAAGTGCATCGCGCGGCTCGACGCGTCGTGATGCGCCACGAAGAGCTCGCCGCCCGACGGGGCTCGCAGGCGCGCGCGCTCGAAGCACCACTCGGGCACCGCGTTGACCCAGCGTGCGCCGGTCTCGCCGACCTCCCGCTTGTCGATCGCGACGACGCGTCGCCCCTCGGCCGCGAGCGCCTGCGCCACGGCCGCGCCCGCGCTCCCGAGGCCCACGACGAGCACGTCCGCGTGGGCGCTCACGCGGGCCTCCGCGGCTCGCAGGACCGCTGCGCTGCGCGCGCGTGCCTCACGCCGCGACGACGCGGTTTCGGCCCTGCTCCTTGGCCTTGTAGAGGGCGGCGTCGGCGCGTGCGACGAGCGCCTCGACGTCTTCGTCCTCGCGCTCGGCCTCGTGCGTGGAGACGCCGATGCTGATCGTGATCGGGATGGTGCGACCCTCGTGCTCGATCACGCACGCCTGCACCTCGGCGCGCACGCGGTCGGCGAGCGCCACCACGGCCTCCTGCGGGATGCCCCGCACGAGCACGATGAACTCCTCGCCTCCGTAGCGCGCCACCACGTCTTCCTGGCGCATCGCCTTCATCAGGACGGCCGCGAGCGAGCGGAGGACCGCGTCGCCCCCCGCGTGCCCGTAGGTGTCGTTCACCTTCTTGAAGTGGTCGGCGTCGACGAAGAGCACCGAGAGGCGCGTGCCGTGGCGCTTGGCGAAGCTCCACTCCGACTGCAGCCGCTCGTCGAGGAAGTGGCGGTTGTAGGCGCCCGTGAGGCGATCGCGGACGGTCGCCTCGTAGAGGCGCTTGGCCTCTTCGACCACGGCCTTGTCGGTGAGCCCGAAGCGAAGCACCGTCGCGAGCCCGAGCTGCACGCGATCGCCGTCGGCCAGCTGTGTGGGCGCGCTGATGCGGTTGCCGTTCACGAAGGTGCCGTTCGTGCTCTGGAGATCGGCGACGTAGTAGTTGCCCATCAGCCGGAAGAAGCGCGCGTGCTTGCGCGAGAGAGACTCGTCCTCGATGCGCAGCGTCGACTCGTCCGTCCGTCCGACGACCAGCTCGGTGCCGTCGATCTCGATGAGCCGCCCGGGACGATCGCCGCTCAAGAGCGTGATGGTTCCACGTCGGTCGTCCTTCATGCCGCCCGGCAGCACCGGGGTGACGTTGACCTGCATGGTGGACTGCGGGGGTTTCGCCAAGAAGGACCTCCGACGACGAACGTACCGAAGAGCCGCCGAGAAAAGAAGATCGGCCAGCGTCAGCCCAGGATCGCGACGACCTCGATCTCGACGCGCACGTCGCGGGGCAGCCGCGAGACCTGCACCGTCGAGCGCGCGGGCGGCGCCATGCCCTCGAAGCGCTTCGCGTACACGGCGTTGACGGCCGCGAAGTCCTCGAGATCCGTGAGGAAGATGGTGGTCTTGGCGACGTCACCGAAGCTCGCGCCGGCCGCCGACAGCACGGCCTCGAGGTTCTTCATCACCTGCTCCGCCTGCTCGGCGGCGTGGGTCCCGACGACCGTCATCGACACCGGGTCGAGCGGGATCTGCCCCGACAGGTAGAGGAAGCTCCCCTTGCGGATCGCCTGCGAGTAGGGGCCGATCGCCTTGGGCGCCTGTTCGGTGGAGATCGCGGTGCGCGTCATGACCGACCGATACCACGTCGTTCGGAGCTCGGGATCCGCCGCGGCAGGTCGGCTGCGGATGCAAGCAATTCGAGGCCCAAGAAAGGCGACGCCCGTGCGTTCGGTCATGCGGCGCAGTCGGTTCGGTGAGTAGGGCGCCCGCATGCCGCGCACGATCTTCGAGCCCTTCCGAATCAAGAGCGTCGAGCCCATTCGCGTGACGACGCGCGACGAGCGCAAGGGGCTCCTCGACCAGGCGCGGCTGAACCCGTTCCGCCTGCACTCGGACGACGTCCTGCTCGACTTCCTCACGGACTCGGGGACGGGCGCGATGAGCGCGCACCAGTGGGGCGCGATCATGGAGGGTGACGAGAGCTACGCGGGCTCACCCTCGTTCTTCCGCCTCGAGAAGGTCGTCCGGAGCATCACCGGCTACAAGCACCTCATCCCCACGCACCAGGGGCGCGCGGCCGAGCACCTCTTGTTCGAGATCGCCGCCAAGCCAGGCGACGTCATCCCGAACAACACGCACTTCGACACCACGCGGGCCAACGTGGAGGTGCGCGGCTGCGAGGCGCGCGACCTCCCCACGCCCGAGGCGCTCAAGCCGCGGGAGCGACACCCGTTCAAGGGCAACATCGACCTCGCGCGCGTGGAGGCGCTGCTCTCGAGCGAGGCCCACCGCGTGCCGTTCGGCATGCTCACCCTCACGAACAACTCGGGCGGTGGCCAGCCCGCGAGCATCGAGAACGTGCGCGCCTACAAGGCGCTGCTCGCGCGCTTCGGCAAGCCGCTGATCCTCGACGCGTGCCGCTTCGCGGAGAACGCGATGTTCGTGAAGCAGCGCGAGAAGGGGCAGGCCGAGCGCTCGGTGCGCGAGATCGCGGGGGAGATCTTCTCCCTCGCCGACGGCTGCACCATGAGCGCCAAGAAGGACGGCATGGTGAACATCGGGGGCTTCCTCGCCCTCAACGACGATGCGCTCGCCGAGGAGGCGCGGCGCCTGCTCGTGCTCACGGAGGGCTTCCCCACGTACGGCGGCCTCGCGGGTCGCGATCTCGAGGCGCTCGCGGTGGGTCTCGAGGAGGTGCTCGACGAGCAGTACCTGCGCTACCGCCTCCGAACGGCCGAATTCCTGGGCGAGAAGCTCCTCGCGGGGGGGGTCGCGATCGTGGAGCCGACCGGTGGGCACGCGGTGTACCTCGATGCCCGCGACTTCCTGCCGCACCTCGCGCCCGAGCAGTATCCGGCGTGGGCGCTCACCTGCGCGCTCTATCTCGAGGGCGGCATCCGCGCGGTCGAGATCGGGTCGGTGATGTTCGGAAAGCGCCTGCCCGACGGACGCGAGACCTACGCGCCGCTCGAGCTCGTTCGGCTCGCGTTCCCCCGACGTGTGTACACTCAGAGCCACTTCGAGCTCGCCGCGGAGGTGATCGTGGAGCTCAAGCAGAAGGCCCGCGAGATCCGCGGCGTGCGTATCGCCAAGCAGAGCCCTCACCTGAGACACTTCACGGCCGAGCTCGACTGGGCCTGAGCGGGTCGAGAGAAGGAACTGGGTGTCGCGCGAGCAGTCTGCAGGATCGAGCTCGAGCTCGCTTCGCAAAGGGCGGAGCGACAGCGGCGTCTCGCGAGTCGAGACCCCGGTCGACGCGAACAAGCGCCGCCTCGTGCACGACCTCGTGTGCCTGCTCGCGACGGCCTCGGACTACCACGACGGCGTCCAGTATCGACATTCGGCGCGCGTCGCTTTGCTCTCGCTCGAGATCGCCAGGCGGCTGGGCCTCGAGACCGGACGCGTGTTCTACGGGGCTCTCGTGCACGACGTCGGCGCCGTGGGCCTCGAGGATCCGATCGCGGCCCACGCGCGTCGCGGCTTCGAGAATCCGCGCGCCCGCCTGCACCCCACGCGAGGCTCGGGCCTGGTGCGCCCGCTCTCGACGCTCCGGGGCCTCGCCGACATCGTCGGGGCGCATCACGAGCGCCTCAACGGCAGCGGCTTTCCGCGCGGGAGCAAGGACATCGAGATCTCGCGCGAGGCGGCGGTGGTGGGCCTGGCCGACGAGCTCGAGCTGACGCTCCGCTTCGTGCCGCCGGCGATCCGGGCGGTTCGCTTCGGCGATGTGTGCCGGAGCGCCAAGGCCGTGACGTTCGTGCCGGACGTGGTCGACGCGGCGCTCGAGACGCTCGAGCAGCAGCCGAGCCTCGTCGACGAGCTCTTCGACGAGTCACGCGTCTCGTCTCGGCTCGCCGCAGTGGACGCGGTGCTGGGCGAGGCCGAGCCGCTCTCGGAGAGCGTGATCATGGCCGAGCTGCTCTGGCTCCTCGGACGCGTGATCGACGCGAAGCTCGATCAGGCCTCGGGACACTCGGCCCGCGTCGCGGTGCTCGCGCACCGCATCGCGCTGCGGCTCGGGGGCGCGGTCGATCCGTGGGAGCCGACGTGGGTCGCGTTGCTGCACGACGTGGGCAAGCTCGCCTTGCCGCGCGTGTTGCTCGAGGCGAGCCAGGCCCTGAGCCCGCAGGATCTGGCGCTCTACCAGCGGAGGGCTCGCAACACCGAGGAGATCGTGGGCGCGCTGCCGTCGCTCGCGCACCTGGCGCTGCCGGCGGCCGCCGTGCACGAGGCCTGGAACGGGCGCGGCTTCCCGCGGCGGCTCACGAAGGAGGCGATCCCGCTCGCCTCGCGCATCGTGGCCTATGCGAACGTGTTCGACGCGGTGCGGAGCGGAGGGCGGCGAGCAGGCGGGCTGCCCATCGACGAAGCGCTGCCCGCGCTCCGCATGATGATCGGCTCGGTGCTCGATCCCACGCTCGAGGAGATCGCGCTCGACGTGTTCACGAGCGCCGACGACGTGGGCCAGATCGCAACCGACCTGCTCGGGTTCCGGCACCTCTTCCTCGCCGACGACGCGGCGCGAGCGACCTTCGTCGTGCGGGACGTACCCGCGCGCACGCTCGCGACGGCGGGTCTCGCGTGCACGGTGGTCGTCGCGAGCGACGGCGTGATCCGAGAGGGCCTCGCCGGTATGACCCAGATCACCGGCGTCGAGGAGGGCAGGTTCCTCTCGCACTTCGCGCCTGCGAGCGGCCCCGCGCTGCTCGAAGACCTGGGGCGTGTGCTCCGAGGCAGCACGCTCACGAGCGCGCACGCGACGATCCGCGGCGTGGTGCTCGAGCTCGCCATGGGGCGCGTGGGCGACGACGTCGTCGTGCACGCGCGCGGCGCGTCGCGCATGTGGAAGAAGATGCACGAGCTGGCCCTCGCGCATCGGAACTACCTCGCGAGCTCGGATGCCGTGATGTTCACCGACCCGGCGGCCCGCATCGTCGACGTGAACCATGCGTTCACGCAGATGTACGGCTGGAGGCGTGAGGAGGTGGTGGGCAAGACGCCCAAGATCCTCCAGTCGGGGCGGCACTCCGCGGCGTTCTATCGATCGATGCGCGACGCGATGGCCGATCCGCAGGTCGGTGCGTGGTCGGGGGAGGTCGAGAGCCTCACCAAGTCGGGTGAGGCGATCTCCGTGGAGCTCACGATCAACGCGATCCGCGACGAGAACGGCGGCATCGTCGGCTTCGTGTCGAGCGCGCGCGACGTGACCGAGCGTCGTCGCGCCCTCGAGGCGCTCGAGGCGCACGAGCGCGAGCTCGAGCAGAAGAACGCCGAGCTCGAGCTCCTGAGCCGCTTCAAGAGTCAGCTCGTGGCGCTCACGTCTCATGATCTGCGCGCGCCGCTCGCGCTCGTGATCGCGCGGCTCGAGGCGCTTCGTGCGCAGGCAGAGGCTGTCGACGTGCACACGCTGCCAGCGCGCCTCGACGAGGTCGTGGAGGCCAGTCGGCGCCTGCTCGCGCTCGTCGGCGAGCTGCTCGATCTCGATCGCGCCGAGAGCGGCCGGCTGCGGCTCGAGCCGCGGCGCGTGCGCGCGGCGGGCCTCGTGCGATCCGTCGTGGAGGGGCTCTTGGCCGACGGACGCCTGGTCGCCGCACCGGGGCCCGATCACGTGCTCGTGGCCGATCCGGCGCGCCTCGAGCAGGCCATCGCGAACCTCGCGTCGAACGCGCTGAAATTCTCGCCTGCCCAGTCGATCGCACGCATCGGCCACTCCATCCACGGTGATCGGCTCACGTTCTGGGTCGAGGACGAGGGGCCTGGGATCCCGGAGGAGGCCCTCGAGTCGGTCTTCGATCGCTACGTGCAGCTCGGACACGGGCGCGCGAACGCGGGCTTCGGGCTCGGCCTCGCGATCGTGCGGCACCTCGCGGAGCTCCATGGCGGACGCGCGTTCGCGGAGAACCGGCCTGGCGGTGGCTGTCGCTTCGCGGTGGAGCTCCCGCTCGAGGGCGTGGCGCTCGAGGGTGCACCGCTCGAGAGCGCACGGCTCGACGCTCCGCTCGCGATCCTCGCCGGTCCCGAGGGCTCGCCCGATCTCGCGCGTGCGCGGCGCTGGCTCGAGGGCGCGGGCTGGCGCACCGTGGCCGCACATCGTGCGGCGGAGCTCGCTCGGCGTGCCGACGTGGAGGACGCTCGCCTCGTCCTCGCCCACGAGTCGCTGCTCGACCGGCGCTCGCTGCGCGCGCTCGATCAAGCGCATGGTCGCGGCGTGCGGCTCGTCGCGCTCCGTGAGAGCGAGCCCGCGACGCCGGATCCACGCTTCGCCTTCGAGATCGTGACGCCGATCGTCGACGTCGAGATCGCAGCCGCTGCGAGCGAACCCCAGCCCGAGGAGACAGAGTCGTGACGACGCCGAGGATCGTGGCCGTGGACGATGATCGCGCGATGCTCGCGTCGATCGTGCAAGCGCTCGAGCCCGTGGGCTCGGTGCAGGCGTTCGACGACCCGCGGACCGCCGTGGAGGAGCTGGACGGATCCCCTCCGCCCGATCTCGTCGTGAGCGACATCGTGATGCCGGAGATCGGCGGCTTCGAGCTCCGGCGTCGGCTGAGCACGATCTGGCGCGGGCAGCACGTGCCCTTCGTCTTTCTCTCGTCGCTCGCCGATCCCGAGACGATGGTCGCCGGGCTCGAGTCGGGCGCCGACGACTACGTGACCAAGCCGTTCTCGCCGGAGCTGCTGCGTGCCCGCGCGCGCGCCCTCCTGCGCCGCGTGGAGCGCCTCACGCCCGCGTTTCGCGGCGAGCTCGCGAGCGTGGGCTTCGCCGAGCTCCTGCGCTTCTGCGAGGTGCGACGGTTCACGGGCGAGATCGTGATCGAGTCGCCGACCCTCACCACGAAGGTCGCGGTGCACGGCGGCGAGCTCGACGATGGCGCGGCCGACGTGCTCGACGCGCTCCTCGCCCTCGAGGCCGGGACCTTCGAGCTCCGCGCGGGAACCGTGGACTTCGCGGAGCTGGGCACGAGCCCGATCGCACAGAGCTGGCCCTCGGGGCGCGTCTCGAGTGTGATGGTGGAGGGCAAGCTCGTGCGCATCGAGACGGAGGCCCTCGCGGGCACGCCGCCGATCCTGGTGAGCGTCGCGACCCGTCAGGGGCAGCCGGTGGCGAAGCAGAAGCGCTTCGCGCCCGAGGCCGCCGACGCGGCGCGCCTGCAGACGATGCTCGACGCGCTCCACGAAGAGGCGTGCGCGGCCATCCAGGATCGCATCGCCGCGGCGCGCGTGCGCCGTCAGGACGGCACGCCCCTCGAGCACGCCGTGGCGGCCGCGAGCAGCGCGTCGCAGGCCCTCGCGCCCGTGGTCGCGAGCGAGCCTCCGAAGGTCGTGCACGTCCCGCATCCACCGCCGACCCCGAGCCCCGAGGAGGCCGCCAACGAGGCGGGGCTGCTGTTCGACGAAGGCCTCGATCACGCGCGCAACGGCGCGTGGGCCAAGGCGCTGAGCCTGTGGGAGCAGGCGCTCGAGCTCCAGCCCGACAACCGCATGCTCATCGCCAACCTCGAGATCGCGCGCCGCAAGACGCAGGCGGGCTGATCGCCGCTCGCCTCGGGCTCGCGCGGGGCGTCGTGATCAGCCTCGCGGGATCGCGCTCGCCTCACGGACCTCCTTGCCGCCGAGCCAGTCGGTGAGCAGGGCGTTGACGACCTCGGGCGCTTCTTGCTGCACCCAGTGCGAGCAGCGCGGGATGAAGCGAACCGTCAGATCCTCGACGAGCTCGTCGGTGCGATCGGTGAGCTCCTTGCCGAGCGCCGTGTCGTCCTCTCCCCAGACGAGCAGCGTGGGCGTCTGGAGCCTCGGGTAGCGCACCGTGCTCGGGTAACGCAGCGCCGCGCGGTAGTAGGCGAGCATGCCCTCGATGGCGCGTGGTCGCGCCGCGGCCTCGCGATACACGCGGAGCACCGACTCCGGGAAGCGGCTCTTGTCCACGGCCATGCTCGCGAACGCGGCGCCGATCGCGTGGTAGTCGTCGCGCGCGAGGTAGCGCTCGGGGACGAGCGGGAGCTGGAAGAGGAAGATGTACCAGCTCCGTCGCAGCTGCGGTCCGAGGCGCGCGAGGGCCTGCGCCATGCGGCGCGGATGCGGGATGTTCATCACGACGAGGCGATCGATCTTGCGGAGGCGTCGCAGCGCGAAGTGCCACGCGACCATGCCGCCCCAGTCGTGTCCGAGCAGCACGACCTCCTCCGGGCCCCCGCCGCTCTGCGGTCCGCGAGCGGCGCTCTCGCGGAAGTGATCGATGAGCCCGGCCACGTCGAGCACGAGCTCCTGGATGCGGTAGTCGGCGATCCTCCGCGGCTTGTCGGAGGCCCCGTAGCCTCGGAGGTCGGGCGCCCACACGCGGTAGCCGAGGTCGGCGAGGCACTGCATCTGATAGCGCCACGAGTAGCTGTTCTCGGGGAACCCGTGGAGGCAGAGCGCGAGCTTCTTGCTCGTCGCGGGCCCCGCGACGCGCACGCGCAGGCGAATCCCGTTCGTCGGCACCTCGACGGTGTCGAACCGGCTCGGGTCGTCGAACACACGCAGGTTTTCGGGCGTCGGCATCGCGCGAAGGTACTACGATGGCTCCGATGGTCGGTGTGACTTCCCCCGCGCGTCCGTCGCCCGAAGAGATGAACGCGATCGCGCAGCGCGCCGTCGACCGAAGCGGCGCAGTGATGCTCTGGTGGATCGTGGGGCTGTCGATCGGGAGCATCCCGCTCGCGTTCGTCGGGGTCGTCGTCGGAGGCGAGGCCGCCGTGGCGTTCGAGGCGGTCGAGCGCACCGATGCGGCGATGCGAACGTTCGCCCTCGAGTCACTCCTGCCGACGGTCGCGCTCTTCGTCGTGGTGCTGGCCGTGGTCGTCGGGCTCATCCAGCTCGCGATCCACCTGCACAAGAGCGTCACGCGGAACAGCGTGCTGCGCATGCTGCGCGAAGGGACTCCGCACGTCGGTCGCATCGTGCAGGCGCGCCGGATCTCCATGACGCAGTCGCGCGTGAGCGTGCAGGGCGCGACGTTCGCTCCGTTCGACGCGGTGCTCGTCACGGCCATGGCCGACGCGGCGCTCTACGGCCGCGAGATCACCGTGTACACGCGGCCGGGCGCGCCTCCGATGACGATGCCCTTCGACTGACCGTGACGCTCAACTCGCCGGCGCCTCGGGTCGCATCGGGGCGGGCCCGACGTAGACCGACTGCGGGCGCACGAGGCGACCGACGCGGCGCTGCTCGGCCACGTGCGCGCCCCAGCCGAGGAGACGTCCGTTCGCGAACGTCGCGGCGAAGAGCTCGCGAGGCAGGCCCACCGCGTCGAGGAGCACGGCCGTGTAGAACTCGACGTTCGTGTCGAGCGCGCGCGCCGGGTGCCGCTCGCGCAGCGCCGCGCGCGCGGCGCGCTCGACGGCGCGGGCGAGGCCGAGGCGCTCGGGCGCGACGCCCTCGGCGGTGAGGCGCTCGATCGCGCGCT
>JAIBCE010000514.1 GCA_019694315.1 Sandaracinaceae bacterium
CGCGCGGCGACGTGCCCGCCGCCGGCGTGCAGCTCAACACGAGCGCACAGCAGCTGCTCTATGCGTCGTCGATCGGCGTCTCGGGCCTCTCGCTCGCCGTGCTCGCGCTCGCGCTCCACGCGCTCTCGCGCCGCCGCGTCGACGAGCGCACGCGCCTCGTCGCGATCGCGCTCGCCTGCCTCGGCACGCCGCTCTACGCGTACGCGACGAGCTTCTACGGTCACGTGCCGGCGGCCGCGCTGCTCACGGCGGCCCTCGAGGCCCTCGATCCGCGCGCGCCACGCGCACGTCTGCCGCTCGCAGGCTTCTGCCTCGGGGCCGCGGTGGGCTGCGAGTACCTCACGGCCGTGCCCGGCGCGGTGCTCGCCTCGTTCGCCGTGCTGCACGGGCCGCGCGATGCCCGAGCCCGCCGCGTGTCGGAGCTCGCCCTCGGCGCGCTCGCGCCGGTGCTCGTGCTCGCGGGCTACCACCAGCTCTGCTTCGGCGCGCCCTGGCTCACGGGCTACTCGCACCTCGCCAACCCCGAGTTCGTGAGCGGCCACCAGCGCGGCCTCCTCGGCATCGGGCTGCCGACCCTCGAGGCGCTCGTCGGCCTGCTCGTCAGCCCGCGGCGTGGCCTCTTCGTGGTCGCGCCCGTCGCCATCGTCGGCGTGGTGGGGCTCGTGGTGGCCGCGCGTCACGGCGCGATCCGCGATGCTAGCGCTGGGCCGCCCGAGGAGCCCATCCCACCGCCCGATCGGCTCCCGGCAGTCGCGCTCGCGGCCCTCGTCGCCCTCTTCCTCGCGAACGCCGGCTACTACATGTGGTGGGGCGGCGCCGCGATCGGCCCTCGTCACCTCGTGCCCATGCTGCCCGCGCTCGCGCTCGGCATCGCACAGGCGTGGTCGTGGCCGCGCGCGCGCCCCTGGGTCGCGGCGCTCGGCGTGCTCTCCATCGGCCTGGTGCTCGCGCTCACCGCGGTGGGCCTCGAGGCGCCCGAGAGCGGCAACGTGCTCTTCGACTACGCGCTCGCGCGCTTGAGCCGCGCGGAGGTGTCGGCGCTTCCGTCGGCGACGAACCTGGGCCTGCTCCTCGGCCTGCCGCCGCTGCTCAGCCTCGTGCCGTGGTTCGTGTGGCTCGTGCTCGTCGGCCGCGTCCTCTGGATCCGGAGCGCGCCATGAGCGAGCGCGCGGAGACGCTCCCCATCGCGACCGCGATCGGCGTCACGGTCTACAACGAGGAGCAGAACCTCGACGCGCTCCTCCGCGAGGCGGTGGCGGCCACGGGGCCACACCTCGAGGTGCAGCAGATCGTCGTCGTCTCGAGCGGCAGCACCGATCGCTCCGTGGAGATCGCGCGCGCGTGGGCGGCGCGCGATCCACGCGTCGAGGTCGCGATCGATCCCGTGCGGCGCGGCAAGGCCACCGCCGTGAACCAATTCCTCGCGCGCCTCCGGCCCTCGATCCGCGTGTGCGTGCTC
Organism: Sandaracinaceae bacterium; assembly: GCA_019694315.1. GTDB lineage: Bacteria > Myxococcota_A > Polyangia > Polyangiales > Sandaracinaceae > JAFLCL01. The sequence continues at coordinate 1,460 of JAIBCE010000514.1, forward strand.
TCCGGCGGCGACATGCGCCCGCAGCCGGGCTGCTTCGACGCGCTCGTGGCGCCGTTCGTCGATCCGAGCGTCGGGATGACGGGCGCGCATCCGGTGCCGACGAACCCGGGCTCGGGCTGGGTCGACGACGTGGTGCGCGTGCAGTGGGCGCTCCACCACGAGCTCGCGCTCGATCGCCCCAAGATGGGCGAGCTCGTCGCGTTCCGCGCCGACGTGCCCGCGCTCGATCCCGAGACGGTGGTCGACGAAGCGTGGCTCGAGACGATCGCGATCGGCCGCGGCCAGCGCCTCGTCTACGTGCCCGACGCCGTGGTGTGGAACCAGGGCCCGAGCGTGCTCGCCGAGCTCCTCGATCAGCGCCGGCGCGTGTTCTGCGGTCACCTCTGGCTGCGGGGCACGCGCCACTACGCCGTGGCCACGTTCTGGCCGCGTCCCCTGCTCTCGCTGGCGCTCCGCCACGCGCGCGCTCGGCCCGAGGACACGGGCGCGCTCCTCGTCGCGGGCGCGGCGGAGCTCGTGGGGCGCGGCCTGGGCACGCTCGACTACCTCCGCGGGCGCAAGCCGTTCGTGTGGAGCGCGGTGCCCACGTCCAAGGCCGAGATCCTCGCGCCGCGCGAGTCGCGCGATCGCGCACGCTGATCACGCGCCGCGCGAGTCGCGCGCGCATCAGGAGCCGCGCGCCACCGCCACCATGCGGCGCAGCTTGTCGATCGGCGCGTCCGCGGGCTGGATGTTGAAGTTGATCACGCAGCGGTGGCTCTTTCCGTAGAACGGCTTCACCGAGTGCACGAGGTCGTAGGGCCAGATCATCAGCATGCCCTTCTTCGGCCGGAAGAAGTGCGTCATGCCCCGCAGGTGGAAGCACAGCGTGCCGCTGTAGGGGTGGTCGGCGATAGGCTCGCCGTCCGAGAGGTAGTAGCCGCCCACGAACGCCATCGCGGGCTCTTCCTCGGCCGACCAGCGACAGTGGTTGTGCTTCTGGTGCCCGCGCCCGTCGAACGGCGCGTAGTACTGCACCCAGCTCTCGGTGATGCGTGCGCGGCGGGCGTGGCTCGCGCCGATGCCGTCGAGCAGCTCGTAGAGCGAGAGCTCCACGCGCTCGCGGAGCTTCTTCACGCTCGGGTGGTCCATCGAGAGGAAGTCGTTCGGCGGCACGTGGTAGCGGCTGCCGATCGGGTTGTACTCGGTGTGCTCCACCCAACGATCCTGGAGCGCCTCGCGCGGCACGTAGCGGCTCTGGCGCTCCTCGTCGTAGCGCTCCGGCAGCTCTTGGCCCATGCGCTTCTGCGCCTCGGTGAGGCGGCGCATGCCGAGCTCGAAGACCTCGTCGTGGAGGGCGTGATCGTCGAACACCCTCATGAACACGGGGATCGGCGCGAGGTGATAGATGCCGGGCTTGTCGGTGGGGTAGAGCGGATCGTCGTAGTTCATGGGCCCTCGAAGCGGGAGCGACGCTGCCGGTGCCGGCCGCGAGGGTCAAGCCTGCGAGGTGGGCTCCGCTCACAGCGCTCGGGTCTCGCGTGCTACCAACGCGGTCGCGAATGGAACGACGTGCGCTCGTGACGGCGGTCGTCGGCGATGGATATCGCCGCTTCTACGACGCGCACATCCGGCCCGGGCAGGAGCGCCTGGCGCGCCGGCTCGGCTGCCCGCTCGTGGTGATCGAGCGTCCGCTCGCGAGCGAGAGCGACGTCGATCATCCGCACGCGAGCTGGGAGAAGGTGAAGATCCTCGAGGAGCCGTTGCTCGGACGCTTCGACCGCCTCTGCTGGCTCGACGCGGATCTCTTCGTCCTCGGCGAGCCGCCCGATCCGTTCGCGCTCGCGGGCGATGGCTGGCTCGCGGTCGACGACGACACCTACGGCGTGCCCGCACAGAACGAGCTCGGGCGTCGCTGGTGGTACGGCTTTCTCCCCGAGCAGGCGTGGCCCGAGCGCGTGATCAACACGGGCCTCTTCGTCGTCCATCGCGGCCACCGGGCGCTCCTTCGTGGCGTGCTCGACAGCTACGGAGGACGCTGGGATCAGGGCCCCCTGAGCCACCACCTCCTCCGCGAGCCCGGCGGCACGCTCGGCCCCGTCTCGCTCAACCGCCTCGTCATCCACCACCTCTCGGCCCGCGGCTACGGGCCCCGCTCGATGCGCGAGCTCGTGGGGGCGCCCGGCATGCTGCACTTCGCGGCCGCGTCGGCGATGCGCACGCCCGACTACCTCGCGTGGGCCGAGCGCGCCGCCGAGGGTCGCGCTGCGGGCCTGCGACTCTCCACGCGCGCGGCGCTGCGCGCGCTCCGCAGCGAGGTGGAGCTGCCGCTCCGCGCGGAGCTCGAGGCCTTCCTCGCGGCGCGCCCTCGGCTCGTGTCGCGCGTGCTCGCGCCCTGGCTCGATGCGCGCGTCCCGCGCCTCGGTCCCGCCCTCGCTTCGGTGCCGGAGTGGCAGGAGCACGCCCTCGGCGCGGCGCTCGCGCGGGCACCGCAGCTCCTCGTCTCTCGCGCGCAAGAGGCGTATCCGGGCTGGGTCACGGTCGATCCGGTGACGCCCATGCTGAGCGGCACCTCGAACCGAAAATTCGGCGCGGCGGCGGCGGCCGTCATGGTGCGGCTCGAGGTGCTCCGAGCGATCGAGTCGCGCCCTCCTCGCGGCCTCGCGAGGATCGTGGTGCTCGACGCGCTCGAGGCCCTCTCACCGGGCGAGCGCGCGCGCTTTCTCCGCGGCTGTCGCGCGGCGTGCCACGGATCGATCGAGCTCCTCGTCGCGGCGAGGCCCGTCCCCAGCACGCTCGATGCGCGCTTCGCGGCGCACCTCGCCCTCCGTCACGGGCTCGATCGCGCCGCGCTCGACGCGTGCCTCGCGGAGGCGGGCCTCGAGGCGCGCGTGGTCTCGACCGACGTGGATCGCTCGCCGATCGAGGGCCTCGG
>JAIBCE010000515.1 GCA_019694315.1 Sandaracinaceae bacterium
CCGATCCGCTCGACGCGAGCCCCCGCTTGACCCGCCGTGACCGTTCCCTGACCCGCGAACGTGTGCTCGATCGCGACCGACATGCCCGTTCCAGGTTTCGGGGCGCCGTTTGTACCGACTACGCTCCCTCGCATTCATCGGCTCGTCCGAGGTCTGGCTCAGCCGCTCACGGCGGAGAAGCGGGCGAGGCCACGCTGCCAGACGAGCGCGGCGAGGGCGGCGAGGATCGCGACCCAGCACCACTGCGCGCCGAGCTGCACGAGGATCGCGTCGCCGGCGAGCGAACCGGTCCAGAGCTCGACGGGGAAGCCGAGCTGGTAGCGGAACGGGAGCCAGTACGGCAGATCGCGCACGAGCGGCGGAAAGAGCGAGAGCGGCACGAGGTAGCCGCTCATCACGAAGTAGCCCGCGAGCCACGCGTCGATGAGCTTGATGCTCGACTGCGTGTAGAGCGAGAGCGCGCCGATCGCGAGGTTCGCGAAGAAGGCGATCGCCCACGCGCCCGCGATCGCCAGGAGGCCCGCGAGCGCGTGCAGCGCGTCGTCGACGAGGTGCTCGCCGCCCGTGGCGAGGAGGACGGCGAGCGAGACCGGCAGCGCGAGCACGAGGCGCAGCGGGATCGCCGAGACGCTCTCCACCGCATAGGCCCAGAACGGATGCACGGGCCGCATGAGGCGCAAGGCGAGCGTGCCGTGCACGACCTCGTGGTTGAGCGTCCAGCTCGCCCACACCGCGGTCAGCTGCCGCACCACGAAGGCGACGAGGAAGTACGCGACGAAGCGGTCGCCGTCGTAGCCACCGACAGGCCCCGTCTCGGCGACGGCGAGCCAGAGCGGGAGCATCACGAGCGGCATCGTCGTCGTGAGCATCCAGACGAGCAGCTCGGCGCGGTAGGCCACGGCCTCGTGGAAGCCGATGCGGAGCATCGTCGGCAGCGCCAGGACACCACGGAAGAGGGAGCTGTCGCTCACGCCCCGCCCTCGGCGCGCGCCTCGATCGCCTCGTGTGTGGTCTCCTCGCGCGCTGCGCGGGTGCGCGCGAAGAGCTCCGCGAGCACCTCCTCGAGCGGCGCAGCGACCACCTCGAAGTCGAGGATCGGCAAGGACGCGAGCATCGCCTGCGCGCGCTGGGCGAGCTCGGCCTGTGGCACGGAGACCACCGCGCGCGTCGGCTCGTGCGTCACGATCGCGCCGAAGCGCTCGAGGTCCGCGCGCTCGACGGGCTTGGCGAAGCGCGCGGTGATCCGCTTGTCGGGACGCACCTTCTCGACGAGCGCCTCGACGGAACCGTCGTAGCTGAGCGCGCCCTTGTCGATGACGAGGATGCGCGGGCAGAGCGCGAGCACGTCGTCCATGTAGTGGCTCGTGAGCACGAGCGTCGCGCCGTGGCGCTCGTTGTACGCGCGCACGAACTTCCGCACGGTCTCCTGCATCGTCACGTCGAGGCCGATCGTCGGCTCGTCGAGGAAGAGCACGCGCGGCGCGTGGATCAAAGACGCCACGAGCTCGCACTTCATGCGCTCACCGAGCGAGAGCTCGCGCGTGGGCTTCTTCACGAGGTCGCCGAGGTCGAGCAGCTCGACCAGCTCACGCACACGCGCCTCGAAGTCCTTCGTGGGCACCTGGTAGATGGCCCGGTTGAGCTCGAACGTGTCGACGGGCGGCAGATCCCAGAGGAGCTGCTGCTTCTGCCCGAGCACCAGCGTGACGGACTCGAGGAAGGCCGTGCGCCGCTCGCGCGGCAGAAAGCCCGACACGGTGCACGTGCCCGAGGTCGGGTGGAGCAGGCCCGCGAGCATCTTGAGCGTGGTGGTCTTGCCCGCGCCGTTGGGCCCGAGGAAGCCCACGCGCTCGCCCGCGGCGATCTCGAAGTCGATGCCGTCGACCGCGACGACGGTCTCGTAGCGGCGCGAGAAGAGCGCGCGGAACGCCGCCGCGAAGCCGGGCTCGCGCTTGGCCACGCGGTACTCCTTGCGGAGCTTGGCGACGACGATGTCGGGAGCGGGCACGTGGGCCGGGATCATGACCCATCGCGCCTGGGATGCGACGTCTCCGCGTCGGGCAGAACCGGTACGTCACAGACGAGGACGACGGGCCCCTCGAGGCTCGAGGCGCGAGCCAGCAGGCGCCCGGCGCCGTCACGCATCGACGAGAGGCCGTGCCCCGTCGCGCGGATCACGGACGTCTCGGTCAGGACCGCAGCCCAGACGCTCGTGCGATCGTGATCGCGCTCGAAGCCACCGGGCCAGTCGTTCGATGGCACTGCGAGCAGACCTCGTCTCGCGCGCACGGGCCCCACCAGGTCGGCGTAGTCGAGGTCGACGCAGATCACGGTCGAGAGCGGCGTGCCCGAGACGGCCCGACGCGCTGCGAGGACGTGCGCGCCCGGTCCGGTGAGCGCGCGCGGCGCAGGCTCGATCCCAGGCGCAGGGTGCTGCTTGTCGTGGGAGCTCAGCTCCCCGCGCGGCGTCACGACGTCGAGCGTGTTGCTCGGTGCGGCGAGGTCGAGGTGCGGCGCCACGATCGTGACGTCGTGCGCGACGGCCCATCGACGAACCCCGTCGCGCCAGGTCCGCGACGCCTGCTCGTGCTCGAGCACGACGGCGACCTCGGGGAGCACGACCAGCACGGCTCCTTCCGCAGCGGCTCGCGCGACGTGCGGCGCATAGCGCGCGAGGGTGGCCTCGACGTCCCGTGCCGCAGGCGATCGGCCCGGCCAGAGGGGATCGACCGGGTCCGCGGAACGAGGACCATCCACGACGACCGCCGCGACCCTGAGTCGGGGGGCGCCGTCGAGCGCACGCTGGCTCGCGCGAATCGATCGCACCGCGCGGAAGAGCACGAGGGCGAGCACGAGCGTCGACACCAGCGCGCCCATCGGCCAGAGGCTCGGACCTGGCACGAGCCACGCGACCGCCGCACCGCTCCAGGCGAGCAAGCCGGTGACCGCGAGCTCGCCGCCTTGGCGACCCATGCAGATCACGAAGGGGTGCGGCTCCTGCGTGCACGCGAGCGCCGCCGCCGCCCAGCGCGGCGCCCCCGCGCGAGAGAGCGTGACGGTCGCGAGCAGCGCGCACGGCACGACGAGCAACACGCCAGCACGCGGGTCGAGGAGCGCGGCGACCACCCCCACGAGCGTCGCCGCGAGGCCCCACGCGACGCCGCCCCCGATCACACCGAGACGGGGCAGATGCGCGGGTTGATGGCGCATCGCGAAGCCGGTCACCGCCGCGCCGACGACGAGCCCCGACAGGCCGGCCGCGACACCGGTGCGCGCGACCGCGAGCGCGAGCGGTGCGAGCGCGAGCCACCCCGAGAGCGGCCAGCGCCGCGCGGCGAGCGCGAGGACGCAAGAGGCGAGTCCGAGACCGAACGAGAACCACCACGTCATCGCGCCAGGATCGCGACTCGTGCGCGAGACCACGATGGGTCGAACGACCCGTTCATGCTCGGCAGAGGCGACCGAGGGCCTCGGCGCGGTTGGCCACCTCGAGCTTGCGATAGAGCGCGGCGAGCTGATTGCGGACGGTGAAGAACGATCGCGACCGCGCTCGCGCGATCTCGGCGGTGCTGAAGCCCAGCGCCAGATGGGAGAGCAGCTCGCGCTCCGTGTCGCTCAGCGTGGGCAACGGATCGACGGGCCGCGACGCGACGCGAAGCGCCAGCGAGACAGCCGGCAGGAGCGAGCGCGCGTGTGCGAGGGCAGCGTCGGAGAAGCGCCCACCGAGACGACCGAGCGCGACGAGGCCGATGGGGCTCGAGGCCTCCAGCGGAACGAGCACGAGCGTCTCGGTGCCGCCGAGAGGCTTCATCGCGGAGCGATACAGCGAGGTATGCGTGAGCCGCTCGCCGAGTACGCGGCGGTCGGTCGTGGCCCCGTCGCGGAGGGCGCGCTCCTTGATCGGCGCAAGTTCCTTCCGCAGGCGCACCCAGCCCGCGTCCATCGCACGCACCACACTCGCGTCGAGGCCCGAGAACGAGCGCGCCTCGCGAGCGCCGTCGCGAACGACGAGCACGCCGATCTCGGCGCCGAGGTCGCGCGTGAGGATCGAGAGCGCGCCTTCACGAAGGGACGATGGCCTGCGCGCGTGGTGTGCGAGCTCGACGAGGGCATGTTCGGTGGTGTGCACACCGCCGCAGACAGCGCCGCCCCTCGAGGGTTCCGCATGCATCTGCGGCCCGACGAGGCGCCTCGGGGGTCACATCAGAGGCAGTACATGCCGCCGACACCGGGGACGTTGCCGCAGCGCAGGCCGCAGGCGCCGCACTCTCGGCGGCTCGGCGCTTTGAGCCGCTCGGCCTCGGCTCGGCACTCGGCGTCGTGCTCACGGCGTTTCTGCTCGAGCTCAGCACCACGAAGTGGGCGGTGGCTCGCCCTCGATCGCGACCGAGCGCATGACCGCGC
>JAIBCE010000516.1 GCA_019694315.1 Sandaracinaceae bacterium
ACCGGTCAGGAGCCGCGCGTTCGCGCGTTCGCGCGTGACCGTCGCCTCGCCTTCCTTAGGCTGGCGATCGATGCGCTCGTCGAGCGAAGAGTCGAGGTCCGAGGAGCTGCTCCGCGAACTGCTCGCGGCGCTGCGCGAGATCTCCGCGAAGCTGGATCGCCTCTCGCCGACGGCTGCGTCACGGCCTTGGCTGTCGGTCACGGAGGCCGCGACGTACCTGGGCATGGGGGCCTCCGGGGTGCGCACGGCGATGGCGCGCGGCGAGCTCGTGCCTGATGGGCGTGGGCCGCGTCGCGTCGCGATGTTCCGGCCCTCGACCCTCGACGCGTGGATCGAGCGGGGCTCGACGGACTACGCTTCGGCCCCGCATGCACCGCGCCCGGGGCCTCTTCGCGGAGGCAATCATCATGCGGAAGGAATCGTCGACGACGCGCTACCCGGGCGTGCGTCGGATCGGAGAGGGTCGGTACCGGATCAGGGCGAAGGTCCCCGATCCGAAGACGGGTCGCGTGCGCGAGGTCGATCGGGAGGTCGAGGCCCGATCGGCGAGCGACGCGGCGAGACTGAGAACGGAGCTGCGCGCCGAAGCTCACGCGGCGCCAGCGCAGGCCGAGCGCCCGCGTCTCGCGAGTTTCGCGAGATCGTGGCTCGAAGCGCGCACCACCGAGGTCAAGGCATCGACCGCTGAGTTCTATGCGCTGATGCTCGACCTCCACATCATCCCGCATTTCGGTGAGCACTACCTCGACAGCATCACCGAGACGGACATCGCGCGCTGGCGCGACGCCATGTCGGGCGCTCCGGCAAGCAGGAACGGGAGGCTGCGCGCGCTGCGCACGCTGCTCGAGGCGGCGGTGCCGCGCTTCCTCTCGTACAACCCCGCCTCGCGTGTTCGGCCAGCGCGCGCGGTGCGGATCGATCGATCACCGAACCGGCTCACGGCCAACGAGCTGCGCGACGTGCTCGAGCACCTGCGCGCGCAGCACGAGCGATCGCTCGCGGCGCTCGAGCGCGCGTGCGAGGAGCGCCCGGGACCGCGCGACCGCGTGCCGATGGCCTACCCGATGGTGCTCGCGCTCGTGTCGACGGGCGCGCGCTGGGGCGAGATGAGCGCCCTGCGCTTCGGCGACATCGACGAGGCCGCAGGCGTCATCCACATCCGTCGCGCGCACTGGAAGGGCATCGTCGACACGACGAAGACCGGCACCGTGCGCACCGTCCCGCTCACGCCCGAGCTCAGTCGCGTGCTCCGTGAGCACCGACGTCTGCTCGTGGCCACGCAGCACCCAGGGCTCTCGAGCGGCCTCGTGTTCCCCTCGGCGACGGGAGAGCACCGGCGGCCCAAGAGCATCGACAAGCCGTTCGCCGCGGCGCTCGCGAAGGCGGGCATCGAGCGAAGGCAGACCATCCACGGCCTCCGGCGGACGTTCAACGACCTCTTGCGACAAGTCGCGAGCGGTGAGGTCGTCCGCTCGATGACCGGACACTCGACCGTCGAGATGACGGAGCACTACTCCCACGTCGGCGCGGCCGAGAAGGCAGGCGCCGTTGCCCGCGCGCTGGGGGACATCGCGCGAGGTGGGGACACGGGTGGGGACTCCAACGACGAAGGGGCCGGAGCGTTGGCTCCGACCCCTGTCATCGTGCCCTGATTTACAGGGCCTTCTCGCGTTGGACGTACTCGGGATCGAACCGAGGACCTCTAGAGTGCGATTCTAGCGCTCTCCCAGCTGAGCTATACGCCCGTGAGGGCGCGTGGTGTAAGCGATCACGGGGGGGCGTGCAAGCGGATCTTGCGCGAGGGGCCGGGGGGGCTCGAGATCGACACGTGCTCTCAAACGTGCGCTTGGCTGGGGTAGACCAGGTGGAAACGAGGGTCGGCGGGGTCGCGGTCGGCGAGGGCGCGCTCGAAGCGGAGGGCGCTCACGTGGGCGGCGCGGTCGGCGGCGTCGCCGCGGGGGGCGAGCTCGGTGTCGCGAAGGCGTGCGTGCTCGCGCAGGCCGGGGAGGGAGGACTCGTAGGGGCTGAGCTGCTCACGGCTCGTCACCTGGCTCGTCACCACGGCCACGCGCGGGCGATCGATCTTCTGCACGAAGGCCACCGCGAGGTGCTCGGGGACGTAGCCGCCGGTGGGGACCGCGACGAGGCCGCTCGGCAGGAGCGTGGGGCCGGTGATCTCGGTCACGTGATCGACGCGAAGACGCGCGAAGCCGTCGCGCACGTCGGTGCTGCGATCGAGCTCCGTACGCGCACGGCTGAGCGCAGAGGGGCCCACGATCACCCGGGCGCCTTGGAAATACGGGGCGAGCGCGTGCTCGAGGCCGTCGCCGTGGGTGGCACCGAGGAGCTCGCGCAGCGACTGGAAGCCCACGCTCGTGAAGATCACCTCGGTGAAGTGGCCAGGCGGGCCGAGGGCCTCGGTGAGCGTCATCGGAAACGTCTCGCTCGTCTCGCGCGGATGGAGCGAGCGCATGCGCTCGCCGAGCGGGGTGCGCGCCCACGCGTCGGGCAAGCAGGGATCGATGCACACCAGATCGGTCGCGGTGCGCACGATCGTGGCGGTGCGCACGAGACGCAGCGGGCCGCTCGCGCCGAGGGCCTGACACGCGGCCCAGCGCTCCATCCACATGGGCGCGAGGGGCGTGCGCGAGAGCGACACCGCGGGGGCGAGCTCTTGGCTCATGGCCCACGCGAGGCGCTCACCGGCGTGGACGGCGTGTGCGTCGTCCGAGAGAGAGCGCGCGCCGAGGAGCGCGCGATCGAGGGTGAGCTCGACGTCGGAGGTCGTGGCCACGGTGCACCGTACTATGCGACGAAGGAGGGCGACGAAGGAGGGCGACGAAGGAGGGCGACGAAGGCGTGAGGAGGCCATCGCGCGTAGAGCGACGGCGTGCGTGTCAGTCGCGCGGCGAGGCGATCGTCTCCTCCGACATGACGCTCCTCGACGCTTCTCGTGGCCAGCTCGACCCGAGAGATGCACCGCTCGACCTGCGCGCTGCGAGCTCGCCACCGTCTCTCGAGCCGGGCGCGCCCCGCACCGCGACTGCCTCCATGACGCAGGCCGTGCTCTTCGAGCGGGCCCTCGACGAGGTCACGCTGCCCGTCGCGTCGCTCCTCGCCGGGCTCGCGATGAGAGCGTGGCCTCGCGACGAGGATGAAGACTTTCGCCTGCGCGAGGGAGCGCTCCATGCGTTGCTCCACCGCACGATGGAGGCGCGACGCAGGTCCCTTCGGATCACGCGCACCTCGCGAGGTCGCGGCGACGTGGGGGAGTGGGCCGTGCACGTCGAGGATGGCAGATGGTCGGGCGTCTCGTGCGTCGCGATCCGGAGCTTCGCTCCCTTCGACGCGAGCTGTGGTTGTGCAGACTTCCAGACCTCGCGCCTCGGCGCGTGCGAGCACGTCCTCGCCGTCGTGCTCGCGCGCAGCAAGGGGCGCAAGAGCGCGTGGGAGCCATGTCGGGAGCGCGCGGCGGGGCCGGACGTGGCGTTCGATGGCCTGCCGCACGCCAAGGCGCCCGACGACGCGCTCGCCGCGCTCCGGGTGCGATCGGTCGACGACGACGAGCACCTCGCACAGCTCGATGCGCTCGTGCGGGCGCGCCGGCGTGGGCGCGACACGGCGACGCGAGCCTCACGTCTCGGGCGTGACGCGGCGGTCCTTCGCGCGGTGCTCGAGCGACATGCGCGTCGAGAGCTCACGCTCGATCCGGGCGCGGTCACCCTCCTCTCGAATGCGCTCGCCGAGACCCGTCGCATCGTCGCGTGTGGGCGCGAGCGAGGGAGCGCGGAGGCGAGCCTCGCGAGCCTGCGGCGAGGGCTCTATCCCTACCAACGCGAGGCCGTGGCGCGCTTTCTCGAGCGGGGCAGGCTGCTCCTCGCGGACGACATGGGCCTCGGCAAGACGACGCAGGCGAGCGCGTGCTGTCACGCGATGCTCGCCTCCGGGCGACTCTCTCGCGTGCTCCTCGTCGTGCCCGCAGCGCTCAAGCCCCAGTGGCGGCGCGAGTGGATGGCGACGAGTCACGAGCCCATCACGCTGGTCGATGGGAGCCCCGCGGATCGCGAGAAGCTCTACCGCGAGACCCGAAGGGGCGTGCTCGTCGTGGGCTACGAGCAGCTCCGCATCGATCTCCCGCTCGTGCTCGGGTTCGCGCCGGAGCTCGTGGTCCTCGACGAAGCACAGCGGATCAAGAACCCCACCACGCAGACGGCCGCCGCCGTGCGCGCGCTCTCGCCTGCCTATCGCATCGCGCTCACCGGGACCCCGATCGAGAATCGCTTGAGCGAGCTCGTCTCTCTGCTGTCGTTCGTGGATCCCGATGCGCTCGGCCCCGTCTGGCGCGCCACGGCTCACTACACCTACGAGCGCGGCGACGCAGCGGAAGGAA
>JAIBCE010000517.1 GCA_019694315.1 Sandaracinaceae bacterium
CTGGAGGGGGCATGCGCCCCCTCCCCCGCGCGTGGCGCGGGGCCCCCTCCCGCTCCACTCCGCTGCCGCTCCGTGCTGCGCGCGGGGCCCAGCCCCGCTTGCGGCGGCTCGCCTGGCTCGCCGCCTTGCTGGTCGTCGTTGGGCTTCGAACGACACGGCTTGCTGGCCGTCGTTGGGGCTTCGAACGACACGGCTTGCTGGCCGTCGTTAAACCGGGACGAAACCGGGACGGTCCTGCATTGTTGCATTGTTCCGCCGAAACCGGTCAATCGTCAGGGAGAACCGGGACAACAGAAAACCGGGACGGTCCTGCATTGTTGCATTGTTCCGCCGAAACCGGTCAATCGTCAGGGAAAACGAGGGGAAAACCGGGACGGTCCTGCATTCTTGCGGCGAGCCCTCAGGCTCGTCGCCGCCGACGCAGTCCCAGTCCCAGCACGAGCGTGAGGGCGAGCCAGGGCGGGGCGCTCGTTCGTGCGTGGCCGGCGCGGCACGCGCAGCCGGAGGCGGGTGCGCTGGGGCCGGCATCGGCGGCCGGGCTCGCGTCTCGTGGGCTCGCACCTGCGTCGCTCGCGCCTGCATCGTCGGTGACCGCCGCGCAGCGACCGTCTCCTGCCACGATCGCAGCGCGGAACGCGCGCCAGCCGCGGACGGCGCGGAGATCGCGTTCGATGTCGCTCGCCATCGTGACCGCGACGAGCACCTGCACGTCGTCCCCGACCGCTTCGGGGTGGCCCTCGCCGAGGCAGTGGGTGAACGCGCGCTCGTTCGCGGCGGCGTCGAGCCGCTCCTCGTGGAGCACGCCGTCCACGTAGATCGCCACGCGCGAGAGCACCCGATCCGCGGGCGCATCGAGGCTCACCTCGAGCGCGGTGCCGAGCGCGATCGGCGCGCTCACGGTGGGCGTCGTGATCGAGGTGCCCTCGAGGGTGAGCGCGACCTCGGGCCGATGCGCGTACGGCGCGGCCATCGGATCGCCGAGGACGAGGTTGTGCCAGTAGATGTACGGCATCCTCGCGAAGTACGACTCGGCGAGCGTCGCGCCCGATGCGTAGTCCGAGAGGAACGTGCGCGACGGAAAGCAGTTGTTGAGCGGCTCGTCCGTGGTGCCGTGCGCACCGGCGACGCCCATCGCCACCCATCGCGCGATCGACACCTGAGACTCGCCGCTCTCGCGGAAATTCTCGGGCACGGCGCCGAAGCTCGTGAGGTTGTCGACGAGGGCGCCGGGCACGAACGTGTTGCCCTCGATGGTCTGGCCCAGTGACGCCGTGCCCGTGGCGAAGCCCGCGAGGACGAGGCCCGTCTGCTCCGCGGCGAAGGGCACCTCGCGCGCCGTCACGCCGAGCGTGTCGAGCCGGGTGAGCACCGTCGCGTACTCGCCGTCGAGCGCGCCGCGCGCGGGATCGGCGCCGTCCATGAGCACGATCTCGCCCTCGCCCATGCCCGAGCCCTCCGAGGCCACCGACGACGTGACGAGGCGCATCGCGTCCGCGTCGCTCCGACCGTGGAGCATCGTGACCAGCATCGGTCGATGCGTGACGCTCGAGACCGTGCGCTCCCACCCGGCCTCGAAGGGGCCTCCGCGATAGCCCGAGCGCCACAGGGCGCCCCAGCAGGTCGAGCCTCCGCCGCAGTCCACGAGGTGCCCGGGATCCTGGCCGAGCACGGGCGTTCCATCGGCCATCGTCGTGTTCCACAGCGCGAGCGCGGCCGCGAGCGAGACGCGGCGGCTCGTGCCGCCGATGTCCATCGACACGCGCAGAGGGACGCCGCGGGCGATCACGATCGCCTCGATGCGAGCGAGCACGCCGGCGTCGGTGAGACACGACTCGAGCGGCCCGCGCACCATCGACTGGAAGTCCGCGAGCGAGACGTCTTCGGTGGTCGGCATCGGGACCGCACAGATCTGTCGGTGCGGGACGTCGCGCGCGTCCGCGTACGCCTCGGCGAGCGCGACGCTGCCGGGCACCGCGGAATTGGCCAGGATCGCGACGGAATCGGGCCCCGGTGTGGCGAGCGCCCGGTCGGGCACGAGGGCACCGAGCACGGCGAGCAGCGTGGCGAGGAGGGTGAGCGCACGCGCGCGGACGGCCGATCGTGTCATCGCGTGAGCGTAGACGATGCGCTGCGCGACGCGGAAGCGCGGCTCCGGCTACCATCGAGCGCGATGGACGATCTGCTCCTGCTCATCCTCTGCTCGCCCTCGGGCGCGGGGAAGTCGACGCTGACGCGCTTCCTCCTCGAGGCGCTCCCCGAGGTGACGTTCTCCGTCTCGCACACCACGCGCAAGCCGCGCGCGAACGAGGTGGACGGCGTGCACTACCACTTCGTCGACAAGGACATCTTCGCGCGCATGGTCGACGCGGGGGCGTTCGCGGAGTGGGCGCACGTCCACGGCAACATGTACGGCACGAGCACGTCGGAGATCGATCGCGCCAAGCGCGAGGGCAAGCGCGTGCTCGTGTTCGACATCGACTACCAGGGCGCGCGTCAGATCAAGGCCAAGCTGCCCGAGGCCGTCGGCGTGTTCATCCTGCCGCCCTCGATGCCCGAGCTGCGGCGTCGCCTCGAGAGCCGCGGCACCGACGCGCCCGAGGTGATCGAGCGCCGCTACCAGAAGGCCCTCGTCGAGATCGAGCACTACGGCTTCTTCGACTACCTGATCGTGAACGACGATCTCTCTCGCGCGCAGCAGGCCTTGCTCGGCGTGACGCTCGCCGAGCGACATCGTCGCGTGCGCCTCGCCCCCGTGGCCGAGCAGCTCCTTCGTCACGGGACGCTCGAGTCGAGGTGACATGAGCGAGGCCGACGAGACCGGCGAAGAGCTGCACCCCGATCTGGTGCAGCTCGGTCTCCGCCGACCCACGCTGGGCAGCCGCGTGCGAAAGCGGGTGGCGCGCGATCCGGCCGCGCTCACGGCGCTCGCCGAGCGTGTGGGTCGCTCGGTCGCCGAGGGACGCGTGGCGTGCGAGTGCGAGGACGTGCTCGTCGCGGAGATCGAGCGCGCGCTCGAGGACGGCGCGAGCAGCATCGCACAGCTCGTGGCCCGCACGGGCGCAGGCACGGGCGTGTGTGGCGGTGCCCGTTGCCTCGACGCGATCGCGCTCCACACGGCCCGGTGCACGGGCCGCCCCGCGCGAGAGCTCCGCGCCGAGGTGAGCGCGCTCGTGTCGGGCATCCGCGGCGAGGGGCCGCACGCGAGCCTCGCGCGCATCAGCCTCGCCTACGCCCGCATGGCCGACGATGCGTTCGACGAGGAGCACGACGACGAGCCCGAGGTCGTCGTGCAGAGCGTGCGCCGGGGCAAGCGATGACGGCGCGTCCGCACGAGATCGCGGTGGTGGGCGCAGGCGTCGCGGGCCTGGCCGCAGCCCTGGCGCTGCGCCACGCGGGGGCCACGCCGCGCCTCTTCGGCGGGCCCCGTGGGCTGTCGCATCTCGCCGGAGGCGGCTGGGATCAGGGCGCGCTGGCCAAGGCACCGGCCGTGCTCCGATCGCGCTGGTCGGAGGCTCGGCGCGAGGCGCAGCGGGCGGTGCTCGGGCGTCTCGGCGGCTATCGCGCGATCCCGTTCCGCGCCGAGGATCGACCGCTCGTCGCGACGAATGAGGGCACGCTGCGCCGTGTGCTCTCCGCGGAGCGCAACGTGCTCGATCTCGCGCCGCTCCGGAGGGCGCGTGTGGCCGTGGTGGGGCTCGCGGCCCTGCCGATGTTCGATGCGCGCGCGCTGGCGCGCTCGCTCGACCAGGACGCCGTGCGTCGCGGCGACGATCGGCGCTTCTTCGCGGTCGAGGCCGAGCACGCGCGTCGCGCGCACGACGTGCTGCTCAACACGCTCGAGCTCGCGCGCGTCAACGAGCTGTCCCGCGCGCGTCAGCGCTTGGCCGTCGCGCTGCGTCGCGCCGTGGCCGATCTGCCGTGCGACGCGCTGCTCCTTCCCCCCGTGCTCGGGGTGAGCGGCGACGCCGTGACCACGCACCTCGAGCGAGCGCTCTCGCGGCCCGTGGGCGAGGTGCTCATGGCGCGCTCCGCGCAGAGCGAGCGTCTGACGGCCAAGCTCGAGCACGCGCTCGACGGCCTCGATCCGTCTCGCGTCCGCAGCGACGTCCACGCGATCGAGCTCGGCTCCGATCACGTCCTCGTGCGCGCGGGCTCGCACACGAGCGCGGTCCGCGGGCTCGTGCTCTGCACGGGACGCGACCTCGCGGGCGGCCTCGTCGGAGGACGCACCGCGCTCCTCGGGGCCGAGGCGCCCACGGGCGCGCGCATCGACGCGTCGTCGCGCCTCCTCGGCGACGGGGAGCGTGTGCTCGACCCGCGCGTCTTCGCGGCCGGCTCGCTCCTCGCCGATCTCGATCCGGCGCGTGGCGTGGGCCTGGGGG
>JAIBCE010000112.1 GCA_019694315.1 Sandaracinaceae bacterium
CCGAAGTAGTTCGGACAGCTGATGCGCTCGTAGAGGCCGCCGCGCGGGATCTTGTAGCCAGTCTCTCCGGGCTTGCGCAGGTTCATGAGCACCCAGTCCGCGTGCTGGTTGATCACGAAGCCGGTGACGAACAGGGCCGCGCCCACGAGGAAGCGCGGATCGGTGAGCCAGCTCGTGGGGTAGCTGCCGTGCTCGGAGACCCAGCGCGCGTTCACGTACGCGTTGAGCGTGTTGAATGCGATGGCCGTGAGCACGATCGACACGGGCGTCGTCTTGCCTTCGGCCCGGATCCGCAAGGGGAACACGAACGTGCGGTTCACGTAGTGCGTCTGCCAGAGGAGCATCAGCGCGAGCGGCGCGGCCTCGAGCGCGTGCGAGCCCATGCCGAAGATCGCGAGCCACACGGCCACCGCAGGCAGCTCCATGAGCACCCAGCCGAGGCGCTGCGACACCTCGGGGCCCCAGCCCTTGCGCGCGTGGCGACCGTACGGCGCGGTGATGAAGAAGAGCGAGATGAACGTGAGCGCGGCGAGCGCGATCTCGGCCCACGTCGCGTAGGTGTGGAGCTGGGCTTCGGACACGCCCCGACTCTACACGGGCGTGCGGTGGTCAGGTCCGCTGACGGTAGTCGAGCGTGAAGTGCATCGGCACCGGCATCATGGGCCCCTGCTGCGTGGCGCCGACCGTCATCGTCTGGCCGTCGTCCGAGAGGCGATAGACGCTCCAGCGCCGGCCGAGCGTCGCCTCGAAGTACTGCTCGAAGTGATCGTCGCGGAAGTACTGCCGCACGTTGATCGAGCTGCCGTCCGGGAGCGGGAAGGTCTGCGCCTCACCCGGTCGCGTGGTGTACGTGAAGCGCTGATCGAACGACACGGTGATGCTCGAGCTGCCCTCGAAGCCGATGTCGATGCGCCGGTTGAGCGGCGTGTTCGCGCGCATCTGGTCGCGCGCGACGCTCTGGAGGAAGTAGTTCATCTCGCCCACGGCGCGCTCGATGCCCTGATCGATGCGGGAGCGGGCCGTGCCCTCGGGCTGCACCAGGTACCACGCGCCCTGCAGGAGCTGACGCATCTGGGCCTCGGTGCGGGCCGGGGCCGTCGAAGGGGGCGTGTCCTGCGTGAGGGCGCGATGAGGGATCGCGAGCCCAGCGACCACGACGATCGAGGCAGCCAGGAGGCAGAGGCGGGACGCGAGCGAGCGCATGCGTTCGAGCTCCATCGAAGAGAGGCGCCGCACGAACCACCGGCGCGCACGCTAAGACTGCCGAAGGGGGGCGTTTTCTTCAAACGCTTCGCGCGTCACTGTCGCAGATCACGCAAGCGCTGCTCGATCTCGAGCTCGTGGCGCAGCTGCTCTTCGCGGGCGCGGTACCAGAACGCTGCTCCCAGGATGAGGAGCGCGACGATCACTGCGGTGACAATCAACGCCAGACCTCCCCACCCCCCCGTGCTCTCCAAGCCGGAGGGAGGGCTCGTGCTCGTGGCGGGCATCGGCGGCGTGGTGACCGCTGGCCTCGGCGCGGGCGCGGCGGGCGCCGGCGGCGGCTGGAGCGAGGGCAGCGGCGCGCCGCTCGGCGGCAGCGCGCTGTGCTCCCACGATGCACGCGGCTTCGGGGGATCCGGAGGCCGCGGGGCCTCGACGCGCGGAAGCGCAGCGGCCATCTCGCCCAGGGGCTGCGTGGGCCGGCCCCTCTTGGCGGTCGTCGCCGCGCCAGGATCCGAGGTGCGTGCTTGCGACGGAGGATCCGATCGTGGCGCAGGCGGCGTCGGGCTCGTCCGCTTCGCGGCGGGATCGGAGCGGCGCGCAGAGCTGGTCTCGGCGTCGGGCCGGGGCGCGGCGTTCTTGGCGGGTGCCTCGGGGATCGGGGGCGACGCCGTCTGCGGCTCGGCCTTCCGAGCCTCGATCTTCTGGGCCCTCGGTGGCTCCGGCGATCCCTTCGGTGACGCAGCCCTCTGCAGCGGGGCGGCCTTGGGCAGCGGCCGCCCGCTCGGACGCGAAGAGGCCGCGGGCACGCTCGCCGACCGTGGCGTGGACGCCTTGGCTCCCTTGGCAGGCTTGGCCACGGGCACGAGCTCTTCGCCATCGAGCTGGAACGTGCCCGTCTCCGAGATCGCAGCCGCGGCCTTCGCCGCCGCGACCAGGTCCGGATCGAGATCCGCGCCTCGCTCCTTGGGCGCGCTCGCGCTCGCCGGCATCTTTTCCGTGCGCGTGTCGAGCGGCACGAGCTCGCCGTCGTCGAGCTGGTAGGAGCCCGTGTCGGTGCGGTTCTCCTCGCTCGACTCGAGCGATCCACCACGGAGGACGAGCTTGTCGTGGTGCTCGGGCACGGGCATCGAGGCGCGCGCCGCGAGGGCGTCGACGAGGGCGCGCAGTGTGGCCGGACGTGAGGACGGGTCGGGGTCCAGGTAGCGCACGAGCACCGCCCCGAGCGCGGGCTCGGAGCGACAATCGGCAGGCTGCACCGAGGGCGGCGGAGGCACGCCCTCGAGCGCCTCCCACGCGAGCGCGGCGACGGCATGACGATCCGCGGGACGGCCCGCGAGCCCGTCTGCGAATTCGGGGGGAAGCGCCCGTCGCAGGGCGACATCACGCGTGAGCGCCTCGGCCACCACGTCGCCCGGCAGCGCCGCGAGCAGGAAGCCACCGGTGAGCGAGATCCCATCGGGATGGATGAACACGCGGCCCGCGCGGAGGTCGCCATGGTGCAGGCCCGCGAGCCCGCCGCGATCGGGGAGTCGATCGAGGGCGGCCGCGATGCGACCCACGAACGGCAGGAGCTCCGCTGCGTCGAAGCGCTTCTTCTTCGTGCGACGCGCCTCGAGCACCGCGCGGAACGAGGTGCCCTTGGGCCACGGCTCCACGGTGCTGACGAGCGAACCGTCGCGATCGGCGTCGAGCATCCCTGGCCAGATCGAGGCATCCGCCGGCTCGCCGCGCGACCCCACCAACGGACGAAGTCGCTCGAGCGCGCGCTTGGCCTCGCGCTCCCCGAGCAGGCCGGGCGTCGTCACGCGCACGAGGACCGGCGCGTCGGTCTCCTGATCCACGGCGCGGTACGTGATGACGAGCGCATCGCTCTCCACCACGTCGCGGATCTCGAAGCGCTCGCACACGACGTCGCCCGTGCGGGGAGCCTTCAGCCCCGCGGGTGATCCCGTGACGAGCGTGGAGTCGGACTCCATGAGCGGGCCAGGATACCAAACCTCACCCGCGCGGCGCCTACGAGGATTGCAGGCGCCGCGATGCAGGCAGGTGGATGCCCCACGGACCCTACAGGCCGCGCTCGATCAGCTGCTTGAGGATGGTCTTGGGCGCGGCGCCCTTCTGTGTCGCGACGGCCTCTCCGGCCTTGTACATGACGAGCGTGGGGATGTTCTTCACGCCCGCCTTGGCGGCGGCGTTCGGGCCCTCTTCCACGTCGACCTGCACGATCTTCACCCGGCCGGCGTACTCCGACGCGAGCTGCTCGATGAACGGCTCGATCTGCTTGCAAGGCCCGCAGTACTTCCCCGTGAAGTCGACGAGCACGGGCACGTTCGACTGCATGACCTCGCTGTCGAAGTTGAGGTCGTTCACCTGCGAGAGCTTCTTGCTGACCATGCGGATCGCCTCCTCGGGAGAAGCTCGATAGTGGGAAGCGTGCACGTCGCTGTCAACGCAGCCCTGCGCCACTGGCGAGGCTGATTTCCGCGGCCTTCACGCGACAATTCGCAGGATGCCGTACGTGCAGGCGAGGAGGACGAAGAGGATCGCCGCGGCGCGGGGCCATCCGCCCACACGGATCGCGACCACGCAGGCGACGGGCGGCAGCAGCACCGACCAGCGCCAGTCGCGCGGCACGTCGTGGTCTCGAAGCATGACGACGACGAGCCACACGTACGTGGCGATCGCGAGCGCCATCACGACGACCCAGGCGAGGAAGAGGCTCAGCGTCATGCCTGCGCGGGGAGGGTAGCGGATCGAGCCCGGAGCCATCGACGAGCGTCCTCGTCGGTCCCGCGGCGAGCCGTGGTAGGACGTCGAGCATGCGCGCGATCCGGATCGGTCTCCTCGGGTGCGGTGTGGTCGGGCAGGGCATCCTCCGCCTCCTCCACGAGCACGCGGGCAGCCTCGAGCGCCGCCTCGGCGCGCCCATCGAGGTGCGGCGGGTCGTCGCCAAGACCGAGGGCAAGGCGCGCGCTCACCACGTGCCCGCCGAGCTGCTCGCGTTCGACGCAGAGAGTGTGCTCGGCGATCCCGAGATCGACGTGGTGGTCGAGGTGATCGGCGGCCTCGAGCCCGCGGGTCGCTACGTCCGCACCGCGCTCGAGCGCGGAAAGAGCGTCGTGACCGCCAACAAGTTCCTCCTCGCCGAAGAGGGCCACGCGCTCTTCGAGCTCGCCGAGGAGCGCGGCGTCGACCTCTACTTCGAGGCTGCGGTGTGCGGCGGCATCCCCGTGATCCGCGTCCTCCGCGAGGCCCTCGTCGCCGACTCCGTGGTGGCCGTGCGCGGCATCGTGAACGGCACGAGCAACTACATCCTCTCGCGCATGCAGCAGGAGAAGATCGACTACGCGGTCGCGCTCGCTGCGGCGCAGGAGGCCGGCTACGCGGAGGCGGATCCGTCGCTCGACGTGAACGGCGGCGACGCCACGCACAAGCTCACGATCCTCGCGACGCTCGCGTTCGGCGCGAAGCTCCTTCCGTCGCACGTGACCACCGAGGGCATCGAGCACATCAGCGCGATCGACATGAAGATGGCCGAGCGCTTCGGCTACGTGATCAAGCTGCTCGCCACCGCACGCTCGCTGCCCGTGGGCCTGCTCGATCTCCGTGTGCATCCGGCCCTCGTGCCGCAGTCGAGCGTGCTCGCGTCGATCCACGGCGCCCTCAACGCGGTCTACCTCGAGGGCGCGATGCTCGGGCCCTCGCTCCTCTCGGGCTACGGCGCGGGCGCGATGCCCACGGCGATGAGCGTGGTGTCGGATCTCGTCGACGTGGGCCGCAACATCCTCCGCGACGCGCGCGGTCGCGTGCCGCAGCGCACCGTCCCCTCGCAGCTGCTCCTGCGCCGCGAGGTGCAGCCCGCAGGCATGCACGTCTCGCCGTATTACCTGCGCTTCTCGGTCATGGATCGTCCGAACGTGATCGCGAAGATCGCGAGCGTGCTCGGCGCCTTCGACGTCGCGATCCACCAGATGATCCAGGAGGCGAGGGCGGCCGGCCCGCGCGCCCCGGTGAACGTCGTGGTGCTCACGCATCCCACGCGCGACGACGCGCTGCGCTCGGCGCTCCGCGAGATCCAGATGCTCTCGGGCATCGTCGAGGCACCCCGCGCGATCCGCATCGAGACGGCCGCCTGAGGCGGCCCCACCCGATCACCGATCACCGGGCGAGGATGGCCGGGTCGGTGACGTAGATCTGGCCGCTCGCGCCCGCGAGCACGAGCTCGCCGGGGCCTACCGCGAAGGGCACGTACCAGGTCACGTCGGGGGACTCGAGGTGGAGCAGGCCCGCCTCGATCGGCGCGTCACCCTCGACGCGGAGCACGTGGTACTCCGCGACCGACACGTAGTCGGTGCACACCTCGTGGCCGTCGAACCACGAGCTCGCGCAGTGCGTCGCGTGCGTCTCGTCGAGCTCGATCCGCCAGAGCTCGCCGCCGAAGCCGGGCAGCCCATCGACGCGATCCGCATGGGCGGGCATGACGCGCCACCACTGCTCGCCACCCTCCACGCGGCCGTAGAGCGCGAACACCGCCTCCTCGCGCACGACGAGATCCTCGAGCGTCGTGCCGATCTCGACGAGCCCCTCCGGCTCCGTCCAGCTCCCGCCCGTGACGGGGCGGACGAGGACGCGGTTCGTGTCGGTGTTCGAGGCCACGAAGTGATCTCCGAGCACCGCGAGCTCGTGCGGCACGAAGTCGAGCGTCTCGACCGGCGTGAAGCTCGCGCCATCGAAGTGGCAGAGCGTCGCGCGCCGGTGGGCCTCGTCGCGGGCGAGCACCCACGCATCCTCCATCGCGAGCGCATCCTCGAGACGCGCGCCCGGCAGCGCGGGGTCGCACGCGTCCATCGAGATCGCCTCCCAGTCGGTGCCGTCGAAGCGGTAGAGGTGACCCGAGAGATCGCCCGCGAGCGCGCCATCGTCGAACCACGCGACGTGCCAGATGGAGCCGCTGTGATCGTCGGGGATCGGCGGTGTGAGCTGCGTATACTGGCCGCCCTCGATGCGACGCAGCGACGTCTCGTAGTGCCCGTCGGGCAGGAGCTCCATCACCGCGAGCACGCCCGTCCGCTCGTCGACGGCCTGGGGGTACGGTCCGTTCGACGGCACACGCGTCATCGTGGTGGGGTCGGTGTCGCAGCCCCCGATCATGGCGGCGAGCAGCGAGACTCCGACGAAGGGGTACGTGCGCGAGCGGGAGCCCATGGCCATTCCTCCTGGTTCGATCGTGCACCGCCTCGATGCACTCGCGGAGGAACGTTGCAGGCCCCGCGCCACAGCGAGACGCCCCACGAGAACGGAGAGAAGGAGAAGAAGCCTCCGACTTCGAATCGGGCCGCGGGGGAGGGGGTCCGATCCTCAGACATCACGTGTCGTGGCCTAGACCGATGCGTGTGAAGGGCGCTGCACAGGCGTGCACGCCCGCGCGCAGCCACACACTCGTGCGCGAAGCCCTCCCTACGCGAAGGCCGTCCTCACGCGAAGGCCTCGCGCTCCACGGCGAGCTCGGCCTTGCCCGTCGTGGTCTCGGCCGACATGAAGTCCTTGTCGGTGTGCCTCTCGCGCGTGGCGCGGCAGTAGGCGTTGAAGACGTCGTTGAAGAACTTCGTCTGCGCCTCGGCCTCCTCGCCCTGGAGGAAGCCCGCGCGCTCCGAGAGCAGCGTCACCTTGCGCATCACCGAGCCCGCGAAGTCGAAGGCGTCGATCCCCAGCACCGCGAAGTGCGGCTCGAGCAGCATCACGAGCGGCAACGTCGGCAGCGTCATGGAGATGCGGCGAATGCGGCCGATCGGGCTGCGCTTCTCCCAGCGCGACATGGGGAACTCGCGAAAGTAGTTGAGCGGCAGCGCGGTGTGTCGGCTCTCGTCGAGGTGGAAGAGGCGCAGCACCTCGAGGCCCGGCAGCGTGGAGAGCACCCCGAAGATGCTCAGCGCGATGCCCTCGACGAGCACGTTCATCGCGAAGAACTTGTCGAGGCCCTTGGCCTTGAGCGCGCCCTCGAGGAGCAGGTACTCCCACGCGCTCTGGCGCGGCACGCCCACGCCGAAGGCCTGCATCAGCTCGCGCATCACCACGAAGTGCTTGGCCTCCTCGAGCACCTGCATCGTGAGCGCGGCCTTGGCGCCCGTGCTCTTCACCTCGTGGAGCAGGCTCGCGGAGACGAGCCACGCGTAGGCCTCGCCGTGCCCGATCGCCGAGAGGATCGCCACGATCGCGCGCTTCTGCTCCACCGTGTACTCGCGATCGAGCAGCGCCTTGAACTCGTCGCTCGTGATGCGCTTGCGGATCGCGCGCTCGTCGTCCGACATGTTCCGCTCGGCGAGGTCGACGAGCTCGCGCTCGTGCTCGCTCATGTCGCGGAACGTCGACCACGGCATCGCGGCCTCGCCCTTCCACAGGAGGCGCAGGCTCTTGTCGTAGTGCTTCTTGCGGAGCGAGTCGGC
This sequence comes from Sandaracinaceae bacterium, assembly GCA_019694315.1. Lineage (GTDB taxonomy): Bacteria > Myxococcota_A > Polyangia > Polyangiales > Sandaracinaceae > JAFLCL01. The sequence continues at coordinate 7,650 of JAIBCE010000112.1, forward strand.
CGCGCCGCCCTCGAACTCGTAGTGGACGTCGTCGTACTTGGCGGCGCGACCGCCGAGGTGGAGCCGCTCGGCGACGGCGTCGGAGGTGCGGACGAGGCGGTTGACGAGGCGCTCGACCCCGAGGTTGAGGCGAGCCGCACGTTCGTTGACGAGGAGCTTGGTGGCCTGCATCCCCCGAGTGTGCAGGAAAAGTGTCTAGCACTCATTGACGCTAATCACACAACACGATGCCTTGACGAATGTTCAGTCTCTCGCGCCCCTTCGGGTGGCCGCCGCGGCGTCTCTTGGCCTTGTTGCGTTTGAAAGCCCGCGCTCCCTGCGCGCGTACGGCGAGCGGTGCGGATGCGCGAGCCCTCACGACGCGACGCGGTGGCGGTGGTCGCCGCCTGCCTCCTCCATGGGGCGGCGCTCGCGACGGCAGCCTGGCTCGGCCCTCCGCTCGTGAGGCTCGTGGCGCCTCCGATCACGCTCACGCTGGAGCTCGAGCCGATCGTCGCGAGCGAGGAGCGCGCCGAAGAGCGCACCGCAGACGTAGTCGAGGACACCGAGGAGTCTCCGTCGCGGCCCGTGAGCGCGAGACGATCGCGCGTGCGCGTCGAGCCCGTCGCGGCGGTCGGATCGATCGGACCCAGTGCGCCGAGCGGAGGCTCGTCCGAGGACGTCGCGCGCGAGCCCTCTCTGCTCGAGCCCTCTCTGCCGCGTGGGGCGGGCCCGATCGACGTCGATCCGCGACGACTCGCGCCCTCCGAGATCGCGCGTGCGAGCGTGCTCGCGCAGGTCGAGGGGTCCATCGCTCCCTCGCAGTCGGGGCCGAGCACGCTCGTCGTTCCGCGCACGGAGACCGACGCGGAGTCGCGGCTCACCGGTCACCTCCGCGATCGCGCGATGTCCAAGACCTACGTGACGCGCCGAGCGCGCGTGCGCCTCATCCCGCGTCCGGACGGCTCGCTCCACTACGACGGAAGCGCGTTCGACGCCGACATCCGCCCCGACGGAACGGTCGTGTTCCACGATCGCGACGACGCGACGATCGATCCGACGCCGCGCCTCGGTCAGACCGCGCCGCTCACCGATGTGACCGGGGCGCAGCTCGACCCACCGCTCTTCCGCGACCCGCCGATCGCGGGGCTCTCGGTCGGCGGGACCTTCGACGGCGACAGTGCCCTCGCGCGCGCACGCGGAGACGATCCGCATCGCTTCGAGCGCGAGCGCTTCCTCGACGAGACCGAGGAGCTGCGCGGGCGCCTCGAAGACGCCGCGCGCGAGGCGGATCGAGCACGCTGGCGCCGAGCGCACCCCGACGCGGGAGCCGAATGAGCAGTCGGTCAGGAGGTGGCTCTGGGCTCGGCCACGACAGCCCGTGCTCGTGCTCGCGACTCCCCGCGAGCCTGCCGTGCGCATTCGCGGAGACGTGATGGCGAGCGGCGAGGCAACGGTGCTCGGAGACGGTGCTCGGCGCCTCACGCGACTCGGGGCATTGCCCTCCACGCCATATCGTCCGTCCTGCGGATGGCCCTCCCGATCGCGGGGTCAGGCGCGATCCCAGCATCAGCTCCGTGACGATCCGAGCATCAGCTCCGTGACGGCTCGGGCGCGGGGGTCCCGGCCACGGACGACATCGTGCAGCGGCCCTCGAAGACGCAGCCCTTCGCGAGATCGATCACCGGAGCGGTGATGTTGGCGTAGACCTTGGCGTCGGGGTGCACCTCGATGAGCTCGCGCGCCTGCACCTCGCCGCGAAGCGTCCCTGCGCGCACGATCAGCGTGCCCACCTCGATCGTGGCATCCACGTCGGCGCCCTCGCCGAGCACGAGGATCCCCTCGCCCCACACCTCGCCGCGGAGCGCACCCTCGATGCGTGCGCGCTGCTCGAAGACGAGGCGTCCCTCGAAGCGCGTCCCGCGCCCCACGAGCGCACGGATCTCGCTGCTCATCGGAACCCGTAGCCCAGGAGGAACGTGCCGCGCAGGGCCTGGTCCGTCCCGCTCTGGCCCGAGCCACCCGTGAACGAGTGCCAGTAGCTCGACCAGCCGAACTCCGCGCGCCACGTGAGGCCGAAGTCGAAGAGGCCGGTCGCCGCGAGCGAGGCGTCCATGCCGAACGAGTCGCCGCCCGTCCCGTAGGCCGCGTTCAGACCGTCGCGGCCGAACAGCGAGCGGAAGCCCACCTCGGCGTCGAGCACGAGCAGCTCCTCGAGGATTCGGATCCGCCCACGGATCGCGGGCCGGAGGTACGGGTACTCCACACCCGGAAGGATGGGGTTGTCGGCGATCTGGTTGGCTTCGAAGCCGAAGCCCAGGCCTGCGCCGAGCTCCGCGACACGGTCCAGATCGAAGAGGAAGCCGACGTCGCCGTAGATGCGGAAGAAGGTGGTGTCGTAGCGCTGACAGCTCCCGCCCATGGGGCAGTACTGCGTGCCGAGCGCCACCGCGTGGGCGTAGCTCGCGCGCACGAAGAGGCCTCGCGCGAGGCTGGGATCGTGCGCCAAGGGGCGCAGCTCGCCGGCGACCGCGAGCTCCACGTACACGGAGTCGTAGCCCCGATGCAACCCGCCCTGGAGGTCGATCCCCGTCGAGCGGTTGTGCGCCACGATCCCCGCGAAGAGGCCGAGGATCGCGGGATCGGAGCCCGACGACGGGGTCGCGGCGGAGTCGTGGTGCTCCTCGGGAGGCGGCGTGGTGTCGGTCGTGTCGGGCTCCACCTCGGCGGCGGGGGGCGGCGGAAGGCGCGGGATCGCCGCGTCGAGCAGGGCGCGCGTGGCGTCGGCGACGGCCCGACGACCCGCCGCACCACGACCCACGCGACCCGACTGCGTGGCGAGCTCGTTTCCCTCCCCGTCCGAGGCGACGATCTCGAACGTGCGTCGCGTGGCGCGGCCGGCGGTCGAGCCCGACACGAGGATCTGGGCGCCCGGAGAGCCCTCGTCGAGGGCGGCGACGTCGAGGCGGCTGTCTTCGCCGAGGGCCTCGTGGACCTGGCTGCGGATCGCGTCGGAGCCCGGCCCGTCGAAGGGCATCACGACCACGCCCACGCGCTGCGCCATGGCCGGCAGCGGGGCGAGCACACCCACGAACAAGCTCGAGACGAGCAAGAACCACGAACGAGACGGAGACATCGCGCGCAGCATACAGCGAAGCGCAGCCCGCGACGCCGCGTCTTCGCGCAGGCCGCGCGGAATGCCTTGTTTTTCAAGGTATTTCGCCGCTCGACCGTCCTTGACGGGCCCGCCCCCCGTGCTAGAGAGCGCGCGCCTTCGGCCCCCCGGAACGGCCGAGGCGAACCAGCTGATTCAACCGCGTGGCCACACGAAGCGAACGGCGCTGACGTTCGCAGCACGACGGGGTCCTCATGCAAGCTCTCTCGTTCGGCCTGTTGCTGTCGGGCGCGATCATCGACCTGGACGCCACGTTCCTGCTCCAGCTCGCGATCTTCTTCGCGCTCTTCGGCATCCTCTACGCCTTCCTGTTCAAGCCCCTGCTCGCCGTCTTCGACGAGCGTGAGAAGGCGATCGACGGCGCGAAGGACACGGCCCGCGATCTCGAGGCCTCGGCCGACGAGAAGTTCAAGAAGTTCGAGACCGAGATGAAGAAGGTCAAGGTCGAGGCGAACGCCGAGCGCGATCGCATCCACCAGGACGGCCTGGCGCTCGAGCGCGAGCTGCTCACCAAGAGCCGCGCAGAGGCCGACCGGATCCTGCGCGAGGCCGAGGCCGATCTCGCGAGCCGGGCCGCGGAGGTCCGCAACGAGATGAAGACCACCGTCCCCGCGCTCGCGGCGGACATCGCCGAGAAGCTCCTCGGCCGGAGGGCGAGCTGATGTCGACGCTCCGAACCCACTTCCGCAGTGCGCTGCTCGCCCTGGCGCTCGGCGCGGGCGCCTTCTCGATCAGCGGCGCGTCGGCGGCGCTGGCGCAGCACGAGGGGACCCACGAGGCGGCGGGCGAGCACGGCGAGGCGGCGGCGGCAGAGCACGAGGCGCACGCGCCGCAGTGGGACTACTTCCAGTTCGCGGGTCAGCTCACGAACTTCGCCATCTGGCTGACGCTGATCTACATGCTCCTCAACAAGGTGCTGCCGAAGTACCTCGCGGATCGCCGCGCCGGCATCGTCGATGGCCTCGAGGAGGCCAAGCGGATGAAGACCGAGGCCGAGGCGAAGTTCGCCGAGTACAGCAAGCGCATCGAGACGATGGACGACGAGCTCGCGCGCGTCCGTGACGACATGCGCAAGGCTGGTCAGACCGAGCGCGATCGCCTCGTGAAGGAAGCCGCCGACAAGGGCGAGCGCATGCACGCCGAGGCCCGCTTCCTGGTCGAGCAGCAGATGAAGCAGCTCAAGGAAGAGCTCACGCGCGAGGCGATCGAGCAGGCCGTCGCGGCCGCCGAGAAGATCCTGCGCGAGCGCACCACGGCCATGGACCAGCAGCGCTTGGCCGATGACTACCTGGCGCGCATCAAGAGCAGCGTGACCAAGTCCACCCAGACCGGAGCCCGCACGTGAGCGCTTCGTCCGTCGCCGCCCGCCGCTACGCCAAGGCCCTCTACGAGCTCGCCTCGGAGTCCAAGCAGGTCGACAAGGTCCGTGCGGATCTCGCCGAGCTGGCCAAGACCTTCGAGACCAACGCCGAGCTCCGGGCCCTCGTCGAGAACCCGGCCTTCACCCCCGAGGTGAAGAAGAAGGCGATCGCCGCGATCGGCGCCCGCATGGGCTGCGCGCCGATCCTGCTCTCCACGCTGAAGCTCCTCGTCGATCGTCGTCGCCTCGGCGCCCTCGGCGAGCTGTCGGAGGCCTTCGCAGCGATCGCGGAGCGCAAGTCCGGCCGGGTGCGCGCGGAGATCATCACGGCGGCGCCGCTGCCGGACGCGTACTACGCGCAGCTCGAGAAGACGCTGAACGAGGTGACCGGCCGCCAGGTCACCATCACCAAGCGCACCGATCCGTCGATCATCGGCGGCGTCGTCACGCGCATCGGCGACACCGTCTTCGACGGCTCGATCGCCGAGCGCCTCAAGGACATCAAGCAGCAGCTGCTCGAGAAGGCCGCGCCCTCTGCGCGCTGAGCCGAGCGCTTCGATTCGCCCCCTTCGCCCTCGTCGCCATTCGCATGCACGACGGGGTCCCTAGCTCCCGCCGCCCGACCGGCCCAACCCGATAGGTAGAGACATGCAGCTCCGCGCCGAAGAGATCAGCGAGATCATCAAGCAGCAGATCGCGTCGTACGACAAGTCGGTCGACGTGATGGAGACGGGCACCGTGCTCGCCACGGGCGACGGTATCGCTCGCGTGTACGGCCTCGAGAGCGCCATGGCCGGCGAGCTCGTGCAGTTCGCGTCGGGCGTGCAGGGCCTCGTGCTCAACCTCGAAGAGGACAACGTCGGCGCCGCCATCCTCGGCGAGGCCACGACGGTCCGCGAGGGCGACCAGGTCAAGCGCACCGGCCGCATCTTCGAGGTGCCGGTCGGTCCCGCGATGGTCGGCCGCGTGGTCAACGCCCTCGGCGAGCCCGTCGACGGCAAGGGCCCCATCGACAGCAAGCACCGCCGCCGCGTGGAGCTCAAGGCGCCGGGCATCGTGCAGCGTCAGCCCGTCAAGGAGCCCCTCCAGACCGGCATCAAGGCCATCGACGGCATGATCCCGATCGGCCGCGGTCAGCGCGAGCTGATCATCGGCGACCGCCAGACCGGCAAGACCGCGGTCGCGATCGACACGATCATCAACCAGAAGGGCCTCAACGTCTTCTGCATCTACGTCGCCATCGGCCAGAAGCAGTCGACGGTCGCGAACGTCGTGACGAAGCTCCAGGAGTTCGGCGCCATGGAGTACACGACGGTCGTCGTGGCCGGCGCCTCCGAGAGCGCGCCCCTCCAGTTCATCGCGCCGTACTCGGGCGTCACGATGGGCGAGTACTTCCGCGACAACGGTCAGCACGCCCTGCTCATCTACGATGATCTCTCCAAGCAGGCCGTCGCGTACCGCCAGCTCTCGCTCCTCCTTCGTCGTCCGCCCGGCCGCGAGGCGTACCCTGGCGACGTCTTCTACGTACACAGCCGCCTGCTCGAGCGCGCCGCGAAGATGGCCGAGGAGTGGGTCTGCGTGAAGAAGGACCAGGAGCCCAAGCGCGACCTGGCCGGCGTCCACGTGCACATGGGCGAGGACGCGAAGAAGGAGGCCGAGAAGGAGGCCAAGGAGAAGGGTGGCGACTACGTCGCCAAGAAGATCCCCGACTCCGGCGGCTCGCTCACGGCGCTCCCGATCATCGAGACGCAGGCCGGCGACGTCTCGGCGTACATCCCGACGAACGTCATCTCCATCACCGACGGTCAGATCTTCCTCGAGACCGACCTCTTCTACTCGGGCGTCCGCCCCGCCATCAACGTCGGTATCTCCGTGTCGCGCGTCGGTGGCTCGGCCCAGACGAAGGCCATGAAGGCCGTCGCGGGCAAGCTTCGCCTCGAGCTCGCGCAGTACCGCGCCATGGCCGCGTTCGCGCAGTTCGCCTCCGACCTCGACAAGGCCAGCCAGCGCCAGCTCGCGCGCGGCGCCCGCCTCGTCGAGACGATGAAGCAGGACCAGTACGTCCCGATGCCCTTCGAGAAGCAGGTCGTCGCGATCTTCGCGGCCACCAACGGCTACGTGGACGACATCGCGGTCGCCGACGTGCGCCGCTACGAGCGCGACATGCTCGCGTTCGTCGAGGGCAGCCACAAGTCGATCCTCGACAAGGTCCGCGAGTCGCGTGACCTCGCCAAGGACACGCAGGAAGAGCTTCACAAGGTCCTCAAGGACTTCGGCAAGATCTTCGCTGGCAGCGACGCGAAGAAGTGATGGGTCGGAGGCTCGCTCGAGCCTCCTTCTCGTTCGGCGTCCGTCCTCGTTTCCCTTCCTGAGCCCCGCGCGCACCCCTCGGAGCGGTCATGGCGAATCTCAAGGCAATCCGCAGCCGCATTGGCAGCGTCAAGAACACGCAGAAGATCACCAAGGCCATGAAGATGGTCGCGGCGGCTCGTCTGCGTCGCGCGCAGCAGGCGATCACCGAGCTGCGGCCCTACGCGGTCAAGACGATGGAGGTCCTCTCCAGCGTGGCCGCGCGCGCGGGCGACGACGAGGTGCATCCGCTCCTGGCGCGCCGGGATCCGAAGAAGGTCCTCATCGTGGTGCTCACGTCGGACCGCGGCCTCGCGGGCGCGTTCAACGCGAACATCAACAAGGCCGCGTTCCGGAAGTGGAAGGAGCTCGAGGAGCAGGGCGTGCAGGTCTCCTTCGCGGTGATCGGCCGCAAGGGCCGCGACTTCTTCCGCCGCCGTGACGCGAAGATCGAGTTCGACTTCACCGGCGTCTTCGAGAACCTGTCGGTCGCGAAGGCGGGCGAGATCGGTCGCGCGATCGTCGCCGAGTACAACGTCGACGGCCACGACGCCGTCTACCTCGTCTACAACGAGTTCAAGAGCGCCATCTCGCAGAAGGTGGTCTTCGAGCCGCTCGTCCCCATCACGCCGCACGCGGCGGAGGTGACGGAGGTCGAGGCCAAGGCGGGCGGCGCGAGCGTCGACTTCATCTACGAGCCGACCAAGCGCGCGCTCCTCGATCGGCTCCTGCCGATGTACGTGGAGATCGAGGTCTACCGCGCGCTGCTCGAGTCGATCGCGTCCGAGCACGGCGCCCGCATGACCGCGATGGACAACGCGACCAAGAACGCGTCCGAGATGATCAACCGCCTGACGCTCATCTACAACCGAGCCCGTCAGGCGGCGATCACCACCGAGCTCATGGAGATCATCGGCGGCGCCGAGGCCCTCAAGGGCTGAGGTCTCGCAGGCGGCGTGTCCGCAGCCCGTCTCGACGCGAGGCCGGAGGAACCATGTCGTCTTCGAGGCTCTGTCTGCTGGTGATGGCGATCGGCCCGCGGGGCGGATCGCTGGCAGGCTGCAGCGGTCTCGCGCAAGCTGGGGTCGCTCGCGCGGCGGATTGTCCGCTCCTCGCGCAGTGACCAGGTGAGGCGATCGTGAGCGAGGTCGAGATCGCGCTGCTCCATGCCGGGTTGGTCGTCATCGCGCTCGTCACGTCGATCGACTTCGAGAAGCGAACCGGCGAGATCCCGAACCTCGTGCCGCTCGCGGGCATCGTGTGCGGGATCGGCGCGGGGCTCTACACGGGCCGCGCCGCGGAGGCGCTCGAGGCCATGGCGGTGCTCGGGCTGCCCGCGATCCTCGCGTACAACCGCGAGGCGCTCCGCCCCGACGCGGCGAAGCTCGCGCTGGGGCTCGGGCCGTGTCTCGGCCTCGGCGGGGCCGCGGTGACCTTGGTGCTGGGGGCCATCTGGGTCTACGCGCTCGCGGGCCGCAAGGCCGAGTGGAAGAAGCTCCAGAGGCCGATGCCGCGCTTCGATGCGTCGCCGCGCATCGCCGTCTTCGCCACCGTCGGCGCTGCGTCGGGTGTGGCCGCCGCGCTCGTCGGCTGAGGTCGCATGCCGCGCACGATGTCACGCGGAGCCGTGGTGTTGGCGAGCGTCGCCGCGCTCGTGCTCGGCGTCGCGCTGCGCCTGCCGCACGGCGCCGCGCAGCAGCGCTGCGTGAGCGGCTTCGTGTGTGACGATCCCGAGTGGCGCTTCACGTACCAGTCGCGGCGCGTGAAGGTGGTCTTGCTCGCGGGCTCGATCGGCGCGTTCCAGGACGAGCCGTACGGCCGCCTGATCCACGAGTGGTGCGAGAACGCCGAGGTCCGCAACCTCTCGCACGTGGGCTTCGGTGCGTACCAGCTGCACCAGGTGTGGGATCAAGAGGTGCTCCACAACCCGCGCTATCCGATGGGCGCGGAGGGCCTCGAGCTCTGGGTGTGGTGGAACGGCGGGCTCAACAGCGCGGCCTCGGCCAACCGCACGAACCGCTACATCCGGCGCGTGTTCACGGAGGCGCATCGACGCCACATCCGCGCGGTGGGCATGACGCTCACGCCGTGGGGCGCGCTCGAGGACGAGCGTCGCTGGGGCGGCACGCGCGCGCTCGACACGCTGCGCAACACGCGACGCATCGTGGACTTCGTGATGGGGCGCGCGAGCCCCCGCGACGCGCTCGGCAATTTCGTGAGCGACCGCGAGAGCCCCGACGCGCCGTGGGCCCCAGCCGAGCTGGCCGACGTGAGGATCGATCTCTTCAACTCGCCCTTGCGGCATGCAGACGCGCCGCTGCGCGATCAGGCCGAGATGCGGCGCATGCTCGACCACGACGCGCGCTACCGACAGCAGCTGCGCGATCTCGACGACGCGCAGCGCACGGCACGCATGGACGTCGACGCGCGCACGCTGGCCGAGCTCCCACGCTGGTTCCTGCGCCCCGACATCCGCGGCTTCGATCCCGTGCACCCGAACCGGGCCGGACACCGCGCGATCGCGCTGCTCGCGTGCCCGCAGCTCCCCGCGAGCTGGGGCTGCCACTGCCCCGCGCAGTGAGCGCTCGGCCCACGGCCGGACGCCGCAGTGTAGATTGGTCCGGTGGGAAGCCGTGCGACGACGTGGGAGGCTGCCGCAGCGCGAGTGTCGCGGTGGTGTCGTCGAGGCCTTCTTTTCGCAAGCGGGTGCGCCCTCGTCGCGTGCACGTCGCGCGGGCTGGGGGACGCGTGCGGTGAGCGCAGCGACGATGTCGAGCAGGCGAGCCCGTACGTGCCGATCGCCCTCGACCTCGTGGTCGTCATCGACGACACGGCCGCGACACGTCCCTTCGTCGAAGAGCTCGCGGACGCGCTTCCGGTGCTCGTGCGGGCACTCCTGACGGGCGATCACGACGGCGACGGGGTTGCCGAGACGCGGGCGATCGACTCGCTGCACGTGGGGGTCGTCACGGGTGACCTCGGCGGTGGCAGCACGCCCATCTCCGGGTGCGTGGCGGGAGGGGGTGCCGACGCCCGGCTGCGCACCCGCTCCGTCGAGCCGGGGTGTTCCGCCGACATCCCGGGCGGCTTCCTCGCCTTGAGGCCCGGCGCGGCGCCCAGCGACTACGAGGCGCTGCGCTGTGCCGCGCGAACCAGCGGAGCGGGATGTGGGATGTCGCAGCCGCTCGAGGCGCTGCTGCGCGCAGTGACCGACCCTCGCATCCACTCTTGGGATCGGGAGGGCGCGGTTCCCCCGCGCTTCCTCGATGCGCGCGGAGACGAAGTCGCGATCGGCCACGCCTGCGCGCCAGGCGAGAGCTGCGCACACGAGGGCTTCGTCCGGCCCTACGCGCAGCACGCTGCGATCGTGCTCAGCGCAGGGGACGACTGCTCGGTGGCGGATCCCGCGGCGCTCGACGCGGTGGAGCCAGCGCTGGCGGACGTCGCGTTGCCGCTGCGGTGCTCCGCGGCCGACGAGCTCGGGCTGCTGCGCGCCACCGACCGCTTCTCACGAGCGAGCGCGCGCACGCCGCCTGCGTGGGATCTGCATGTCATCGCGGGGGTGCCGAGCGAGCTCGCCGTCGCGCCGCTCTGGGGAGAACCTCCGGCGACGCTCCTCAGCGACCCACGGATGGTCGTCCGCCTCGATCCGAGTGGGGCCCGCCTCGTCCCGTCGTGCACCTCGAGTGAAGGACGCGAGGCGAGCCCACCCCGACGCCTGGCGCGTGCCGTGATCGAGGCGCGATCGGTCGGTGCGTCTTCCTCGCTGCAGTCCATCTGCGAGCAGGACACGCAGGCGCAGTTGCTCGCGCTCGCTGCCGAGTGGGCGAACGACTGGGGCGGGCAGTGTCTGCCGCCTCCGCTCTCGGCCCCCCCGACGGTGTTCGACGAGTGCGTGCTCTACGAAGACCTGCCGCCCGACCTGGGCGTGCGTTGCGAGGACCTGGCCGGTCGCAGGTCCGAGGGCCGCTACACCGATGGCGCTTCGGAGTGGGAGCGGTGTCGCATCGATCGTGTCGAAGGGTTCGAGGACCCGCGCCCGGGCTGGTTCGTCGACACCACGCTCATGTGCGATCCGCGGAGCGAGCCACGTGCTTCGTTCTCGGCCTCGTTCGAGGGGACGTTCGCGTCGCGCCTCACGCTCCTCTGCTCCGTCTCGGACGGCGTCGAGCTCCGGTGCGACGAGGACAACGACGCGATCCGCCCGTGCACACGGGGGATGCGCTGTACGCCGGGCGCGCACGACCGCTGCAGCACTGGTGAGAGCGAAGGTGCTTCCTTGCGGTGCGACCCCGTCGCGCGGACGTGCGCGATCGCGTGCTCGCGCGACGAGGACTGTGGCGCCGCGGGCGCGCCCGAGCGCGTGTGCGATCGTCGCGTCGTCCACGAGGCGGACGCGAGCGAGACCGTGCGCTCGAACGAGCCCATCGCGAGCGAGATCCGCGGCGTGTGTGTCGCCCCGACGTGCGAGCGTTGAGCGGGGCGTCGGGCGATCGAGCGGCGTTCTTCGGCGCGGGCGCGAGGGGACGTCAGTGGCCACGCCTGCGGCCGAGCGCGGTGCACAGTCCCCAGCGGGGAGCACAACGTTGGAGAATTTCCTGCGGCACGAGGCTCGCACGGCGGCGGCCGTGGCGATGCGACGGAACACCACGTGGTTGCTGCTCACGGCGCTCCTCTCCTGCTGTGGGGATCCGAGCGCTCGCTCCGCGCGAGACGGCGCGTTGCGCGAGGACGCAGCCGTTCCAGAAGGAGCGGATGCGCACGGGGGCACGGGGCTCGATGCATTGGCGCCGATGGATGCGGGGCCCGGGCTCGAGCCGGACGCGTTCATGCCCAGTGATGCGTTCGTGCCGTTCGGGCCGCCGCTCGCGGTGCCGCCGGCGGCCCCGCCCGACCACTCCGCCGTGGTGCGATCGCTCGCCGCGGAGCGCCCCGATCTCCTCGAAGGATCTTGTCTGGCGATGGGTGGCACGAGGGACTTCCTCCTCGAGCTGGTGCGCCGACTGAGAGCGATCGACCTGCGCTATGGCCTGGTGGTGAGGGGCGGCGCGCTGCTCGAGGATCGCGTCGCCTACCATTGGGGTGCTGGGGGCGCAGAGGGATCGAGCGAGATCTACGTGCTCGACGTGATCGTGCGGCACTGCGCGCGCCCTGGGGTCGACGAGCCGGCTGCGCCCGGTTGGGGTGACGACACGGCCGGCGGTGGCACGTGGACGATCCTGCCGCTCTCGGCGCCGGAAGGGGACGCGGGCCTGCTGCTCGACGCCGGATTCGATGCCCCGTCGGGGCCCGCTCCATCGCCGCTTCCGGACATGAGCAGCGTCGTCGAGGCCCTCGCCGCCGAGCGCCCCGATCTGCTCGCAGCCTCGTGCGTGGATGCAGGCGGGAACAACGAGTTCCTGTTCGAGCTCGTGCGTCGCTTGCGTCGCATCGACACGCGCTGGGGCCTCAACTGGAAGCGCGCGCGCATCGGGGACATGTCGCAGGACGTCGTCGACTACTACTGGGGCACGCCCGGCCCGATCGAGGATGGCTTCGACACGTACGTGGTCGATGTGATCGGCGGCCACTGCGGCCCAGATCCGCGGCCGGCATTCATCGACGTGACCGTCCTCGGCAGCACGAACGCGCGCTGGACGCTCGCTGGCCGGGGCGATCTCGGGCCGTGAGTCAGGAGGGCTCGCGAAGTGCGCGCGGCTACATCCCGCCGCCGATGCCGATGCGGCGCTCCACGAAGCCCATGCGGCTCGAGCCCACGCGCACGGTCGCCCAGCCCTTGCCGAGGGCCGTGAAGCGCAGCGTGTGGCTCGTCTCGCTGCCGCTCGAGGTCTGGAAGAAGATCGCCTGCGAGCTCGCCTCGTAGCCCTTGCCCCAGCCTTCGAGATGACCGATCGGCAGGCGCGTGCGGAGCGGCTCCTCGAGCTCGCAGCCCTCGCACGAGAGCTCGGCGTAGGCGCCCTCGTTGAAGGGCCGCTTCTTGCCCGAGCGCATGCCGTAGGTGGGCAGGTAGCCGTGGTTCTCCACCGTCACCGAGACGCGGGTCACGTTCTCGCGGATGGGCGCCACCTCCACGCGGCTGATGACGAGGCGGGGCAGCATCGCCGCGACGCGCAGCATGAGCGTGGACTGCGACGCGCAGATCGCAGGGAGCTCTTCGTACGACGGGTTCGAGAGGCCCACCCGACGATCGAGGCCGCCGACCTCGACCTCGCCGAGCTGCGCGTGCCGGATGCGCTTCCACGGCACGAAGATGCGGCCACGGTTGTGCTCGGCGTCCCAGCGCGCGAGCCTCGCGAGGTCGTCGCGCGTGAGGGACGTGTAGTAGTCGACGAAGCGCTTGGGACGCGGCAGGCCGAGGCGCTTGAAGATGTCCCAGAGCTCGCACACGTACGAGAGCGTCGCGCGGTGCTCGTAGGCCCACTCGCTGAGCGCGCCGAAGAGCGGCTTGTCGGGCTCGTAGAGGAACTCCGCGTAGCCGCTCACCATCGGGTAGCCAGTGAGCTCCTCGGCCCACACGCCGACCTGCCGGTACACGGCGAGATCGAAGGGATCCATCTTGCCGTCGGGCACGTCGCCGGGCGGGCGGATGAAACAGCCCCCGAAGGTGTGGAGGTTGAGCCACGCGTAGAGGTTCGGGAGGCGGCTCGCGGCCTCGATCACGGCGCGCGCCTCGGGCTCGCTGCCGGGGTAGTCGCCGGCGCCGAGCTGATCGGGCTCGCTGGCCCAGCGGAACGGAAAATTGCGGTTCAGATCGGGGTAATTGTCGCCGAGGTAGCTCGGCGAAGGGATGACGTCGCCGTCGAAGGGCTCGATCCGACCCTCGGGCCAGAGCTTGTAGAACGGGCCCACGTCGTCGAGCGTGCGCGGCACCATCACGCCGGGCGCCGACGGATGCTCGACGAAGTCGCCGGTCGGATCCTCCTTGCGCATGAAGAGCAAGCGGCCGTCGCCGTCGAGGTCCTCGGCGATCCAGCGCGGCGCGCCGCGGTTCGTGCGCTCGTCACGGGGGACCGAGCGCACGTAGCGTCCGGTGGTGAGCACCGCCTCGGCGCCGTCGGGAGACATGCGCGGAACGACATAGAAGAGCGCGCCCTGCACCGCGCGCTTGAGGTGGGGCGCGAGCGGCACGCTCGAGGCGGGACCGCCCGCGAGCTCGAGGTGGATCGAGATCACCGACTCCGCGATCGCGAGCGCCACCGAGCTGCCCGCGACCTCGGTCGCGTGCATGTTGCCGTCGATCCACACACCGGGACGCGCGTCGTCGGGGCTCGTGCCGATCACGAGCATCCAGATCTCGCGGTGCTCCTGCGTGCGGCCGATCTCGCGGAGCGAGACGAAGGCGGGGTAGGCGGTGGCCCACGCGCGGAGCTGCGCCGTGAGCGTCGCGTGATCGAGGTAGCTCTGGCGGAAGCCGCGAGACAGAGACGCGAGGTCGAGCATCGCGCGCGAGGATGCCACGCCGAGCGCAGCGGTGCGTGACGTCGGAGCACGGCTCGTCGGGGTCACCGTGTCGGCGTGCGAGGCGGACTCGGAGCCGAGAAACAATCGACTCGAGAGCCGAAGGGACGCGGGGGCGGGGGGTCCAGGGCGAGTTACGCAGGCCGAAGGCCGAGTATGTCTGAGGGACCGAGAAACAATCGACTCGAGAGCCGAAGGGACGCGGGGGCGGGGGGTCCAGGGCGAGTTACGCAGGCCGAAGGCCGAGTATGTCTGAGCATCGGACCCCCTCCCCCGCGGCCCGATTCGAA
>JAIBCE010000518.1 GCA_019694315.1 Sandaracinaceae bacterium
CGGTGACTGTGATCCTCCCGAGGTGTGCGACGGCACGAGCCCGACGTGTCCCGACGACGCTCTCCATGACGCGGCGCACGTGTGTCGTGCCGCGAGCGGGACGTGCGACGTGGCCGAGAGCTGCTCGACCGGCGGCGCGGACTGTCCGCCCGATGCCTTCGCGCCCACCGGCACCACGTGCAGCGGCGGGTCGTGCGATGGGCTCGGCGGTTGCTCCACGTCGTGCGTGCCCGGCGCCCCGTGCGCGACGGGCAACCCGTGCGAGGTCGGATCGATGCAGTGCACCGGCACCCCTCGCTGCGTGGCTTCGGGCGCCGCGCCGGCCTCGACGGTGTGCCGCGCGTCGCGTGGTGCATGCGACGTGGAGGAGACCTGCGGTGGGAGCACGTCGTGTCCCGCGGACGGCTTCGCCTCGCCCGCCCGCGAGTGCCGCGCGCAGCGCGGTGTGTGCGACGTGGCCGAGAGCTGCACGGGGTCGAGCCCCGATTGTCCTTCCGATGCGCGCGAGCCTGCGAGCTTCGTCTGTCGCGCCGCGATCGCCGGCGGCTGCGACGTGGCCGAGACGTGCACGGGGTCGAGCGACGACTGCCCAGCGAACGGCTTCGTCAGCGCGAGCACGGTGTGTCGGCCTGCGAGCCCCAGCGGCTGCGACGTGGCCGATCGGTGCAGTGGCTCGAGCCCCGTCTGTCCGGCCGACGACGTGGCACCCGCGGGCACGACCTGTCGCGCGCCGATGGGCGTGTGCGACGCGGTGGAGGCCTGCGACGGCGCCTCGCCGACGTGCCCCGCGAACGGCTACCTGACCTCGGGCGTGTGCCGCGCGGCGATGCCGGGCGGCTGCGACGTGGCCGAGAGCTGCAACGGCACGGGGCCTGGCTGTCCCACGGATGGCTTCGTGGCTGCGGGCACGCAGTGCCGCATGGCGGCCCCCGGCGGCTGCGACGTGGCCGAGAGCTGCACGGGCTCGAGCGCCACCTGCCCCGCCGACGGCTTCGCGTCGTCCTCGACGGTGTGTCGCGTGGCGGGCATGGGTGGTTGCGACGTGGCCGAGACGTGCACGGGCTCGAGCGCGAGCTGTCCGGCCGACGGCTTCGCGTCGTCCTCGATGGTGTGTCGCGCCGCTGCGCCGGGCGGCTGCGACGTGGCCGAGACGTGCACGGGCTCGAGCGCGAGCTGTCCGGCCGACGGCTTCCGAGCCTCCGACGTGGTGTGTCGTGCGGCGGTGCCCGGCGGCTGCGACGTGGCCGAGAGCTGCACGGGCTCGAGCGCGACCTGTCCAGCCGATGTCGTGCGGGTGGCGGGCACGGTCTGTCGTGCGGTCGCCGGTCTCTGTGACGGCGCCGAGACGTGTGACGGCACGAGCGCGGCCTGCCCGCGTGACGAGGTGAGGCCGCCCGGCACGATGTGCCGCAACGCGATGTTCGTGTGCGACGCAGCCGAGTACTGCGACGGCACGCGCACCGACTGCCCCCCCGACGACGTCGCGCCTGAAGGCACCACCTGCAACCTGCACTGCGGCGACGAGTACTGCCACGCCGGCTCGTGCATCAACGGCACGACCTGCATGGGCGCCAACATCTGCATCTGCGACACGATCTGCGCGCTCCCGGGCACCGACTGCCCCTGACGCCCCGCTCGATCCTCACGCGCCGCACCACGAAGGCAAGGCTCGTAGGACTGGTGATCCAGAGCGCGCACTCATCGTCGCAACGGCGCGAGCAGCGTGCGACTGACCTTCTCCCAGGTTTGCGAACGCAGCCTCACTGGGTGGTTGCCGTAGAGCCCACGATTCACTCGGGTGCAGATCACCCCGCGTCAGCAGGGGAGCCGGATCCGCGCACCGACGGATCGGGGCTGAGCTGCACCCGAATCACACGCGGTCCGTGATGCACTGATCGAGCTCGCGGGCTGGAGGCTCTTGCTCAGAGCCGAACGACGTGATCGCTCTGGCCGCGCAGCTGCGCCTGATCGTCGAGCACGAAGTACGTGACCACGCCGGCGCCCGCGAGGACCACGCCGCCGATGAGCAGCCAGAACCAAGCCTCTTCCACCACGCCGCCGCCGCCACCGCCGCCGCCCTGAACCTCGACGAGCGAGACGGGCACGTCGAGCAGCGCGCCATCGCCGAGCTGACCGCTCCAGGTGAACGGCTCGTAGCCCGTCAGCGTCACGTCGACCGCGTGCGTGCCGGGGTCGGCCTCGAGCATCAGCGGGCGCGTGCCCTCGTCCTCCACGCCCACGCCGTCGAGACGAACGCCGTAGCGCAGCTCGGCCTCGAGCCCGCCCAGCCGCACGCGGGCGATGCGCATGCGCACCTCGGCGAGCAGCTCCTCGCTCTGCGCCCTCATCGTGTCCGACACGTTCGTCAGCGTGGCGAGCTCCACGAACGCGTCGCGCGCTTCTCGATAGCGACCGAGCGCGCGGAGCGCGAAGCCCGTGTTGAAGAGCGCGCTCGCGGCGCCGGTGAGCTCGTAGGCGCTGCGGAAGCTCGACACCGCGTCGGCCCAGCGGCCCGCTTCGACCGCGGCGGCGCCCGCCTGGAAGAGCGCGCGTGCCTGGGCGCGATCAGCGTCGCTGAGCTGCCTCGCGCCACCGCCCTCCTCGGGGGGCGGCGCAGAGCGCTCCGCGGGGCTCTCCTGCGCCGTGTCGTCGCGCTGAGGCGGACGGCGCGTGCGGCGCCGCTGCGCGTCGGCAGGCGTCGCTGCGCTCGTCACCGTCGCCAGCGCGAGCAGGCAGGCGGTGCCGGCGTACAGGGGCTCGCGCCAAGCTGCGTGGCTCGAGACGGCTCTCATCGGGACGAGCCTACGTCACCTCCGACTTGGGAGGGAACCGCCGAGATGATAGAGTCCAAGAGCTTGTCCTACTCCGCGCGAGAGCCGGGCTCCACGCTGCGCTTCGGGCGCTACGAGGTGCTCTTCCGCATCGCGGCCGGCGGCATGGCGGAGGTGTACGCGGCCCGCATGGTGGGCGAGGGTGGCTTCGAGAAGCCCGTCGCCCTCAAGCGCATGCTCCCGACGCTCGCCGAGGACGAGCGCTTCGTGCAGATGTTCCTCGACGAGGGGAGGCTCGCTGCGCACATCTCGAGCCCGCACGTGGTGCAGACGCTCGACCTCGGCCGTGCCGAGGACGAGTCGCTCTACCTCGTGATGGAGCTCGTCGTGGGCGTGTCGCTCTCGGCGCTCATCCGCGCGGTGCTCCGCAAGCGCGCGCAGTTCCCCGTGGCGGTCGCGGTGGACATCCTCTCGCAGGCCGCGATGGGCCTGCACGACGCGCACGAGGCGCGCACGATGTACGGGCAGCCGCTCCAGATCGTGCACCGCGACGTCTCGCCGCAGAACATCCTCGTGGACGTGTCGGGGCGCGTGCGCATCACGGACTTCGGCGTGGCGCGCGCGCTCGAGCGGGCGACCCAGACGCAGAGCGGCGAGGTGAAGGGCAAGCTCGGCTACTTCGCGCCCGAGCAGGTGAAGGGACGCGAGATCGATCGCCGCACCGACGTGTTCGCGCTCGGCATCGTGGCGTGGGAGACGCTCGCGGGTCGGCGCCTCTTCGCAGGAGACAACCCGGCGCAGACGCTCGACTTCGTGATGGGGATGCCCGTGCCGCGGCTCGATGCGATCCGCTCGGACGTGCCGGCGGCGCTGGCCGACGCCGTGGCGCACGCGCTCGAGCGCGATCTCTCGCAGCGCACGCCGTCGGCGGGCGACTTCGCCGAGGAGCTCCGCGACGCGCTCCGGCTCGCGGGCACCGCGGCGGTGGGCACCATCGTCCGCGAGCACGGCGGCGAGTCGTTGATGAAGCTCGAGGAAGGGCTGCGCGCGCAGTCGCCCTCGTCGCTCTCGCGCGTGCGACGCGCGACGGGTGGGTCGAGCCCGGGCGCGGTGGCAACGCCCGGCGTGCCTGCCTTGCCCGGCGCGCCTGCCGTGCCCAGCGTGCCTGCCGTGCCCGGCGTGCCCGGCCCCGTAGCGAGTGGCCCGGGCAAGGATCCGACGGCCACCGAGATCGCGCTGCCGTGGCCCATGCACGACAACGCCGCGACGCGCGAGATCGTGGCACCGCCCTCGGGAGTGGCTGGGGCTCGGCCCGACGGAACGGTGTCGGGCGGCTACGCGGCGGGTTACACCGCGGGGGGCCAAACGGGGGGTGGCTACGTGGGGCCTGCGCCCACGACGGTACCGCTCGAGCCGACGCTCGCGCCGTGGATCGCACCTCCGCCGAGCCCACCGCCTGCGTCGTCGT
The DNA here is from genome assembly GCA_019694315.1 of Sandaracinaceae bacterium. Classification (GTDB taxonomy): domain Bacteria; phylum Myxococcota_A; class Polyangia; order Polyangiales; family Sandaracinaceae; genus JAFLCL01. The sequence continues at coordinate 4,240 of JAIBCE010000518.1, forward strand.
CGATGACGCGCTGGGTCCTCGTGGGGGGCGTGGCGGTCGTGGGGCTGCTCGGCGCGCTCGGGGTGGCAGGCTGGTACTTCGCGGGCTCGCACACACCCGCGGAGCCGCGGACGATGGCCCTGCCGCCGCT
>JAIBCE010000519.1 GCA_019694315.1 Sandaracinaceae bacterium
TTCGCCAACGACAACTGCCGCAGGCTCAACGACAACTACGAGCCCCGGCAGATGGACATCACCAACCTGGCGATGACCGGCAGAAGTAGTTGTCGTCGACCGGCAATTCTAGTTGACGTCGATCACCTGTTCGCTCTGCGCATGAAGCGCAGTGGCGCACGATGGAAGGACCAGAGTGGTGGCCGGGTGATCACGATGCGCGCGCACCTGCTCAGCGATCGATGGGACCGCGCGTGTCAGCTCGCCCTCACCAAGCCATCGCTGGAAATCCATGTCGCATGATCAGGATGAGAGGCACTCCCGGCGCGACTGCCCACCTGAGTTGGTTCTGTCGCTGCGAGCCGAAGAGATCTGAGGGTTCGGGGCAGCGATGAAACTGGGGCGCGGGTTCCGCCGGGGCGTAGCCCGGCGGTCTGCTGAAATTTGGAGAGGCGGCTCCACTCGGCCCTGAAGAAGCTCGGGGTGCTTTCCCAAGAAGGAGCCGCCATGACCAAGAGTGCCAAGAGAAGCGAGAAGAGGTGACCGCGGCGGGCGCGGCCATCGCGCAGATGGAGAGCTGAGCGGGGCTGGGCGCGTGGATCTGTGCCATGGACAACGGTGTCCGCCTCTGAGATGCAAGCTCTGGCCTGCCGGATGTTCGAGGCCGCGGGAGTGCCGACGATGTTCAGGCCGGGTATTTTCGGGAGTTCATGCGCTATGTCTATCAAATCGAGTGAGGAGAAGTTGTCTCTTCAGGCAATCGGCTCGGCGCGGTTCCCCTCTGGACAGGTGTCGATCTCGGACTCCAGCTTCTTCTTCGACGATGCGGTGATCGTGCGCTTCGAGTCCGGCGTGCAGCAGGTGGAGCTGGGGCTCGGAGGAGACGGCGGCATTCGCGTTGTGAGGATTGCCTCGCGACCCGGGACGCGCGGGGCGAAGCTTGGTGAGTTTGGCGTCGACTTCGCTCAGGTGTGCGTCTGCGATCGCGCCAGGGCGGAGGCTGCCTTCGAGTCTCTTGGCGACGAAGGGATGCAGCAGTACTACGATGCCCTGTCGGTCTCGGATGCGGTCGTGAGCGTCCGTGTTGGCGGCTGCGACTTCCTCCTCCTTCGTCCTCACTCCGGCGATGGTCGTTATTCGGTATACGAGTGGATGGACCGAGATGGAATTCGATGTGGAGTGGAGCTGGATTTCTCCCGTCCCGCGCCGTGACCCCAGCTTCCGCTCCTCCTCCCCAGGGTCACTCCATGCCTCGCAACTCCCCGAGAACGCTGGCCTCCTGCGGGCACTTTGACGCCACCCCTCGAACGGGCTGGATGTCCGACGGGCTCGATCGAGCCACCTGCGGACAGCATCTTCGCGTCCGACGGCCAGAGACCAAGCCATGACAAGACCCGAGTTGACCCGCGAGGGAGGTGATGGAGCCCCGGCGACACCGAGGCGAATTGCGCAGGAGCTGCGGAGGCTTCGCCCGCAAGGGCCTTCCGCTTTCGCGATCCTGTCGTTCGCGGCCGACCGCTACTACCAAGTCGCGGGCGGCGGTGGCGGGATGATGCTGGAGAAGCGCGAAGGTGAGTGCCACTGGCGAGCCCACCAGGATATTCCCGTCGTGCCCTTCGAGGACGGTACGGAGCTGAGCTTCGGAGGGAGTCGCATTCCCCTCTTGCGGGACGAGTGGTTCACGCGGGCCCAGGTGATCGAGCTGCTCACGCTGGTCGCCAGCGGTCGACCTGAGCCGAGATGGGTCCGTTGGCGGGACGTGACCGAGGTGCTGGGCAGAGGGAAGCCGGCGACCGTCCGTTAGCGGGCGTCGTCGGTCGCGGTCGCGTCGTCGGAGGGGCCGGCGTCGTCGCTGGCGCCTGCGTCGTCGACGGTCGTCGTCACGTCGTCGAGGGGGCCGGCGTCGAGGTCGAGGCTGGCGTCGGGGATGCCGCCGTCCGAGTCGAGCGCGTCGAACGTCTCCTGGATGCGGCGGTTCACGAACTCGCCCCCGAACTGCATCGCCCACTCGATGCGCATGCCCCGGGTCAGGATCACGTGCACGTCGTTCGAGTAGCCGGGGCCGATGAGGTCGCGGAAGCGTCCCGTCGGATCGAAGTAGAGCGGCGAGTCGATGCCGTAGCGATCGCGCAGCTCGGCGCAGATGGCCTCGTTCGGGAGGTTCAGCTGATCGTCGGCCGTGATGATCGCGAGGCCCGCGAAGCGCTCGCCGTAGGCGCTCTCGTAGTGCGACTCGATGTCGTCGTAGTACGACTCCGCGAAGCGGCGACACGGGCTGCACCACTCCGCCAGCTCCCACATCCACACCACGTCCGTCTCGCACAGGCTGTGGAGCTGGATCGGCGTGCCGGCGCAGTCGTAGACCGTGAAGTCCGAGAGGACGTCGCCGACCTGCGTGCCGTAGGGAGGCGCGGGAGGGCACAGGGCCGGAGGGCCCGCGTCGAGCTCGATCGCATCGCTCGCGGCGTCGCGTCGCACTCGGAACGCATCGGGCTCTTCGACGACGGGCTGCGCGCAGCCCGCAGCGAGCGTCGTCGTCACGAAGACCCATGCAGCGCGAGACGGCGTGCTCCGCATGGCCACCAGCGTAGCAAAGATGCGAGGATCGCTGCGTGCCCCTCGACACACGAGCCGCCACGCCGATCGGGCTCGCGTTCCGCGCAGCGCTCACGGCGGCGTGGGCGTCGGAGGCCGTGGTCCTCGCGGGCTGCCCGTCCCCCGAGCCTGCGATCGACGCGAGCGAGCTCGACGCGAGCGTCCTCGACGACGACGCCAGCGTCGATGCCGCGCTCGATGCCCCGCTTCCGCCGTGCGAGGCCCACGCCATCGACGTGGTGGCGGGGCGTGTGACCGATCTGAGCGGCTCGGCCGTGCCGAGCGCACGGCCTCAGCTCTGCGCGCGCCTGCATCCCGACGCGCGCCTCGTCTGCCTCTCGCCGCCGTTCACCGATGAACGAGGCGACTTTCGCATCACGGTGCCGCCGGACGTGCGCTGCATGGACGAGGCGGTCCTGCGAGTGCTCGTGACCCGAGGACCCTACGCGGTCACGTACTGCCCACTCGATCTCGCGCCATCGTCGGACGGGACGCTCTCGCTCGCGGCGCCGATCGAGCTCGCCGAGATCGCGAGCGCGCCCACGCTCCCGGCGGCCGGCGATCCCGCGAGCCGACGCGAGGTGGATCTCGGCCCCGTGGTGATCGAGATCTCGCCCACGGAGGCGGGCGGTGTCGCCGAGTACATGCGCCTCGGCGCGCTCGCGATCGACCCTGCGCGCTCGTGCGTGCCCGAGGCGCGCGCGCTCGCCGGCCTCGTCGCGATCACCCCCGAGCAGTCTCGCCTCGAGCTCCCGTTTCGCATCGCGAGCACGGGCCTCACGGCCGGCACGAGCGTGGATCTCTTCGTGATCGGTGGCCTCGACACGCGCCTCGCGGATGGCTCGACGGTGCCCGAGGGCGAGCTCGCGACCTTCGGACGCGGCGTCGTGGGCGCAGACGGAACGATCGAGCCAGCCGTGCCGCTGCCGCAGCTCGGCTGGCTCGGATGGTCGCCAGCGCGCTGACGCGCCCCCGCGGCAGCCCTCGAGGCTGTGTCAGGGCGCGAGCGAGACGTGCATCGTGAAGGTGCCCGTCGTCGTGGTGCTGTAGGTGTCGATCACGATGAACACGTCCTGCGCCGCGGTCCCGCTGTTCGTGTACGTGACCGTGTTCACCGCGGATGCGCTGCCCGTGTCGTTGCCCGCGACGCACACGCGCGGGCTCGCCGCGCAGTCGGTCTGGAGGCTGATCGACGGATCGAACGTTCCGTCCGCGCTGGTCACGTCGGCGGTGAGCGTCTGGGCCGCGCCCACGCTCACGACGTACACGCGATCGGCGCCCGAGGTGCCGGAGCACATGGTTCCGCTGCCGAAGTCGTTGCGGAAGCCCACGACCGTGCCTGCGACGGTCGATGGCGTGATGCGCTCCGCGGAGATGCACGCATCTCCCGCGGGCGGCGTCTCGACGACGGCCTCGAGATCGAAGAGGCCCGCAGCTCCCGCCGTCGCGGAGTCGACCACGGCGTAGATCGTCGTCGCTGCGCCCGTCGTGTTGAGCCACTCCGCCACGTCGGTGCCGGAGCTGTCGTCGCTCGCGAGGCAGGTGAGCGGAGCGCCGCCGCACGTGGCCGCAGGGCCCGCGAGTAGGTCGATCGACGAGTCGAAGGTGCTCCGCGAGGTGACGCTCACGGTGGCGCGCTGGCCGGCGCCCGCGACGAGCGCGTACACGACGTCGAGGCCCGCGCCGCCCGCGCAGCCCGTGCCGGCGTAGTCGTTCGCAGCGCCCGCGGTCGTGCCGGAGTACGTGCCGGGCGTGATCATCGTGGCCGACGCGCACGTGT
>JAIBCE010000113.1 GCA_019694315.1 Sandaracinaceae bacterium
CCACGGCGAGCACGATTGGCACGGAGTGGGTGCGCCAGGACGGCTGGGCGGTCGCCCCTCCGCTCGATGCCGCCGACGGCGCGACCCGGGTGAGCGCGCTGCTCACGCTGATCTCGGCCGACGCGCACCTCGCCGCGCTCGAGGCCCGGGGCGATCTCTCGGGTCTGCCCGTGACCGACTGGCTGCCGCTCACGAGCTACTTCGAGGACGGCGAGGCGCGCGTGGCGACCGTCGATCTGGGCCTCGAGGTCGACGGCATCGAGCTGCGCGTGCCCGAGCGCGAGCTCGAGGCGATCGCGGATCTCCGGTTCAGCGGCTCCGACCCCGCGCTCCTCGAGGAGACCGCACCGGCGACCGAGACGGGCGTCACGCGCAGCGCGCTGCGGGCCGAGCTCACGGGCCTCGGCATCGTGACGCGCGAGGAGTGGGGCGCTCGCCGCGGCACGTGCACCACGCGCGACGGTGTGCGTCGCCGCATCTCCATCCACCACACCGAAGGAGGGGCTGTCGACCCTGCGCGTCAGCTCCGCGGCGTGCAGAGCTATCACCAGAGCAAGGGCTGGTGCGACGTCGGCTACCACTTCCTCATCGGCGCAGACGGCCGCGTGTACGAGGGGCGACCCGTGGAGCTGCTCGGCGCACACGTGCGCGACAACAACCCTGGAAACCTGGGCATCGCGTTCATCGGCTGCTTCGATCGACGTGAGTGCGCGACGCCCACCACGCTCACCGATGCGATGATCGAGTCCGCAGGTCGGCTCGTGGGAACGCTCGGTGACCTCTACGGAATCACCATCTCCTCGAGCAACGTACGCGGTCACCGAGATCAGGTGTCGACGACGTGCCCCGGCGACGATCTCTACGCGCGCATCGTCGACATCGTCGCGATCGGGCAGCGCTCGCGCCTCGGCGGCGATGCGCCTCCGCCCGTCGTGCCGGATCCGCCCCCGACCGGGCCCAGCGTCTGTCGCCACAGCCTGGGCGGTGTCTACGCCGCAGGCGCCTGCTCGGAGACCTACCAGTGCTGCGACGGCGCATGGCACGCGCGGAGCCCAGGCTGCGGCGCGTGCACGTGCACGGAGACCAACGGCGCCATCGGCTGCACCGCGACCTCGCCCACCGATCCCACCCCTCCACCGAGCGATCCGGCACCGAGCGATCCGGCACCGAGCGATCCGGCGCCCACGCCCGCACCCTCGGGACCTCCCGCGGGCGCGAGCTGCGCACACAGCTTCGGCGGAAGCTACGCGAACACCGCGTGCTCCGCGTCCTACCAGTGCTGCGACGGCACGTGGCGGGCGCGCGCGAGCGGATGTGGCACTTGCTTCTGCGTCGAAGAGACCGGCACGAGCGGCTGCGGGCTGAGCAGCGAGCCTGCGCCCTCGCCCGTGCCGTCCGGCTTGCCGTCGGCCGGGCTCACGCTGAGCGGCTCCGAGATCCCGCGCGCGGGCCTCGCGAACGCGACGCTGCGCGGCGCCCTCGGCCTCTCCACCGAGCCCTACGGCAACGTCGAGACCTTCGAGGGCGCGAGCTTCGTGCGCGGTCGCGTGAGCTGGTTCGGTGGCCCCCGCGACACGGGGGTCACGACCACCGAGACCGGCGCCGTGAGTGGCGAGCGCCTCCGCTCGCTCAACAGCCCGCTCAGCCCGGACGCAGCCACGCTCCGGTCGCGTCCCGCGGACTACTACTACGCGGCGATGCGCTGGTCGTACTCGCCCAACGGCACGCGCTGGTGGCGCGACGCACGCATCCTCGTCGTGAACCCCGCCACCGGCGCGGCCGTGGTGGTGCGGCCCGTGGACTGGGGCCCGAACACCTCCACGCGCCGCGTGATCGACCTGTCACCGCAAGCGCTGAGCGATCTGGGGCTCGACACCGACGGTCAGGCCCTCGTGTCCTTCGCGCCCGCAGGCACACCGCTCGGTCGCGTACGTTGATCGTCCGTTCGCGCTGTGTCCAAGAGCACGCATGACACGGACGCACATCGCGTACCGCGGCTCGCCTCACCCGAGCTTCATCGGAGCTCGACGATCTTCTCTCCGAACAAGCGCTCGAGGTTCGCGAGGAGGGCGTCGCTGGGCTCCACCGTGAGGCCCGTCTGCGCGACGCTCACGACCCAGCGCTCGACGCTCCTCAGTTCGAGCGACACGGGACACGGGCCGGGGTGCTGGCCGAGCGCCTCGCGGAGCGCCGTGAGCTTCTTGCGATCCACCTTCTCCACGGTGACGCTCACGCGCACGCTCTTGGTCTTCTCACGCAGGGCCTGCGCGAGCGGCTTGATCGCGTCGAGCACCAGCTTGGGCTCGGCCTGCGCCGCGCTCTCCTCTTCGCCACCGTTGCGGTCGCGCTCGAAGCGCACCGTGGCCTCCACGAACACGGGCTCGTTGTTCTTGCTCGCGGCCTCGAGCACCTCGCGGTTCGCCTCGAGCACACGGTCGCGCACGATGACTTCGATGCGTCCGCTCGCATCCTCGAGCGAGAAGAAGCCGATCTTGCCGCCCGTGCGCGTGGGCCGCTCGCGCAGGCCCTCCACCGTGCCGCCGATCTTCACCTGCGCGCCGTCGTCCTTGCTGTCGATCGACGCGGTCGACGCGTTGCCGAAGCGCGCGAGCTCGGTCTTGTAGCGATCCAGCGGGTGGCCCGAGACGTAGAAGCCGAGCGCGTTCTTCTCGCGACCGAGGAGCTCGCGCAGGTCCCACGGCGCGATCGCCGGGAAGGTGCCCGCGTTGGACTTCTTGCTGCCGCTCGCGGCCCCCGCGTCGAAGAGCCCGAAGAGGTTCGTCTGACCGCTCGCGCGCTCGGCCGAGTCGCGCTTGCCGCGCTCGATCGCTGCCTCGATCGCCGCGAAGGCCTGCGCGCGCGACACCGCCGCCTTCTCGTGTGCTGCGTCGAACGCGCCTGACTGCACGAGCGCCTCGATCACGCTCTTGTTCACGCGCCGCATGTCCACGCGCGAGCAGAAGTCGAAGAGATCGAGGAAGCGCTGCTCGAGGGCGCCCTCACCCCCCGCACTGCCCGCGGAGCGTGACTCGAACACCGACTCGAGCGCCGCCGAGCCGATGCCCTTCACGCCGCCGAGGCCGAAGCGAATCCTCGGCTCGGCCGGATCGCGCATCACGCCGCCCATCGACACGGGCTTGTCGGGCCTGCGCTTGGTGCCCTTGGTGCGCCCGCCGTCCACGTCGTAGACGACCGCGAAGTCGATCTGCGACTCGTTCACGTCCGGCGGCAGCACCGTGATGCCCATGGCCTTGGCCTCGGCCACGGTGCGCACGACCTTCTCGATCTTCTCCTTGTCGGCCGAGAGCGTCGCACACACGAATTCCGCGGGAAAATGCGCCTTCAGGAACGCGGTCTGGTACGTGATGAGCGCGTACGCGGCCGAGTGCGACTTGTTGAAGCCGTAGCCCGCGAACTTCTCGACGAGGTCGAAGATCTCGCCGGCCTTGCCGCCGTCGTGGCCGAGCTGCACCGCGCCGTCGACGAAGGTGCCGCGCTGCTTGGCCATCTCCTCGGCCTTCTTCTTGCCCATCGCGCGGCGCAGCAGATCGGCGCCTCCGAGCGAGTAGCCCGCGAGCGTGCGGGCGATCTCCATCACCTGCTCCTGGTACACGATGACGCCGTACGTCTCCCTCAGGGCGTTCTCGAGCGCGGGGTGCGGGTACGCGACCTTCACCCGTCCGTGCTTTCGCTGCACGAAGTCGTCGACCATGCCCGTCTCGAGGGGACCGGGGCGATAGAGCGCGACGGCCGCGACGATGTCGGCGAAGCAGTCGGGGCGGAGCTTCTTGAAGAGGCCCTGCATGCCCTGCGACTCGAGCTGGAAGACGTTCGTCGTCTCGCCCGATTGGAGGAGCGCGAAGGTCGCCTTGTCGTCCATCGGGATCGCGTTGAGATCGAACGGCTCGACCGTTCCGTCGGCGCGCTTGGGTCGATCGGGGCGCTTGTCGATCAGGCGCACCGCGAGATCGATCACGGTCAGCGTCTTGAGGCCGAGGAAGTCGAACTTGACCAGGCCCGCGTACTCGACGTCGTCCTTGTGGTACTGCGTCACGAGCACGCCGGGCTCGGGGCAGAACACGGGCACGTGGTTCCAGAGCGCGCCCTCGCTGATCACGATGCCCGCCGCGTGCATGCCCGCGTGGCGGTTCAGATCCTCGAGCGTCATCGCCGTGTCGAGGAGCTCCTTGATGGGCGCCTCTTCGTCGTAGGTCGCCTTGAGCTTGGGCTCCTGCTCCATGGCCTTGGCGATGGAGACGGTCTTTCCCTGCACCGGCTCGGGGACCATCGACGCGATCCGGTTCGTGTCCGCGGGCTGCATGCCGAAGGCACGGCCCACGTCCTTCACGACGCTGCGGCTCTTGAGCTGGTGGAAGGTCGCGATCTGACCGACGGAGTCGTGGCCGTACTTGCCGCGCACGTACTCGATCACGCGGTCGCGTCGATCCATGCAGAAGTCGACGTCGAAGTCGGGCATGGACACGCGCTCGGGGTTGAGGAAGCGCTCGAAGAGGAGGCCGTGCTCGATGGGATCGAGATCCGTGATGCGCAGCGAGTACGCGACGATCGAGCCCGCACCCGAGCCACGGCCCGGACCCACCGGCACGTCGTTCTTCTTCGCCCAGTTGATGAAGTCCTGGACGATGAGGAAGTAGCCGGGGAAGCCCATCGACACGATGGTCTGGGTCTCGAAGTCGAGGCGCGCGCGGTACTTGTCGTGATCGATCGCGCGACCCGTCTTCTGGATCTCCGCGAAGCGCGCCTCGAGGCCCTCGCGCGCGAGCGTGGCCATCCACTCCGCCTCGGTGACGCCCTCGGGCACCGAGAAGCGCGGGAGCTTCGGCTTGTGCTTGGGGTTGACGTTGCCGCCACAGCGCTCGGCCACGAGGAGCGTGTTCGAGAGCGCCTCCGGGTACGCGGAGAAGCGCTGCGCCATCTCCTCGGCGCTCTTGAGGAACATCTCGCTCGAGCCGTGGTGCGCGCGCTCCATGTCCACGAGCTGCCGGCTCGCGCCGATGCACTGGAGCACGATCTGCGCGCGCGCTTCCTTCTGCTCGAGGTAGTGGCAGTCGTTGGTCGCCACGACGGGCAGGTCCATCGACTTCGCCATCGAGGCGAGGATCTCGTTGAGCGCCTCCTGCTCGGGAAAGCCGTGGTCCTGGAGCTCGACGAAGAGGTTGCCCTTCCCCATCACGTCCGAGAGGCGACCGAGCGCGTTTCGCCCCGCCTCCTCGCCCTTGAGGAGGATCTCCTGCGCCACCCAGCCGCCCATGCACGCGGTCGTGGCGAGGAGGCCCGCGCGGTTCTGCTCGAGCAGCTCGAGGTCCACGCACGGCGTTCCGTCGTGCATGCCGTCGACCCAGCCGAGGCTCACGATGCGCGAGAGGTTCGCGTAGCCCTCCATGTTCTCTGCGAGGAGCACGAGGTGCGTGTGCTGGCGCGGCGCCGTGTCCTTGCGCGAGCCGGTGACGAGGTTGACCTCGCAGCCGACGATCGGCTTGACGCCGGCGTCCTTGCACGCGTTCACGAATTGCAGCGTGCCGTGCATGTTGCCGTGGTCGGTCAGGGCCACGGCCTTCTGGCCGAGCGCGGCGGCGCGCTGCGCGAGCTTCTTCAGCCGGATCGCCCCGTCCAGCATCGAGAACTCGGAGTGGACGTGGAGGTGGACGAGCTCGGCCGACATCGGGCGCGACGTTACACCGAAGGCGTGCCATGTGAGCCGCGCGTGGAGCTCGAGGGATCCACCCTGGGGCGCTCGCGGCGAGGCGTGTCTTGCGTCCCCCCGCGCCCCTTGCTAGAAACCGCGCCCTTTCCCCGGTCCCTTCGGATCGGACCGTGTTTTTCGCAGGAGATTCGTCATGAAGAGCTCGCCGCTCGCCCAGGTCAAGGAGCGTTTCACCGACAAGGCCGGACTCGTGAAGGCCGTTCAGGCGCTCGCGACGGACGAGCTCTGGCTGGGTCGCGTCAGCGAGGACAAGGGCCTCGACAGCGTCTCGAACAAGAAGCTCCTCCACCTCCACGACCTCCTGTCCGAGGTCAAGAAGAGCTTCGGCTCGCGCGCGGGCCTCATCGACGCGCTCCTCAAGGCGGAGAAGCGCGAGAAGGACGCGGGCTTCAAGACGCGCCTCGAGAAGTGGCCGACGCCCCGCCTCCTCGACGCCGTCCGCGCCTCGAAGAAGGGCCAGAAGAAGAGCTGAACCGACGCGGCCCGTCCGCGTCGTCGTGCTCGAGCCTCACGCGCGATCGCTTCGGCGGTCGCGCGTCTGCGTTTGTCGGGCCCTTCGCGAGCCCACCCGTTACCGTCGCGGCAAGCGCGTGCGCGTTCTTGTGTCCCGCGAGCAGGTGGGCGAGGCTGCGCGGGTGAGCGTCGTCTCGCCCCAGCTGCCCCACGACGAGGGGGTCGTCCGCGCCGAGCTCGAGGCGGCGGGCCTCCGCTTCTCGGGGAGCCCGCCGCTCCTGCGGATCTCGAGCTGCGATCCGGCCGACGGCTGCCCCGACGTGATGGTCGTGTCGAGCCCCGCAGGCGAGGATCGCCTCGTGATCGAGCGGGCCTCCATGAGGCCGATGGAGGGGCAAGAGCACGACTGGGCCTTCGACGTGATCGATCAGGCCACCACGCTCTGCGATCGCGCCGAGCACGCGCTCGGGACGCCGGTGACACTCGAGCTCTCTCGCGACGGACGCGCGCTCGCATGCACCGGCGCGAGCCGCGTCGTCCCCGTCCCTGCCTACCTTCCCGCCCCGTATCGGCTCATCTCGATCCTCTCGCGAGACGAGGGACCGATCGCGCCGCTCGCGGTCGACGCGCTCGCGCTGGCGCTCGAGAAAGACACCGAGGGAGGCGTGCTGCGCGTCTTCGCGCGCGCGTATCGACGGGTGAGCGACGCGCGGAGCAGCTCCGATGCGCCGCGGCCCTCGCTGGTGGCCGCCACACGCCGCGCAGCCGAGGTGGCCCTCGACGCGACCGAGCCGCTCGGAGAGGCGCGGAGCCTGCGCGCCGGCGTCGTGCAGCGCTGCGTGGAGATCGACGCGGTCGACGTCGCGCGCCTGCCGAGCTCCTCGCTCGGGCGCGCGCTCCGCCTCCGACGCGAGCTCGTGGCCGAGCCGCAGCGCTGGCTCGATCGTGCGCGCGGGGCGACCGGTGCGGCGCTCGACGTGATGCGCTCGACGATCGGCACGATCCCCGAGGACGTGATCGCCGACCTCGTCGCGGTGCGCGCGCCCGAGGAGCGGCGCCGGCGCGAAGAAGAGCTCGCGCGCTTCGGGCGCGAGGCGATCGCGGCGTGCCGCGACGACGCGGAGCGTCTGGCTGCCCTCGCACAAGGCGTCGTGCCTCCGCGCATGCACGAGCACGCGGATCAGCTCCGCACGCGCCTCGCCGATCTGCGACCGCTCGGGCTCGACGTGCGCCCCATCCCGTACGGGAGCTCCATCGCCTCGCTCTGCATGGCCGCCGATCAGCTCGCGCGCGCCGAAGATCCCGAAGAGCGCCGTCGACGCGCGCACGACGCGATCGTCGCCATGGGCCCCCGAGGCGTGACGAGCCCCGCGCGGCAGGGCCTCGTGCGCGGCCTGCTCTCCCTCTTCGATCGCCTCGCCACGGCCAAGGGCGAGATCGCGGACGTCATGGCGCTCTGCCTCCTTCGCCTGCGCACGTGCGCGTGCGAGGCCGGCGCGCGCCTCGTGGACGAGGGCATCCTCGAGCAGCCCGACGACGCGCTCTACCTCTCGATCGCCGAGATCGAAGAGGCGCTCCGCGGAGAGGCCGTGGCCTTCGCATCACGCGCGCGAGGTCGGCGCGAAGAAGACGCACGCTTCCGCCACCTCCGGCCGCCCCGCAGGCTCGCCGCGCGCGGCTGGTGAGCGACCGGCCGTGAACCCGCGATGCGCTCGCCACGAGGGCACGAGCGCATCACGTCCTCTTGATCAGGGCGTGTAGCCGACCAGCTCCTCGAGCTTGCCCCAGATCCGCGGCCAGCCCTCCGGGCCGATGGAATTCGTCTCCTCGTAGTGGTGCCCCGGCGCCTCGGTCAGGAACGGCACGCCCGCGCTGAGCTCGTAGTCGAAGTCGGGCACGAAGTAGCCGAGGAAGTCGTCGGTGAGGCCCAGGAGCCACACGTCCTCGCTGTCGACGTCGGTGTCGCGCAGCTCGAGCACGTGCGGGATCTCTTCGGCCGGGATCTCGGGCGGATTCTCCGCCGACGCGACCACCGGATCGCCGCCGTTGTAGCTCGGAGGCGTGTGCGCGCGATCGCCGCGGGTGCCCACGAACAGCATGGGGTCGAGCTCGCCCGGCATCGTGAAGAGCTGCGCCGGACCGATGCGGATCACCGCGAGCTCGGTCTCTGCCTCGGGGATGTTCGTGTTGCGCGTGAAGCTGATCGGCCGTGCGGGATCGTAGTTGTAGACGTCGCGGTCGAAGAGACCGCTGCGGAACGCGATGTGGTACGCGGTGTTCTGGATGCGCACGAAGAAGCGCGCGCGACGGAACGAGAGGGGGACCGCGCTCGCATCGAGCTCGGTGCGTCGCACGGGGAAGTCGCCGCTTCCGTCGAGCGCGCGGAGCGCCCAGTAGCCGAGGTGAGAGCCCACGTTCTCCGACTGCTCCGGCGAGTCGTCGGGCACCGGCGTCCCATCCCACTCCTGGGGCTCGATGTGGTTGGGCCCGATCTGCACGCCCACCGCGCCGTTCCAGAAGAGCGCGATGCCGCCCACGCCAGGCACGTCAGGATCGGTGTCGGCGTCGGGACCGTCGGCGCCGTTCTCGATCGTGGTGCGCACCCAGTGGCCGATGTCGCCAGAGAGCAGGCGCTGGTCGGAGCCCTCGTACTCGGGGTGCGCAGCGAAGTTGATCCACGTCGCGATGGTCGAGGTGCTCTGCCCCGCGGGCGCGCGCGAGCCGCTGGCATCGGGCGTCGGCGGCGTGCTCGGCGCCATCGAGCCGTCGGCGGTCACGAAGCGCATCATCCGGATCTGATCGTCGAGGATGTACGGGTCGCGGTTGTCGCCGAAGAAGCGGCGTGTCTCGGCCTGCACACCGGGCATCGCGGGATCGAGATCGACCTCGCCCAGGTGGAAGCTCACCATCTCGACGCGCGCCGGCGCGAGGCGCGCCACGGCCTCGCGGATCGCCTGCGCAGCGCGCTCCTGCACGAGCCGCATGAAGTCCGGATCGAGCCCCGACGACGAGACGTCCGCGCCCCAGATGCCCACCGTGTCACGCGCCTCGTGCACGTGCGTGGCGGCCATGAACACGTAGTCGACACCGAGCTCGGCGGGGACCATCGCCCGCACGAGATCCATGTGGTTGATCATGTAGCCGACGGAGTCGATCACGCAGAACACGATCGTCGTGTCGCCGTTGCGCAGCGCGAGCGCGCGCGCCCATTGATCATTCCGCACGCCGTTGGCCCCGCGGCCCATGCCGAAGCCCGCGATCCATGCGGGATCGTCGCGGCCGTTGCCGTTGGTGTCCTCGATCGAGTCTCCGTCGCCTGCGGGGCTGTAGTCCGGATCGTCATCGGGCATTCCATCCGGGCCCAGGATGAGGTCGTAGCTTCCCGCCTCCGGGGTGAACGCCACGGCGCTCGCGCCTGCCTCGAGCATGCCGCTGTTGGTCTCGCAGCCGGGGCCCGGGCAGAGCTGCGCGGGCACGAGCGGCCCCTCCGGCGCTGCGTCCCGCGCGGCGTCCACCCCCGCATCCGAGGGCGCGTCCTCGGCGACGGTGGGCGCATCGACGCCCGCATCGGCGACGGGGTCGCCTCCGCCGCAGCCTGCGCACGACGCGCCCAGCGCGAGGACGAGCGCGCCCGACGCGCGCCTCCACGACAGCCACGACCCCAGCGAACCCACGAGACGACGCGCGCTCATCGAACACCTCGAGCCCGACAACTCTCACGATTCCGCACGCGGCGAAAGGGGCGCGCTTGAAACCCGCCTGCGAGGGCGGTAGGTCCGCGGCGAATCGTCGAACGGAGAGGTTCACGTGAGCGAGATCCGCATCTTCGGAGTCATCGGGGCGGGCCAGATGGGCCAGGGCATCGCGCAGGTCGCCGCGCAGACCGGCATGGACGTGCGTCTCCTCGACGCCAAGCTCGAGCTCGCCGAGAAGGGCAAGGCTGCGATCGGCAAGCAGCTCGGCAAGCTCGTCGAGAAGGGCAAGCTCGCCAAGGACGACGCCGACGCCACGCTCGCGCGCCTCGTGCCCGTGGCCGACTACGCGCGCCTCGCGGAGTGCGACATCGTGGTCGAGGCGGCGACGGAGAACGTCGAGCTCAAGAAGAAGATCTTCGCGATGGCCGACGAGGCGATGAAGCCCGGCGCGATCCTCGCGAGCAACACCTCGAGCATCTCGCTCACCAAGCTCGCGGCGGTGACCAAGCGCCCCGAGCAGGTCGTGGGCATGCACTTCATGAACCCCGTGCCGCTCATGAAGCTCGTCGAGCTCATCCGCGCGCTCCAGACGAGCGACGAGACCTTCGCGGCGACCAAGGCGCTCGCCGAGCGCATGGGCAAGACGGTGGTGGTCTCGAAGGACATGCCCGGCTTCATCGTGAACCGCATGCTGATCCCGTTCCTCAACGAGGCCTGCTTCGTCCTGCAGGAAGGCATCGGCACGCCCGAGGACATCGACAACGGCGCCAAGCTCGGCCTCAACCACCCGCTCGGCCCGCTGGCGCTCGCGGACCTGATCGGCCTCGACACCTGCCTCTTCATCGCCGAGGTGCTCCACCGCGATCTCGGCGACGACAAGTACCGCGCGGCCCCGATCCTCAAGCAGTACGTCGATGCGGGCTGGCTCGGGCGCAAGACCGGCCGCGGCTTCTACAAGTACGACGCGAAGTGAGCACCATGAGCAGCGAACGCCTCGTCACCAAGCTCGAGCACGAGGGCCCCTTCTCGGTCCTCACGATCCACCGCCCCGACAAGCTCAACGCGCTCAACCGCCAGGTCATCGCCGAGATCACCACCGCGGCCGAAGAGGTGTGGAACCGGCCGGGCGTCCACGCGCTCATCGTCACGGGCACGGGCGACAAGTCGTTCGTCGCGGGCGCCGACATCGCCGAGATGCGCGACATGCGCCTCGAGGACGCGCGGGCCTTCGCGCGCGCGGGCCACGCCGCGCTCGATGCGCTCGAGAACCTCCCGATCCCCGTGATCGCGGCCGTCAACGGGTTCGCGCTCGGCGGCGGCTGCGAGCTCGCGCTCGCGTGCGACTTCATCTACGCGAGCGACAAGGCCAAGTTCGGCCAGCCCGAGGTGAAGCTCGGCGTGATCCCCGGCTTCGGCGGCACGCAGCGCCTGCTTCGTCGCGTGGGCAACGCCATGGCGCGCGAGCTCGTCATGACGGGCGCGATGATCGACGCGCAGGAGGCGCTGCGGATCGGGCTCGTGAACCGCGTGTTCGCGCCGGAGCAGCTGCTCGAGGCCGCGCGCAACGCCGCGCGCACGATCGCGTCGATGGGCCCGCTCGCAGTGGCCGAGGCCAAGAAGGTCATGCGCGAGGGCGAGGGCCGCTTGCTCAAGGACGCGAACGGCCTCGAGATCGAGGGCTTCGCGGGCTGCTTCGAGACCGAGGACCAGAAGGAGGGCATGCAGGCCTTCCTCGAGCGCCGCACGCCCAGCTTCGGACGCGCCTGAGGCAGCCGATCGCGCGGCGTCGGAGGTCGCGGGAACGCACGCTCCACGAGACGGCTCGCGGGGCGTGCGCTGTTTTTCAGGGACCGCACGCGCGAAATGCGGGAAGATCGCGCGCGGCGTGAGCACGAGCACGCGGGCGGGGTCGCGAGCGACTACGAGAGATGGCACGAGCCCACGAGCACGTGGGCCTGAGCGGGAGCGAGCGGATGGCCAAGACGATGTTCACGACGCAGGTCCGCGTGATCTTCTGCGAGAACTGCGGCGGGCCGCTGGAGACGGCCGTCCAGGGCGGCGCGATCGCGTGCACGTACTGCAAGGCCACGAACGCGGTCCGTCCGCGCCTCGACACGTTCCAGCCCAACGCGCAGGGCATCTCGGAGCCCGAGCGCCTCGGTCGCCTGCGGATGCAGGACGGGCAGCCGATGATCCCGCCGCCGAGCCTGCAGGCGCTCGTCGCCGGCAACTCGGTGCCCGACTACAAGCTCAACGAGGCCTTCGACGTCTTCCAGGCGACGCGGCGCGAGGTCAAGAACACGCAGAGCCCCGAAGCCTCCGAGCGGCTCTACTTCCTCGCGGTGCTCGTCGCGAGCAACCTCGCGCTCAAGGGTGACTTCGCGCGCATCCGTGCCCTCCTCGAGACGGCGCTCGACGTGGTGGTGCTGCAGCGCCACCAGAACTGCCTCCGCGCGATGCTCGCGCGCAACGCGGTGCGCGAGGGCGATCTCCTGTCGGCCGAGCAGTGGCTCTCGGGCTGCGATCCTCGCTCGGACGAGCTGCGCAGCGACTCGGACTACCGCGTGGCGCGCGCGCTCATCGACACGGCGCGGAGCGACTACGGCGCCGTGCTCGGCATCCTCGGCCGCACGAACGAGGAGATCCCGATCGCCGACTCGCTCGATCAGTCGGCGACCGCCCTGCGGGCCGACGCGCTCGAGCGCCTGGGCGACATGAACGGCGCCGTGACGCTGCTGCGCGGTCGCATGGCGAGCTCCGACGCGTTCGGCCGCCAGGCCCTCGAGCACTTCACCCGCATGTACCCGGGCCTGCACCTCTGCGCGGGCAGCCTCCCCGCGGCGAGCGCGCAGCACACGCAGGTGGCCGTCAAGGGCGCAGCCGCGCGGGCGGGCGGCAACACCGGCATGATCCTCATCGTGGTCGGCGTGATCTCCGTCGTCTTCACGCTGTTCATCACGGCGGTGACGATGCTCCCGATGGCCGCGTTGCCGGCGATGTTCGGGAACACGCCCGGCGGCGGCATGGCGGGCCTCGCGATCGGCGGCACCGAGATCTTCGTGTGCTTCATCGTGGGCGTCTCCACGCTCCTGCCCCTCGGCATCATGGGCGCGGTCGGCTACGGCCTGATCAAGCGGAGCCGCGAGGCCGCGTGGCTCCGACAGAACGGCATCTCCGCGATGGGGCAGATCCGTGAGATGAACGGCACCGGCACGCGCATCAACGGCGTCCCGCTGATGAAGCTCGTCGTGAGCTACGCGAGCCCGCAGGGCCCACAGAACGCGAGCACGGACATGCTCATGCCCCTGCACCTCCAGATGCGCCTCCAGCCCGGCGCCACGGTCCCCATCCGCATTCACCCGCAGGATCCGACGAAGGTCGTCATCGAGATGGACTGACCGCGACGGCGTGACGAAGCGAACGGCGATCGTTGCGGTCGCCAGCGTCGCGATGATAGGACGCGCGGCATGGACAAGGTGCTCCCGAGCGCCCGCGACGCGGTGCGCGACATCCCCGACGGCGCGACGATCGCCGCGGGCGGCTTCGGTCTCTGCGGCATCCCGGAGCTCGCGATCGCGGCGCTCGCGGAGCGCTTCGTCGCCGAGGGTGGCCCCAAGGGCCTGACCTTCGTGTCGAACAACTGCGGCGTCGACGACTTCGGCCTCGGGATCCTGCTCAAGAACAAGCAGATCAAGAAGATGGTCTCGAGCTACGTCGGCGAGAACAAGGAGTTCGAGCGACAGTTCCTCTCCGGCGAGCTCGAGGTCGAGCTCACCCCGCAGGGAACGCTCGCCGAGCGCCTCCGCGCCGGTGGCGCGGGCATCGCCGGCTTCTTCACACCGACCGGCTACGGCACCGTCGTGGCCGATGGCAAGGAGACCCGCGAATTCGACGGCAAGCACTACGTGCTCGAGCGCGGGATCACGACCGACTTCGCGATCGTGAAGGCGTGGCGCGCCGACCGCTTCGGTAACCTGCAGTACCGGCTCGCGGCCAAGAACTTCAACCCGCTCGCGGCCATGGCCGGCCGCATCACGATCGCCGAGGTCGAGGAGATCGTGCCGGTCGGCACGATCCAGCCGCACGAGATCGACACCCCCGCCGTCTACGTCCACCGCCTGATCGTGGGCAAGCACGAGAAGCGCATCGAGCGCCGCACCGTCCGCTGACGCCAAGGAGACGACATGCCCCTCACTCGTGATCAGCTCGCGATGCGCGCCGCCCAGGAGCTTCGCGACGGCTTCTACGTGAACCTCGGCATCGGCATCCCGACGCTCGTGGCCAACTACATCCCCGCCGGCTTCGAGGTCATGCTCCAGAGCGAGAACGGCATCCTCGGCGTGGGCCCCTTCCCCGCCGACGGCGAGGTCGACGCCGACCTCATCAACGCCGGCAAGCAGACCGTGACGATGCTGCCCGGCGCGTCGCTCTTCGACAGCGCGGAGTCGTTCGCGATGATCCGCGGCGGTCACATCGATCTCGCCATCCTCGGCGCGATGGAGGTGAGCGAGCAGGGCGATCTCGCCAACTGGATGATCCCCGGCAAGATGGTCAAGGGCATGGGCGGCGCGATGGACCTCGTCGCGGGCGCCAAGCGTGTCGTCGTGGTGATGGAGCACTGCAACAAGGAGGGACAGAGCAAGGTCCTTCGCGCGTGCACGTTGCCCCTCACCGGCAAGCGCGTCGTGCACCGCATCATCTCGGATCTGGCGGTGATGGACGTGACGAGCGACGGGCTGCGCCTGCTCGAGGTGGCCCCGGGCGTGAGCGCGAGAGAGATCCAGGACAAGACGGAGGCGCGCCTCGTGGTGGGGCCCGACCTCCAGGAGATGCGCTTCGCGTGAAGCATCATGCGAGCGCCATGCGGCTGTTGCCCGGGCGGGGGCCTCGCGGTAGCGTCCGGCCCTCGAAGGAGAGAGTGATGACCTCGAAGACCGTGTGGATGACCGTGGTGGTGGGCGTGCTGGGCCTCGCGATGCTGGTGCCGGCGTGCGGTGGGCGTCAGCGTCCGCCCGAGACGGGATCCTGCCGCGCGGGACGCGAGTGGGTGGCGCCGCACCAGGAGAACGGCCAGTGGGTCGACGGCTACTGCCGTAGCGTGGAGTGACCCGCCTGTGATGTCGGCGAGAGCCGCGGCGTCCCCGCGGCTCTCTTCGTTTCCGTCGTCCTTACGACCGTGCGGATCGCGAATGGCCTCGGGCGGCTCGTGCGTACAGGCTACCGACATGGCCGACGACGACACCAAGAAGCCCGAGACCGACGCGAAGCCCGACGCGAGCGAGCGCCCGCGCGCCGACACGCCGCCCCCGAACGAAGAGCTCCGCAAGGCCCTCGACCATCTGGGCAAGGCCGCGCTCTCTTTTCGCGATCGCTACCTGAGCGACGAGAAGATCCACGAGGTCTCCGAGAAGGCCCGCGTGAACGCGGAGCAGATCGCCGAGGAGACCGAGAAGGCGCTCCGCAAGGCGGGCGGCTCGCTCGACACCTTCGCGGTCGACGCGGAGAAGTCGGTCGAGAAGGTGGCGGTCGACGCCGAGAAGGCGCTTCGAGAGGCCCAGAAGGCCGCGGCGCCCGCGCTGCGCGCGGGGCTCGCGAAGCTCTCCTCCCTCATCGAGGGAAAGCGCGAGCCGCTGCCCGAGGTCGACGAGAACGCCCGGGAAAACAAGGAAGACAACGACGGAGCCCCGGGCGGAGGGGGCTCCGACCGGGGCTCGGGAATCTGATCGCGCGGATCAGCGCGGGCGAACGACCACCCGGCCCGCAGGGCCGTGTGGGCTGATCACGACGGCGCCACCGCCCGACGGGCGCGCGGGGGTCACGACGACACGCCCCGGAGAGGGCTGCACCACCACCGCGCCGCCCGACGGCGCGGCGGGCTGGACGACCACGCGCCCGGGCGCTGGCCCTGGCGCAGGCTGCACGACGACCGCGCCGCCACGCGCGGGTCCAGGACCCACGACGACCGTCCCGCCTCGCGACGGCCCAGGCTGCACCACGACGGCCCCCCCACGCGGCGCGGGCTGGACGACCACGGTGCCGCTCGGCTGCGAGTAACCACCGCCGTAGTAGGTCCCCGAGCCCCCGCCATAGTAGGTGCCCGAGCCGCCCCAGCCACCGTCGACGTAGACGTAGCCGCCGCCGCGACGCTCCCAGCGCGGCTGGGCGTAGACGTAGCCAGGACGCCCTTCCATCCAGTAGCCGCCGACCCAGACGTACTGCGCCCCATTCCACTCCCAGTGTCCCTCGACCCATTGCGCCCCCGCGTAGGGAGGCGGCGGGATGTAGGCCGCCTGTGGCGGTGGTGGAGGAGGGGCCTGGTAGACGACCCCGTAGGCAGGCTGCTGATAGGCGGCGGTCGCGTACACAGGGCCCGGCGCGACGCGAGCGGAGTAGCCGCCGTAGCAGCCACCGAGGACGCTCGCGAGGCTCGTGACGAGGAGGGCGACGCTCGCCCGAGCGAGCCCCGCGCGGCGCGGCGAGGTCGAGGAGCAGGGAGCGCAACTTGTCGCAGTCATCGTGTCCTCCGGTTCACGGTCCCCACAGCGAGCTGCGGGTTTCGTGGGCTGTCGAGCGATCGCCGAGATCGGCGCGACTCGCTGAGCAACGTGCATGCCCGGGCATGGCAGCGCTGTGTATCCTCCGCGGCGCGTGCTCGAATCATCGCAGCTCCGACGCGCCGAACGGCGAGGAGATTCGCTCGGAACCTGCCCGCGTCGACGCTGTCGGCTCGGAGTGTCCACGAGCGCTCCCCTGTGGCTCGCGTGCGCCGGAGCGCTCCTCTCGGGCTGCTTCGGCGAGCACCGCATCCTCGAAGACGGCTGCGAGCTCGGAGACGAGGTGCCGATTGCGGAGCTGCTCGGCCCCGCACCGCACGACGTGGTGCTCGTCGGCGCGGAGCACCCGACGCACGTCGCGTGGTCCGAGCGCGCGGGGCTGTTTCTTCGCGAGCTCGACGGGGACGCGACCGTCGTTCGTCTGGGCGCCCCGTGCGACGCGGGGATGAGCAGCCAGGGCGCCCTCCTCGCCTGCGCGCGGCGCGGCGACGACAGCAAGGCGCAGTCGGGGCACGTCACGGTGCTCGACGTGGAAACCGGAGCGATCGTCGGGCAGGCGTCGGGCGTGGGCCCCGACTCGTTCGGGGTCGGCCTCGCGTTCTCCGACACCGAGCGGGTCCTCGTGTGGAACGACGCCAGGCAGACCACCTCGTCGGTGATGCTGCGTCGAGGCGACCACGACGCGCAGCGGATCTCGCGCGAGGGCGTGCGTGCGGGCCGCCCTGCGGCCGCGCTCGAGAGGCACGGCGGTCACACGCAGATCGTCCTCGCGTGGCCCGAGACCTGGCTCGGTGACGAGGGTGTCGAGGGCACGCTTCGGGTGCAGCGCGGCGAGCGCCTGCTCGAGCTCGAGCCCCTCGGCTACGATCTCGCGCACCCCTCGATCGCGACCGATCCGGAGGGCGAAGCGGTCGTCGTGTTCCGCGATCGGCGCCCGGCACGGACACGACCTCGCATGTTCGTGCGTCGCCTCGACGCCGAGGATCACGCACACGACGGTGTGCCTGCGAACGCAGACGGAGAGGCCCTCGCGGTCGCATGCGCAGGCGCGATGGTGATCGTCGCGCCCCGCACCCACTCGCGCTCCGAGCGCTTGGTCGCGGTGCGCCGACACGATCTCGCGACGCTCGAGGGCTCGGGGCCCGAGCACCAGATCTACATGCACGGCGCGGCGTTCGAGCACGCGGATGCGCGGTGTGTGGGCAACGACGTCCTCGTCGCGGTGGCCTCCCACGCCACGATCGAGCGGCCACACGGCGCCGTGAGCACCGTGCGCTTCACGTGCCCCGATCCGAGCGCAGCGACTGAGTAGTCCCCCGGATCGGTGAAGTCGATCAAGAGTCTTCACCGAGACGGGGGACTCGATTGGGAGGGGGACCCGCCGGCAGTACGCCCGAGCGCACTCAGCGGATGGTCTCTTCGAGCGAGCTCGCCGTGAAGAGTCGGTCGAGCATCGCGTCGAGCTCGTGCTCCGAGGCAGCTCGGATTCGGTGCTCGAGCTGCGGCGGGATCGGGCCGAACCTCTGGGCGAGCAGTCGGAGCAGAGCCTCGCCCTTCCCTTCCGCTTTCCCTTCCGCTTTCCCCTCGACTCTCCCCTCCGCGATTCCACGCGCGAGGCCCTCCGCGATCGCGACGGCGCGCGCGGCGCTCTTCACGCGCTCCTCCCATTGCTCGTACGTCTCGTTGATCTCCATGGCGAGCTCCGTTTCGGGCGGATCGAGCGAATCGATTCGCGATCGTAGCACGGTGAGCGCGGCCATCGCCGGCCGCCGCTCCCAGGCATTCTCGGGCAATGCACGCGTCTCGCGCACGGCGCGCACGAGGGTGGTCCCCGCGCCCATGAGGCGCAGGAGCAGGGTGCCCCGCGTCACCGGCAGCTCGCTCGTCACCACGACGAAGACGGGCAGCACCTCACGCGACGGGCTCGCGTAGACGCCGCGCGGCCAGCCGGGAGTCGGGCGCATCTTCATCCCCCGTAAGAGCGCGTCGGGGCGCCCGCCTGCGATGATCCACAGCACGGGCACCGCTTCGCGTCCGCGCGCGAGCGCGAGCTGCTTGCGAAGACAGCCCAGGAGGTCGTCCGTGCTCGGCGCATCGCGGAACGGCTCGAACAACGATGCGGTGCGAGCCATGTCCGCGAGCAGCCCGTGCGCATCGTCGTGCGGCGCACCGTCGGGCTCGAAGAGCACGTCTACCCACTGCGGCTCTCCCGCTGAGACCTCGCACTGCACCTCCGCACGACCAAGCGGTGCGAGCGCGGTCTGCAAGAGGGCCTTGGCCGCCTGGTCGTAGGGCACCCGCGTCATGGCGCCGCTTGTCGACGAAGCGAGGGCTGCGTTGCGTGCTAGGCCACGGGTCAGTGACTTCCGATAGGAATCACTGACCCAGGGGACTCGCCGCTCGCGAGCGCTGCGACCACGGTCGGATCGGGGCTCGACACGAGGAGTCGCGCGAAGCGCTGTCCGGGCGCGAGATCGATCACGGCGGTCGGGAGCGTGCGATAGATGGCGACGAAGTCCTGGCCGCCTGCGAACATCATCCGTCCGAGCACGATCACGTAGGGCAGCCCGGTGCCCACGCGGATACCGCGGAGCTCGCGGTACGGGTCCTCGGTGATGCGCGCGCCGGTCACGCTCGCGCGCGGGACACGGACGCTGCCCATGAGGGCACCGAGCTTCTCCATCGTCGAGAGCTCCACCACCACTTCGTCACCTTCGAGCTTCAGCGTGGCCATGGCAGGACGAACGATCGCACATCCACGGCCATTCCGCGCGTCCGCTCCGCGCACGGCGCGCGTCTCGTTCGGAGCACAGAGGACACACGCGCCCGCCGATCGCGAGGCGCGTGATATGAAGCCGCGCGATGTCGAACGAGAGCTCCGAGACCAAGGGCGGCCCGAGCGTGGAGCCCGGCCGCTACAACCCCGCCGAGATCGAGCCCAAGTGGCAGGCCTTCTGGGAGAAGGATCGCACCTTCGCCACGCCCGATCTCCTCGCGGATCCGAGCCGCAAGAAGGCCTACGTGCTCGACATGTTCCCGTATCCGTCGGGAGCGGGTCTGCACGTGGGACACCCCGAGGGCTACACCGCCACCGACATCTACTCGCGCTGGCTCCGCTCGACGGGCGTGGCCGTGCTCCACCCGATGGGCTGGGACGCGTTCGGCCTGCCCGCCGAGCAGTACGCGATCCAGACGGGCACGCATCCCTCCGTCACGACCGGCAAGAACATCGAGACCTTCCGGCGGCAGATCAAGTCGCTCGGCCTCTCGTACGACTGGGATCGCGAGGTCGACACGACCGATCCCGCGTACGTGAAGTGGACGCAGTGGATCTTCCTCCAGATGTTCCATCGCGGCCTCGCGTTCCAGAGCGAGATGCCCGTGAACTGGTGCCCCGCGCTCGGCACCGTGCTCGCGAACGAAGAGGTGAAGGACGGAAAGAGCGAGCGCGGCGGGCACCCCGTGTTCCGCACACCGCTGCGCCAGTGGATGCTCAAGATCACCGCCTACGCGGATCGTCTGCTCGAGGATCTCGCGCTCTGCGAGTGGCCCGAGGGCACGCGCGTGATGCAGACCGAGTGGATCGGCCGCAGCGTCGGCGCGGAGGTCACGTTCGCGATCGACGGGGCGCCGGGCAAGTCGCTCGAGATCTTCACCACGCGCCCCGACACGCTCTTCGGCGCGACGTTCATGGTCGTCGCGCCCGAGCACCCGATCGTGAAGGAGATCACGACGGAGGATCGCAAGGCGGAGGTGGACGCGTACGTGACGCGCTCGATCAACCGCTCCGAGCGCGAGCGCCGCGAGGCCAAGGAGAAGACCGGCGTCGCGACGGGCGGCTTCTGCGTGAACCCCGTCAACGGCGCGAAGGTGCCGGTGTGGGTCGCGGACTACGTCCTCTGGGGCTACGGCACCGGCGCCATCATGGCCGTGCCCGGCCACGACGAGCGCGACTTCGAGTTCGCGAAGAAGTTCGGCATCGAGGTGATCCGCGTGGTCGCGAAGGCCCCGTCCGAGATGGACGCGCCGCTCACTGTCGCGTTCGTCGAGGAGGGCGTCGCGGTGAACAGCGGCGCCTACGACGGCCTCACGACCGCCGAGTTCAAGACGAAGATCACCGCCGATCTGGAGGCGCGCGGCCAGGGCAAGAAGCGCGTCGAGTACAAGCTCCGCGACTGGATCTTCTCGCGCCAGCGCTACTGGGGTGAGCCCTTCCCCATCTACTTCCCCGTCGAGCTCGAGGATCCGAGCGGCGATCCACGCAAGGGCGCCAAGCACACGGTGCGCTTCGATCAGCCCATCGCCGTGGACGAGAGCGAGCTTCCGCTGCGCCTGCCGCAGCTCGAGGACTACAAGCCCGGCGAGGACCCCGCGGGACCGCTCGCACGCGCGCTCGACTGGCGCTTCTTCCAGAAGGCCGACGCCGACGGAACGCTCCGCTGGTACGCGCGCGAGACGAACACGATGCCGCAGTGGGCCGGCTCGTGTTGGTACTACCTGCGCTTCCTCGATCCGAAGAACCCGAGCGCGGGCTGGGATCGCGCGCTCGCCGACGCGTGGCTGCCGGTCGACCTCTACGTGGGCGGCGCCGAGCACGCGGTGCTCCACCTCCTCTACGCGCGCTTCTGGCACAAGGTGCTCTTCGACGCGGGCTACGTCTCGCAGCCCGAGCCGTTCAAGCGCCTCGTGCACCAGGGCATGATCCTCGGCGAGGTCGAGCACACGGCCTACGTCGATCCGAACGGCAAGCTCGTGTCGCGCGAGTCCATGGGCGAGCGCGTGAACGACGCGGGCGAGGACGAGCCCTTCGACAAGTCGAGCAGCCTCACGCTGACCACCAAGAAGATCTCGATCGACGACGTGATGAAGAAGGGCGGCGACTTCGTCCTCAAGGCGCAGCCCGAGATCGTGATCGACGCGCGCGCGCACAAGATGAGCAAGTCGCGCGGCAACGTGGTGAACCCGGACGCGATCGTGAAGCAGTTCGGCGCCGACGCGCTGCGCCTCTACGAGATGTTCATGGGCCCGCTCGAGGCGACCAAGCCGTGGAGCACGGACTCGATCCAGGGCGTGCGTCGCTTCCTCGATCGCGCGTACACGGTGGGCACGCGCACGCCGAGCGACGCGGCGCCCGACGACGCCCTCCTTCGCGTCCTCCACCGCACCATCCGCAAGGTCGGCGACGACATCGCGGGCCTGCGCTTCAACACGGCGATCAGCGCGCTCATGCAGCTCGTGAACGAGCTCTTCCCGCTCGAGGCGCCGCCGCGCTTCGCGCTCGAGACGCTCGCGCTCCTCGTGCATCCGTTCGCGCCGCACCTCGGCGAGGAGCTCTGGGAGAGGCTCGGGCACTCGGGCTCGGTCCAGCGCGCGCCGTGGCCCGCCTACGACGCAGCGCTCTGCGTGGACGCGGAGCTCGAGATCCCCGTGCAGGTGAACGGCAAGGTGCGCGGACGCGTGAAGGTCCCTGCCGACGCGGCCGAGGCGGCCGTGGTCGCCGCGGCGCTCGCCGACGAGGGCGTCAAGAAGCTCCTCGAGGGCAAGCAGCTCGTGAAGCAGCAGTACGTGGCAGGACGCATCCTGACCATCGTGGTGAAGGGATGAGGGGCCGACCGGACGGGTCTCCGGTGACGCGTTCGCTTGCCGAGCCCCCGACGCTCCTCCACCATCGAGGCGCATGAAGCGCCGGCGCGGCGACGACGATGGCAA
>JAIBCE010000520.1 GCA_019694315.1 Sandaracinaceae bacterium
ATGCAGGTTCGTCACCGTCTCGGAACGCTCGTGTTGCTGGGGCTCGGCTCGATGGGGTGTCCGGGGCCCGAGGAGCCGATGCCCGACGCGGCGCCTTCCCTCGACGCGCCCGAGGGCATGGATGCGCCGCCCGTGACGTGCGAGGGGCCCGCGACGCTCGAGACCGGTGGCGAGGGCGCAGCGAGCCCGCTGCCCGTGCCGAGCGGTGCTGCGCGCGCGGGGCGCATCGCGGCTGCGGATCTGCCGACCTCGAGCTCGGGCCTCGCGGTGTGGGAAGCCAACGACTTCGTGCTCGCGAACGAGCACGTGGGCCTCGTGATCGAGGACGTCGATCGCTCCGATCTCTACGATCCGTGGGGCGGCCGGCCCGTGGGCATCGCGCGCGTGGAAGACGGACGCCTCGTGGACGCGGCCGACTACGGCGAGATGTTCGTGCTCGTGGGCCGACACACGGTGCTCACCGAGAGCGTGTCGGTGATGAACGACGGCGCCGATGGTGAGGCCGCCGTGGTGCGCGCCGTGGGCTGGCTGCGGCCCTTGCCCTTCTTCGAGAACATCACGGGAGGCCTGCTCCGCGCCGATCTGTCGGGCGTGCGCGCCGCGATCGACTACGTGCTCGAGCCCGGCAGCCACCACGTCGACGTGTTCGTGGAGTACGCGTCGGGCCCGGGTCGGCCCATCAGCACCACGGCCACGCTGCATGGCTTCCTCTACGCCGAGCGCACGCCTGCGTTCGTGCCCGGCGCGGGCTTCGCGCTTCCTTCGGGCGACATCGATCGCATCACGTGGGTCGACGATCGCGGCGTGAGCTGGACCTACGAGGTGCCGGGCAACACGCTCGGCGGCGGCATCAGCGAGTCGGGCTTCGTGGGCCGCATCGGGAGCGGCTTCACGGTGCGTCCGTGCAGCAGCGAGCGACGCCTCCACGCGCGCCTCACGATCGGCGACGCGCCGGGTCTCGACGCAGCGCTCGCGGTGCGCGCGGCCGAGAACGGCGAGAGCCTCCGCACGATCGAGGGCTTCGTGTACGAGGCCGATGGCTCGCCCGCCGTGGGCGCGCGCGTGCACGCGCTCGACGCCGACGGTGTGCTCACCACGCGCTCGCTGCCCACGGGCCCCGATGGCCACTACGTGGTCCACGCACCCCCTGGCGACGTGCAGCTCTTCGCGTGGCGGCGCGGCGCACGCGTCTCGGTCGGCGTGGTGCCGGTGGGCACCGCCAGCGCGGACCTCACGCTCGGCGTGCAGGGCCACGTGCACGTGACCGCGGTCGACGACGTCTCCGGCGAGCCCTTGCCCGTGCGCGTCTCGATCTTCCCGATCGACGGCACCACCGTGGCCCCGCCGAGCGACCGCTGGGGCGAGGACACGGAGACCACGGGCCGCGTGATCGTCGAGTACGCGCACACCGGCGACACGACGGTGCCCGTGCCCGACGGCCGCTACCGCGTCGTGGTCTCGCGTGGCTTCGAGTACGAGATCGTCGAGACCGAGATCGACGTCACCGACACGACGACGATCGAGGTGCCCGCCGTGCTCTCGCGCGTGGTCGACACCACGAACGTGCAGTGCGGCGACTTCCACATCCACACGCGGCGCAGCGCGGACGCGCCCGACGCGGGCCTGCTCAAGGTGCGCGCGGCGGTGGCCGACGGCCTCGAGATCCCCGTGCGCTCCGATCACGAGTACGTGAATGACTTCTCCGAGGAGATCGCCGCGCTCGGCATGGAGCGCTTCGCGTACTCGATCACCTCGATCGAGATGACGAGCATGGAGATCTGGGGACACATGGGCGTGTTCCCCCTCGAGGTGAGCCCCGGCGAGCGCAACGGCGGCGCGCCCTACTGGCAGGAATTCCCCGAGCCCGCGACGCCCGACACGCCCCTCCGCACGATGGAGCCCAACGAGGTCTTCGACGTGGTGCGCGCGCGCCTCGAGCGACCGACGGTGATCATCAATCACCCGATGGGCGACACGAATTACTTCGGCTACGCAGGCTACGACCCCATCACGGGCCTGCCCGCGCGGCCCGAGGTGTGGGACGAGGACTTCACGCTCGTCGAGGTCTTCAACGACGCGAGCTGGGTGGGCGGACGCGTGGTGCCGAGCTGGCTCGGCCTGCTCGACGACGGCCGCCGCGTGTTCGCGGTGGGCTCGAGCGACTCGCACTCGGTGCGTGGCTCGCCGGTGGGCTATCCGCGCACGTGCATCGACGTGGGCACCGACGATCCACGCGAGCTCACGCCGACGCTCGTGCGTGATCGTCTGCTCGAGGGTCGCGCGACGATCTCGGGCGGCATCTTCGTCGACGCGTGGGCCGCGGCGGGCACCGTGGGCCCCGGCGGCGACGCGATGGCGGTGGGCATGCGGACGCCCGTGCGCGTGCGCGTGCAGGCCGCGTCGTGGGTCGACGTGGACGCGCTCGACGTGGTCGTGGACGGAACGACCGTGGACACGATCGAGATCCTCCCCGGCGACGCGAGCCCCGACGATCCCACGGTGCGCTTCGATCGCGAGATCGAGGTCGACGTGGCTGGCGGCGACGGGAGCTACGTGATCTTCGCAGCCTACGGCGACAGCACCCTCGAGCCCGTGCTGCGCGATCGCATCCCCTTCGGCGTGACGAACCCGATCTTCCTCCACCGCTGAGCAGATCGATGCGAGCCCTCGCCGCGATCGGCCTCGTCTCGCTCGGGCTCGCCGGCTGTGGCGGGGGCGCGTACCCACGCGCGCTCTTGAGCACCGTGCACCGCACCGAGGAGCAGGGCATCGACTTCTCCTCGACGGGCACGTGGTCGCTCGAGGTGCAGCTCGACGAGGGGGGTCACGGCCTCGCCACGCTCACCACGCGCGCGACGGACGTGATGGGCAGCGACGCGCACACGGAGGACAGCGTCGTCACCTACGACGCGACGGCGCGCCGCGAGGGTGAGGGTCTCGCGCTCGCGCTCGTCCCGCGAGCGGGTGCGCCGCCGACCGCGCACGCCGTGAGCCTCTCGTGCGCGCCTTGGACCGAGACGGAGCGTGCGCTCGAGAGCTTCGAGCCTCTGCCTTCGGCCGGAGGCGTGGCCTGGGCCTGCGCCCTTCCGTCCGACGATCGCTTCGCGCTCGGTCGCGTGGCGCTCGAGCACGTGCCCCGCGAAGGGCGCGCCTTCGTGCTCTTCTCCGAGACCCACCCGATCGTGATCGACGAGGACGTGACGCAAGGCGGCCGCACCGTGCGCCTGCGCCCCGCCGCCGCGCCCCGCTGACAGCCCCGACCGCCCTCAATTCAGGAACGAGCTCATCGCAGCGCGGGCGCGCTCGAGGGGTGCGACGCTCGCGTCGACCTCGGCGGGCGCATCGGCGAGCTCGCGCAGGCGCTCGGCGTTCGCCTCGTACTCGGTCTTGCGCTTGCCCGGCTGCTCGCGCGTGGCGGCGCGCTCCCAGAGGTGCGCGGCCTCGCGGTAGGCGCGCTCGCGGGCGAGGTGATCGGTGGCGAGCTCGGCCTTCTGCTCGGCGGCCTGCGCCTTGGCGACGTGAGGGTTCTTTCCGAACGACATCGGATGGTCCTAGCCCAGACTGAACACGTGTTCAAGTGATCCGATGCAGGGCGAGTTGCGCAGGCCGAAGGCCGAGTATGTCTGAGCATCGGACCCCCTCCCCCGCGGCCCGATTCGAAGTCGGAGAACCGCGTCACTCGAGGCGCTGGAGCTCCCACGCGCAGCCCAGGGGTGCGCCCACGTCGAGCGCGATCGCGAGGGCCTGCGCTTCGGCCTCGAGCGCCTCGGCCGAGGTCGCCTCGCCGAGGGTGATCGTCGCGCGGCCACCGTCGATCTCCTCCATGACGACGGGCGCCGACATCAGGTGATCATCGAGCACGATCGCGAGCCGCCGACGCACGAGGCGGCGCGTGAGCATCGTGAAGTCGCTCGTGCCGCTCGGCGTGAATTCGATCGAGATCTGCGGGCGCCCGTCGAGCTCGTTCGTGAACACGCTCGCACTCTCCACGTCGGCGTTGTCGAGGCCGCCCGCGCTGCGCACGAACACGCCCTCGCACTCGGGCGCCTCGCCCATGCGCGACGCGCAGCCCACCACGAAGCGCGCGTCGGTCGGTGTGTGCGCTCCGAGCGGGACCAGCGCGCTCGGCGACGACGCGAAGAAGCCGAGCTCGCCGCCCGTGCCCACGGGTCGCTGCGTCACGCCGGGCGGCAGCGCGTCGGGCGCGAGCGTCACGGCGCCGTCGAGCACCTCGGTGAGCGCGAGCCGCTGTGGCGTCGCGAGCGCACGAATCACGTCGGGACCCTGGACCGCGCGGAGCGCGAGCTCGATCGTCTGCGGGTCGATCACGCGGACCTCGCCCTCGAGC
>JAIBCE010000521.1 GCA_019694315.1 Sandaracinaceae bacterium
GGCGCCTCGCGGCGGGGTCTGCGCAGCAGACCCCTGGAGCGGGAGCGAGGAGGAGTCTTCGACGATCGAGCGACGCGGGGTCCGGGGGCGCTTGAGCCCCCGAGCGCGCGCCGAATGGCGCGCAGAATCAGTGCGCGGGGAAGCAGTCGGCCACGCGCGCGGCGAGGCCGGGCTCGAGCGTCTCGGTGTGCGGTGCGAGGCAGTGATCGAGGCTCGTCCGCTGGTGATCACACGCATCGGCGCCGCGCGTCGCGAGGCAGTCCACCCACGCCTCGGACTGCGAGGGACAGGGCTCGTGCCAGCACGAGAAGCGCTGCGTTCCGATGCAGCTCGCGCAGTCGACCTCGCTCGTCGTCTCTTCCTCCCACAGCCACACGATGCCGATGCGGGTGCGGTCGGCGTCGGTCGCCACGGCCTCGCACACCGGATCGCCGAAGCACGCCTCGAAGAGATCGCGCGTGGCCGTGGAGCAGCGCGGCAGACAGACGTCGGGCAGCGGATCGCCCCGCGACCAGAGGATGCCGCACCCCCCCGAGGGAAGCCGGACGTCGGGGTTCGTGTCGTACGCGCCCGAGTCGCGACGGCTGCTCGAACCGCCCGTGTCGGCGACCGGCACGCGGTACGCGTCGATGGGCCCCACGTCGAGGTTCGTGTCGTACAAGCCCGCGTCCACGAGGAACGGATCGAAGCCCGCGTCGAGGTCCGCGTCGAGATCGGGATCGAGCCACGCGTCGAGGTCGCCGCCGCCGCCGCTGTCGAGGCCGCCGCCGACGTCGCGGCGCGGTCCGCTGTCGCGTCGCCCGGTCGAGCCGCCCCCGCCGCACTCGCAGCCCGCGACCGCCAGCCCGAGCGAGCAGGTCCAGAGCAAGAGCCACGATCGTGCGAGCCGCATCGCGCACGACTCTACCAGGCCGACGCATCGCAGGCGCGCCGATCGCAGCGCCGCGTGCGTGTGGACCAGAGCGCCCCACCCCCGCCCTTGGTACGCTCGGTCGTCCTCGATGTCGCACGACCTCCGCGAGACGCTGACCGCCGACCTCGCACGCGCCCTCGACGCGAACCGCGCGCTCGTGGCCCGCAACGCGCGGCTCACGAGCGGCCTCTCGCTCCTCGCCAGGCTCGGCGGCCTCTCTCGCTCGGGCGACGATCGACGCGCCACCGCCTGCGCGGTGCTCACCGGCGTGCCCGCCGGCGTCGGCCTCGCGATGAACCGTGCCTTCGTCCTCGTGCCCGACGACGGAGGCTCGCTCGTGCTCCTGGCCGCGGTCGGCCCCGTGGATCGCGCCGACGCCGATCGTGTGTGGCGCGCCATCGAGCGCGACGCGCCCACGCTCGAGACGCTCTACGAGTCCGGCGTCCGCGCGCTCGCGGAGGGCTCGGCGCTCGATCGCCACCTCGTGGGCGCCTCGACGCCTCGCGAGTCCCGCGGTGCGCGCACGCTGCGACGCGCCGATGGCTCGAGCTTCGAGCTCGACGGGCCCACGCTGCTCGAGGCCTCGCTGGGCGGTGCGACGGGCGGTCTCTTGCTCGCGGACAACGCCTTCACCGGGCGCACCCCCGACGACGAGACGCGCCTGCTCTTCACCCTCGTCGCGAGCCTCGCGGGCCCTGCGCTCGAGGCCGCCGAGCGCTTCGAGGCCGTCGCACGCGAGGCCACCACCGACGCCCTCACGGGGCTGGCCTCGCGCCGCACGGGTGATGCGATCCTGCGCGAGACCTGCGATCGCGCGCTGCTCGAGGGGCGCAGCGTGGCGCTGCTCCTCATCGATCTCGACGACTTCAAGCGCGTCAACGACACGCTCGGGCACCCCGCCGGAGACGCCGTGCTCCGCGCCATCGGCGCGCGCGTGCGCGAGGCCTTGCCGCCGAGCACGCGCGCCTTCCGCTACGGCGGCGAGGAGCTCGCCGTCGTCTGCGACGGCCTCGGCAGCGCGGACGCCCAGCGCCTGGCGACGCGCCTCCTCGAGGCCGTGCGTGGCACGCCGGTGGAGCTGCCGAGCGGTCCGCTCCACGTCCGCGCCTCGATCGGCGTCGCGGCCACGCGAGGGGCGAGCGCCGAGCACCTCCTCGATCGCACCGACGAGGCGCTCCTCCGCGCCAAGCGCGCTGGCAAAGACCGCGTCGAGCTCGCGAGCTGACGCGGCTGCCGCTCGTCGTCCGAGAGGCGGCGCGGGTCCTCGCGCAAACGGGGAGGCCCCGGGAGCGCACGCGAGCGAACCTGCTAGAGTCGACTCGCTCCGACGGTCAGCCCCGAAGCTTCGGGGGTGTCACGGTTTCGACGGGGGCAGTGAGGCAAAGATCGCGTGTCGCCGGGCCCGACAACGGCGTCAAAAAGAGTTGGGAACTGTAAGTGCGAACGACAGCACCTACGCTGTTGCGGCCTGAATAGGACCAAAACAGCCGTCGAAGCGGAGAGCTTGCCAGTGCTCCCGTGGAGGCGTCATCGAACTGGCTGGCGATGCCCGAGCGACCGCGGGCTGAGCGAGACTTAGGTCGATAGCGTGACGGAGAGTTTGCTCGTGGGCGCTCCGGCACGCGATTCAACACACGAGCTACACACGTAGAAGTCGGCGCGGAGCGCCTTCGGACGCGGGTTCGACTCCCGCCACCTCCAATCAGATCCCTTATCTTCCTGGGCGATTTCCTCGGTCACGGCCAGCGTGTGACCGCCCGTGTGACCGCCCTCCTCCCCTCCGGCCGCCCGGAGCCGGAGGAGGTGCGTCACCTTGGCCCCGCGCCGGACCGCGAGCCGCACCTTGCTCACGGCCCCGCAGAGCGCGTCCCAGCCGAAGTAGGTGTAGACGTCGAGCATCTCGCCGCGCTTGTTGTGCGTGACACGCTCCAGGAGGTCGGTGGGGGCGCCGTCGAGCCGGGCGACCGTGATGAAGGCGCGCCTGAGGGAGTGGAAGTCGCGCCCCTCCGGGTCGAGCCCGGCGTGCCGGGCGTTCCGCTGGATCGACTTCGCCCCCGCCGCGTTCATCGTGAGACACGCGCCCGCCTCGCCGTAGGGCACCACGAAGTCGTCAGGCCGCGGGGCGCGGCACATCAGACGGGGCCAGCCCGTCATCTTCCACTCGGCCAGCACGCGCCGCAGCTCGGGATGGATCGGCACGTCGCGGGCCCGGTCCGTCTTGAGCGGCTCGCCGCCCCACTGCGTCCGCAGCGCCCACCGCCAGAGCGGCGCGGCCTTCGTGTCGAGGTCGCGCCAGCGCATGCCCGCAGCCTCGCCGAGCCGAGCGCCCGTGAACGCGCCGATGGCGTAGAGGACGCGACGGTCCTCGGGGATGCGCTCGGACGAGATCAACGTCTCGACCTCGTCGCGGGTCCACGCACCCTTCTCACGCGTCCGCCGGTTCTCGGGGAGCACGCCCGGGGGCAGACCGCGGGCGGGGTTGTCGGTGATCAGATCCTCGAACCGCGCGCCTTCGAGGAGCACCGAGAGCACGCCGTGGATGTTGCAGACCGTCTTGGCCGCAGGAACCCGCTCATCGCGCCCGCGGCGCAGGTCGGCGATCCACTGCGCGACCACGCGAGGGCGGATCTCCGCCAGCGGGCGCGCGCCGATGGTGGGCTCGATGAAGTCACGGAAGATCTGCCGCTCACGATCGACCGAGCGCGTCGTGCGCTCCGCGAGGAACCTCCGCGCGAAGTCATTGAGCGTGAGCGTCCCTTCCTTGCGGATCGGGTCGTACGAGCCGCTCGCGACCTCGCGCTGCCGCTGCGCCAGCAGCCGCTTGGCCTCGTCGAGCGTCGAGCCTGCGGGCTCGCGCCTGCGCTTCCCGGTCCGATCGACGAAGTTGATCCAGTACGCCTCGCCTGACGCGTACTGCCGCACGTAGATCCCGGACGGGAGCGGGTTCTTCCGAGGGCGCGCCACCTACTCCTCCTTCTTCGTCTTCGCGACGGCCCTCGCGATGTCGCGCGCGGCCAGGTCGCGAAGCCACTCGGCCATCGTCACACCCGCCCGACGCGCCCGGAGCCGCCAGGCCTTGCTCTCGTCGGGCGTGAGCCGGAGCGTGATCACGACGTTGCGGGCGACCTCGCCCCTGGGCTTGCCCACCATATCTTGCATTACGTATTGCACAATGAACCTCGGGTCAACGGCTCGCCAAGAGGAGTGCCTCCAGCTCGGACCGCTTGTAACGACGCCTTCGGCCGACCTTGTAGACGGGGATATCGAGACGCTTCCGCAGATAGGAGGCTCGGTAGCCGAGGAAGTCGGCGGCCTCCTCGACCGTGAGCCACTCGGCCGGCGGCTGCGGGTCGGCGCGCTCCCGCGCGTCCAGCGCGCGAGCGACCGCGGCCTCGACGACGGCGGCGAGTTCGTC
>JAIBCE010000114.1 GCA_019694315.1 Sandaracinaceae bacterium
GCTCATCGGCGGCGACCGACGAGCCACGCGAGCCCCACCGCGAGGAGGGCCCACAGGGCGGGCGGCGCGGAGGTCCGACCCACGCTGCAGCTGGCGCAGCCCGCGCGCGTCGCGGGCGGCTCGCGCTGCGGCTCGTCGGTGTCGTCCACGACGTCCACGGGGATGGTGCCGGAGCCGAGGAGCTGGCGATCTTCGCGCGCGTCGGCGGTGCGCGCCGTGCGCGAGCAAGCGCTCACCGTGAGGTCCTGGGCCTCGCCTTCCGCGTAGACGAGGTAGTGCTGACCCACCTCGAAGCCATAGCCGCAGGCCGCGCCGTGGGCAGCCGTGCGGATCTCGACGCTCTCGTGCTCGACGCCACGCCAGCTCTGGGTCACGTGGAAGCGCACGCGCCGCTGCGCGGGCTCGCCCGCCGAAGCCATGAGCTCGATGGACTCCACGCGTCCCTCGAAGATCGCGGTCGCGCGCTCGCGGGCCTCCTCGAAGCTCTGGAGCGCACAGCTGCACGCGTGCGCGCGCCCCGGCGGGAGGACCGCGACGAGGAGCGCGGCGAAGAGCACGACGATCGCAGGGATCACGAGCGACGCGGGGCGATTGACACGTTCGAGCATGCCCGCTAGATACGCCGTCCTCGTGGTCGGGCAACCGAGGCGATCGCCTCGACGGTCCACCGCCCTGTCTCCGGCTCGTCCGGACCGAGGGGCTCGCGAGTCGCTCCCTGACAGCCCATCCGAAGTCCGACCTTGGAGAAGTGGCCGAGTGGTCGAAGGCACTCCCTTGCTAAGGGAGCGTACCTCAAAAGGGTACCGTGGGTTCGAATCCCACCTTCTCCGTCCCAAGGCGATCGAAGCGCTTGCGCACCCCGCGCGCTTCGCTATTCTCCGCCCCCCTTGCGAGACGCCCCCTTTCGAGGAGGCTTCTCTCGAGCTCTTTCACAAGTCTTCGAGGACCCATAGCTCAGCTGGATAGAGCACCGGTCTACGGAACCGGTTGTCGTAGGTTCGAATCCTACTGGGTCCGTTCGCTCCGCCTCGTGAGTCACCGATTCGTCTGCCACGAGGGCGTCGAGCGGCCTCCGAGCCTCGTTGTTCCCCGCGATTCCCTGGAGGGGTGACCGAGTGGTCGAAGGTGCACGACTGGAAATCGTGTGTACCGGGAACGGTACCGAGGGTTCGAATCCCTCCCTCTCCGTAGCTCACTGACACTCACGGCCCCGCCAACGCTGGCCCGTCAACCCTGCCAGGCCCGGAAGGGAGCAACAGTCGCGGTGACCAGCGTGTGGCGGGGCCTTCCTATTCCGTCGATCAGCGTCGGCTTGGGCATGACTCTGGGCAACCTGCAGACCTCCTGGCCCGCGCGGCACCTCACGGGCCGAGGCGGGCCTCCACGTAGAGCCGCACGATGAGCTTGCACTCGTCGAGCTGCCTTCGGCCTTGCGCGTCGCTCTGGCGATCAGCCATCACGAGGAAGCTCGTGACGAGCTGCACCACGGTGCTCGCCACGAGCTTGCGCGTGCGCGCGTCGGTGTCGGGGAAGTAGGCCGCGAAGAGCTCGCTCGTGCGCTCGGCGAGCTCGCGCTGGAGGGCCTCGTCCTCGGCCACGAGCTCGCCGAGGAAGGTGAGGTTGCGGTTCGCGGCGCGGATCGCAGGGTCGCTCTCCTGGAGCTGCGCGAAGCCGTCGATCGCCGCCTCGAGCACCGCGCGGAACGGCAGGGCTGGCCGCTTGCCCCCCGCGATGCTCGCGCGCGCGAGGTGCGCGACGCCCTCGAAGGCCTCTCTCGCTCGCGCGTTCGAGCGCGCCATCACGGCGGCGAAGACGGCGCGCTTGTCCTCGAAGAACTGGTAGACGCTGCCGATCGGCGTGCCGGCGCGGTGGGCGATCGCGTCCATGGTCACCGCCGGAAAGCTCTCGCTCGCGAAGAGCTCCGCCGCGGCTTGCACGATCTGGTCGTAGCGCCGTCGGCTGCGCTCTTGCTGCGGGAGCTGACGGGCGAACGAGGCCTCGTCACGCTTCTTCGCGATCGGGGCCTTGGCGCGCGTCGGGGCGTCTCTTCCCTGGGATCTCGGCGGTTTCGCGGCGGCGCGCCGGGACGGGGTGGAGGGGGCCGCAGGAGGGGTTCTCGGCATGGCTTGCAATAATCTGAGGGATCCCTCATGTTCTCGAAACATGAGGCTCTCCTCGGATTTGTCGCCCACCGCATCCCTTCCGTCCAGCCCTCGGTCGGGGTCCCCGACGCGCGTCTCGCGCTCGGCACCCGACGCGGGGCCGACGGGCCTCTCGCTCCTGCGCCACCACCTGCGCATCCTCCGCGACCCGCTGGCGGGCATCCACGAGGTGACCGCGCGCTACGGCTCGATGGTGCGCATGGACTGGGGCCCCTTCGTCTTCTGGCTCGCCAACGATCCAGACGCGATCAAGCACGTCCTCGTCGACAACGCGAAGGCCTATCACAAGAGCCGCAACTACGACGGCCTGCGCCTCGCGCTCGGCAAGGGCCTCGTCACGAGCGAGGGCGAGCTCTGGCGCGCGCAGCGCAAGCTCGTGGCGCCCGCGTTCACGCCCGCGCGCATCCAGCGCTACGTGCCTGCGTTCGTGAAGGCGGCCGAGGACGCGGCCGACGGCTGGCGCGCCGGCACCGATCGCAGCCGCACCGACGTGCACCACGACATGATGGCGCTGACGTTCCGCATCGTGGGCCACACGCTCTTCGGCACCGAGCTCGGCGCGGACGCCGATCGGATCGGCCCGGCCTTCGAGGAGGTCTTGCGCTTCGCCGAGGACTACTCGATGTCGCTCGTGCGCATCCCGCACCGCTGGCCCACGCCGGCCAACTACCGCTTCGATCGCGCGCTCGCGACGCTCGACGCGCTCGTCGAGCGGATCGTGCGCGAGCGCCGCGAGCGCCTCGCGCGCGGGGGCGACGCTGGAGAGGACGTGCTCGCAGCGCTGCTCGCGGCGCGCGACGAGTCGGGCCGCGAGATGGACGCGCGGCAGCTCCGCGACGAGGTGCTGACGCTCGTGGGCGCGGGCCACGAGACCACGGCGAACGCGCTCTCGTTCACGCTCTACCTGCTCTCGCTCCACCCGCACTGGGAGCGCCGCGTGGTGGAGGAGATCCGCGGGATCTCGGGCGAGCGATCGCCGAGCATGGAGGAGCTCGGCCGCATGAGCCTGCTCGAGCGCGTGATCGAGGAGTCGATGCGCCTCTTGCCGCCGGTGTGGGGCTTCGAGCGTCAGGCGCAGGAGGACGACGTGGTCCTCGGTCGCCGGATCGACAAGGGCCACATCCTCGGCGTGAGCACCTGGACGCTCCACCGCATGCCCGAGTACTGGGAGAACCCGGAGGGCTTCGATCCCGATCGCTTCCTGCCCGAGCGCAAGAAGGAGCGGCCGCGCTTCGCCTACGTGCCCTTCGGCGCGGGACCACGCATCTGCCTGGGCGCGAGCTTCGCGATGCTCGAGGCCAAGGCGATCCTCGCCGTCTTGCTGCGCCGCTTCCGCTTCGAGGTCGCGAGCGGCTATCGCCTCGTGCCCGAGCCCCTCGTCACGCTACGCCCCAAGGGCGGCATCGCGATGGTCCGCCACTTCCGATAGGCCATCAGTGACTTCCGATAGGAACCACTGACCCAGGGGACCAGTCCCCCGGATCCGTGAAGTCGATCAGAAGTCTTCACTGAAGAAACAGGTATCGGACTTCTGCGCGGCAGTACGAGCCTGTCTGATGAGCCGCGGGGTGCCGGTTGAGGTGCCCGCACCGAAACAGTACCTTCGCGGCATGCGAATGACTGCGACGTGGGCAGCGTCCTTGGCTGCGCT
This sequence comes from Sandaracinaceae bacterium, assembly GCA_019694315.1. Lineage (GTDB taxonomy): Bacteria > Myxococcota_A > Polyangia > Polyangiales > Sandaracinaceae > JAFLCL01. The sequence goes on from JAIBCE010000114.1 coordinate 3,814, forward strand.
CGTGGGGTGCGGGAGCCAGACGCAGGCGGCCGAAGGCGAGTACGAGATCGTCGCTCCCGCGTTCTGCGACATCGACGAGGTGGGCGAGCCCCGGGACGTCATCGCGATCACAGGCACGGTGCGGGTTCTCGAGCCCACATCGATCGACGGGCGACCACCCGAGTGCGATCTCCTGGTCTGGGTTCAGGCCGACCTCTGCGATGGGTGCGCGCCGACCTCGTCTCAGCTGTGTGCGAGAACCCCGGTCGAGGGGAGCTGGACGCTCGGGCCGGGCTATGTCGACTCCCTGGACCTGCCTTCCGTCCAGTTCACGGATTGGCGCGGTGGGCTCGCGTACGATCTCTTCGTCTCTGCCCAGCAGGTGACCGGGACGTTCGGACCGGAAGGAGACGCGCCCCTCGTGGTCATCAACGGATCAGGGACGATCCAGACCGGTCGCGGTCCGGAGCGCCCGGCAACGATCCACTGCGAGATCAACACGACGAGGGCGCCCTAATCCACTCCTTCCGAGGATCTCCGCGCGGCGCGGAGATTCGGAACTTGGGCTGCGGATGATCCACTGTCTCGGCACATGGATCAGCGTCTCGCCGATCCATGTGTCGCGAGCGTGTCCTCGCCCCGCCGAAGTGAATGTCACATGCAGGTGAAGCGGCACATGCCGCGGCAGCACATGCGGCCGCCCATGCACATCGTGCCGCAGCTCCGGCAGTTGTTCGTGTCGGTGTTCAGGTCGACCTCGCAGCCGTTATCCGCGTTGCCGTCGCAGTCGTCGAAGCCCGGGTTGCAGGCCGCGATCTCGCACGCCGACGCCATGCACGCGCCGGTGCCGTGCGCGGGCATGCACGCCCGCCCGCACATGCCGCAATTCGCGAGATCCGAGGTGAGATCGAAGTCCTCGTCCGTCCGCAGGTCGCAGTCGTCGTCGAGGCCGTTGCAGGTCTCGCTCGAGGGCGTGCAGCCGTCGGGGATCCACGCGTCGTCGGGCACGAAGGCATCGGGCGGCACGAAGGCATCGGGCGGCACGAAGGCATCGGGCGGCACGTAAGCGTCGGGCGGCACGAAGGCATCGGGCGGCTCGACGAACGCATCGGGCATCGCGACGAACGCATCGATGCCGGCGTCGAAGGGCGTCACGTACGCGTCGGGGCGACCCGAGTCGGGGCCTGCGTCGATGGGCGAGCTGCCAGCGTCGAGGCGCTCGATCGTGCCGACCCACGGCTCGAGCTCGGCCATCGCGATGTCGACGTCGCGGCAGCCGTCTTCGCCACAGACGAGCGGTGCGGTGCACACCGTGGTCAGGCAGCGCGACACGAGCGTGATGCGCAGGACCATCGTGCGGTCGCGGACGAAGGAGAAGTGGGCCTCGCGGGTCGTGACCGCGGAGGTGCCGCGCATCGCGGTGACCACCACGCGGTAGGGACCGAGCGAGCCCTCGGTCCAGTAGAGGCCGAGCGTGCGGGGCAAGGGCGCGCCGTCGCTCAGCGACGCCGTGGCGGTGCGCAGCGTGCCATCGGGCGCGGTGACCTCGATGCGGAACGCGTCGCTCAGCGCGAGGATCGACGCGTCGGCGTCGACGGCGACGATCACCTCGGTGCGCGGTGTGTGACAGCCGGGCAGACAGGCGAGGCCCGAGGCGAGGAGCCCCAGCACCACGAGCCAGCGCACCCCGAGCAGGCGGATCACGGCCATCGGATCACTCCCGGCATGAAATTCCCTTCGACGGGTCCCTCGGTGCCGCTCGTGGCGGCCACACCGATGCCGATGCCGATCGCGACGACGAGCGCACCGCCGCCGGCCACCACGGGCCAGAACCAGTCCTCTTGATCGATGGATCGGCCGCCGCTCGAGCCCGTCGCGATCGGCGCCTCGACCTCGCCGAGCACGACGACGCGGTGCTCACCGATCGCAAGCTCGACCTGACGCCGGGCCACCTCTTCGCCACGGAGCGTGACGACGGCAGTGTGCGGCGCGGCCGAGACGGGGATCTCGAGCCCGGGCTGCGTGAGCACGTAGCCGTCGATGTTGATCGAGCCACCGGTCGCTGCGCCCTGGAGCTCGAAGCGCACGTACGCGGCGCGCTCCGCGAGGTGCGTGCGCAGCTCCTCGGCCGCGGTCCGCACCGCGTCGGGGACGTTGTCGGCCGCGAGCGCGCGGTCGTTCTCGACCTGGGCCTCGGGGTACTCCCCCTGCTCGAAGAGCACCGACGCGAGGTTGTATCGGATCGCTGGCGCGTCGCGGATGGCGAGCGCCTGACGAAAGCGCGCCTCGGCCTCTTCGTAGTGCGCGCCGGACACGAGCTCCACGCCCTCGGCGAAGAGCGAGCGCGCGCGATCGGTCTCCGCGGTGTCGGCGGTCTGCGCCGGAGGCGCACGGCGCCCTCGACGTTGCGCGTGGGCCGAGCTGGCGCCGAGGCCCAGGGCCAGAGCGGTGACACAGCCGAGAGCGAGGAGCGACGAGCGCACGGCCACACACCTCCGAAAAGGTCCATGGTAGAACGAGCACGTGGCGTTCGGCGACAAGTACGTGCTCGAGGTGCCTCTCGGCGAGAGCGACATCGGCACCATCTGGGCGGCGAAGGAGCCCACGACGGCTCGACGCGTCGTCGTGGCGGCGCTCGAAGAGGACGCGGCCGACGAGCTCAAGGAGCGCCTGCTCGCGCACGGTCGCGCGCTCCTCGGCCTGCAGCACCCGAACGTGGTGCGCGTGCTCGACGTCGACACGAACAAGGACGGCGCGCCCTATCTCGTCATGGAGCGCCTCGAGGGCACGAGCCTCGCGAAGCGCTGGGAGGCGAGCCCGTCGCTGCGCGCCGATCGAACGATGGAGATCGGCATCGGCGTCGTCGATGGCCTCGCGAAGGTGCACGAGCTGAAGCTCCCGAACGGAGAGCCACTCGTCCACGGCGACATCGAGCCCGGCAACGTGCTCCTCGTGGGCGTCCCGGGCAAAGAGGTCCCCAAGCTGATCGGCTTCGGGCTCAACCGCACCGCGAGCCGCCTCGGCACACCGGGCTCGCGCACCTCGCTCTCCACGCTGCAGCCCTTCGCGTTCGCGGCGCCCGAGCAGGCGCGCGGCGAAGCGAAGGCGTCCGTCTCGGCCGATCTCTACTCTGCAGCGGCGCTGATCTTCGCGGGCCTCACCGGGCGACCGCCGCACGTGGGCACCGATCCGGGCGCGCTCGCGGACGCGATCGCGAAGGAAGCCGCGCCCCTCTTCACCACGCTGCGCAAGGACCTCGCCCCGTTCGCAGCCACGCTCGATCGCGCGCTCCAGAGCGACCCGAAGCGACGCTACGCCGATGGGGGCGCGCTCGCGCGTGCGCTGCGCACCGCGCTCGCGATGGGCCGGATCGTGGGCAGCAAGGAGACGCCCGTCGGCGCGCGGTCGGCCATGGCGGGGGCCACCGCGACGATGGCCCGGACTCCATCGCGCTTGCCGCCTCGTCCCTCGGAGCGCCCCGCGGCACCGACGACGAGCAAGCCCACCCCCAGCAAGCTCGCGCCCCCCACCAAGCCCCTCGCGCCCGCCGCGAAGCCCGCCGAGGCAGCGGAAGAGCCGAAGAACGAGGCGTCGATCGCAGAGGCTCCGGACCTCGTCGCGAAGGCTCCCGACGTCGTCGCGAAGGCTCCCGACGTCGTCGCGAAGGCTCCCGAAGTCGTCGCGAAGGCTCCGGACGTCGTCGCGAAGGCTCCGGACGGCCTCGCCAAGGCTCCGGACAGCGTCGTGGAGGGCCCCGAAGAGGCAGCGAAGACCTCGGACGAGCCCGCGAAGGCTTCGGAAGGCATCGCGAAGGCTTCGGAAGGCATCGCGAAGGCTTCGGACGAGCCCGCGAAGGCTTCGGACGAGCCCGCGAAGGCTTCGGACGAGCCCGCGAAGGACACGCCCAAGGCTCCAGCCGGACCCGCGAAGGAGCGCGAGTCCGACGTCGATGGCATCCCGTCGTCGGAGCTCGAGCTCGTGTCGGGCGACGTCTCGCCACCGCCACCGCCGCGCGTGGCGCCGCCGCAGCCACCGTCCACTCCGTCTCTGCCCGAGCTGCCCTCGGGAGAGCTCGAGCTCGAGCCGTCGACGTCGGGTGAGACCGTGACCGCCCCGCCCGCAGCCGACGCCCCGCGGCCGCCGACACCTGCGGCGATGTCGCCTGCGCCGCCGTCTGCGGCTGCTGCCGTGGGTCGCTTCGCCCCGCCCAGCGAGAAGGCACCGACCGCGAGCGCGGTGATCTCGGAGCCTCCGCGCGCGGTCGAAGGCTGGACCCCGGCGCTTCCGCCGCCGCCGCGAGCGCCGAGCGGCGCGAGCATCGACGACCTCGGTGACGAGGAAGAGGCCGCGACGCCCGCGCCCACACCGATGGAGACGCTGGACGAGCCGATCCCGGGCGTGAGCCAAGGGCCGCCTCGCTGGCTCGTGGCGGCGCTGTCGGTGACGGCGATCTTGCTCGCTGGCATCTTCGCGTGGATGCGATGGGGACAGGCCACGCCCCCCGCGCCGACGGAGTCGCTCGGCACGATCCTCGTCGACGACGGCTCGGGCACGAGCACGTTGACGCCGCCTCCGATCACGGCGCCTCCGATCACCGCACCGCCCATCACGGCGCCTCCGATCACGGCGCCTCCCGTGACCGCGCCTCCGATCACGGCACCGCCCATCACGGCGCCGCCCATCACCGCACCGCCCATCACGGCACCTCCCGTGACCGCACCTCCGATCACGGCACCGCCGGCCACCACGACGCGCATCACGCCGCCCACCACCACCGTGCCTCCGTCGACGACGCGCACCAGCGGAACGGGCACTGGCACGCGCACGACCGGCGCGAGCAGCACGAGCGGCAGCGGCGCGACGGGCACGCGCACGAGCGGCAGCGGCGCGACGGGCACGCGCACGAGCAGCGGAACGGGCGGAACGGGCGGAACGAGCGGCACTCGCACGACGACGGGCACGCGCTCCGGCACGGGCGGATCGCGTGTCTCCACGAGCGGCACGGGCATGACCACGAGCGGCACGGGCATGACGACGGGCCGCACGACCGTCGTGACCGATCCGGGCTTCTGAGCCCTTCAGCGCCTCAGCGACGCTGGATGCCCGCGTGGGGCGTGCCGCCCTCGTGCTCGAGGCGTGCGAAGAGATCACGCAGCTCGGGCCGCGGGCGCAGCGGCAGCACGAAGCCCGAGCCGAGCTCGGTGAGACGCTTGTCGAGGGCCTCGAGCTCGCGGCCGTTCTGGCGGAGGAACGCCTCGAGCTGGCTGCGATCGTTCTCGTACTGCGTCTCGAGCTTCTCGAGCTGCTGGCGGAGCGCGTCGGTCTGGAACTCGAGATCCTTCACCTCGCCCGCCTTCGAGGAGATCCACGCGCGCGCCTTCTCGCTCGTGCCGTGCGCGAGCAGCCAGCGATCGAGCGCGTCGGCGGTCTCGCGGAGCGCGGTCACGTGCGCAGCCTGGGGCGCGTTGGCCTCCTGCATCACGCCGAGCGCGAGCATCTTGCGGTGGCCGTCGCGGTAGGCGCGCTCGGCCTGCGTGGCGGCGTCGAGGTACGGGCGCACCTCGAGCTCCGCGTTTCGCGCTGCGGTGCGCGCCTGCGAGAGATCTTGCCCGAGCGTGCTCATGGCGTGGCCGAGGCGCTGGCGACCCTCCCGCGCGTGCTGCTCCATCTGCTCGAGCTTGCGCTGCTCACCGAGACCGCGGCCCCGGAGCTCGTTCGTGCGCACGAGCGTCTGCCGGATCTCGTTCAGCATCGAGATGGCGAGATCGGGGGGATTTCCCTGCGGAAATGCGCGTCGGAGCATCTCCTCGAAGACGACCGCGCGCGAGGCCCAGCGCTCGAGCGTGGTCGGCGGCAGCGTGGGCGCGGCGTGGCGCTGCGTCTGTCCGAGGCCCGTGACGGGGATCTCCGCGACGTCCTCCGGAGGCGCGAGCGCGAGCAGCTCCTTCTCGACCTGGTGCGCGTCGACGGGGCGCTCCTCCGGCTTCTTGGCCATGAGGCGCACCACCAGCTCCTCGAGCCGTCGCGGCACGTTCGCGACGAAGTCGGAGGGCTTGGGCACGGGCTGCTGCATGTGCGCGATGAGGTAGCCCGTGACGTCCTGCGACTGGAACGGGAGCTGTCCCGTGATCATCTCGAAGAGCATCACGCCGAGCGCGTAGAGATCGGCCGCGGGGCCCGCGTCGATCGAGGTCACGCGCTCGGGGGCCATGTACTGCGGCGTGCCGAAGATCTGGCCTGCGCTCGTGAGGCGCTGATCGTGGAGCGAGCGCGCGATGCCGAAGTCGAGGATCTTCGGGATCATCCGGCCGTTGGGGCCCCTGGCCACGAAGACGTTCTCGGGCTTGAGATCGCGGTGGATGACCTGGAAGTCGTGGGCGCGTGCGAGGCCTCGCGCGATCTGCGCGCCGAGCGCGGCGACCTGCGGCGCGGGCATGGGCCCTCGCTCGACGAGGGCGTCGAGGGAGCTGCCCTCGAGCAATTCCATGACGAGATAGGGCGTTCCGTCCTCGGCCTCGCCGTAGTCGGAGATCTCGACGATGTTCGGGTGTGCCAGCGCCGCGGCGTTCTTGGCCTCGCGGCGGAAGCGCTCCTTGAGCGCCGCGTCGCGGACGAGGTGCGCGTTCATGATCTTGATCGCGACGGGTCGATCCACGAGCTGGTGGCGCGCGCGATAGACGATCGCCATGCCGCCCTCGCCGAGCTTGCCCTCGATGAGGTAGCGACCCGCGAGCAGCGAGCCGATGCGCGGATCGGCGAGCTCCTGGAGCACGGCGCCATCGACGAAGCAGCGCGGCTCTTCATCGGAGTACTTGAGCTGGCACACCGGACAGACGCGCATGGAGGCCTCGGGTGCGGATCGTGGCTGTCGCGCGGGCCCGGTGGCAAGCGCGGTGCGATGGGACGTGCGAGCCAGAACATCGGTCTCGGGCCCGCTCTTCCGCTGGAGGGCCCGCGTCGGTCATGCTGAGGGCGCGTGACGGAGACGCCGATCAGCGAGCCCACGGGCGAGCGCTCGAGCGAGCACGGGCCGATCCTCGTGGGTTGGCGCGAGTGGGTGGGCTTGCCCCTCTTCGGCATCCACGCGATCAAGGCCAAGACCGACACGGGCGCGCGCACGTCCGCGCTCCACGCGGAAGCCATCCAGCGTCACACCGTGAGCGGCACGCCGATGCTCGCGTTCCGGGTGTTCCCGTTCCGCGGCGACCGCGTGACCGTGGTGTCGGTGGAGGCTGCGCTCGTGGGCGAGCGGCTCGTGCGCTCGAGCGACGGCGACGCGCAGCTCCGGCCGATCGTGCGCACCACCCTCGAGATCGCGGGCATCGAGCGCGAGATCGAGATCTCGCTCGCGCGCCGCGATCTCATGGGCTTTCGCATGTTGCTCGGTCGCGGCGCGCTCGAGGGCATGCTCGTGGACCCGATGCGCAGCTACGTGTGGGGCAGCTACGCGCCGCCCGTGCCGTTCCGCCCGAGCAACCTCCCGCCCCCCATGCGCGACGAGTGAGGACGACTCTCGCGCCCGAGAGGACGTCACCCGCCCGGTGGCGTGGGCTCGCTCACGGCGCGCGATGAGACGCTCGGAAGATGCTGCAGGCCCCACACACGGAGTGTCCATGACCCGCTCGTTCCTCGCGCTCTTCGCCATGCTCTCACTCGCCACTGGCGCGCTCGTCCTCGGTGCCTGCAACTCGCAGTGCGTCAACGGCGACTGCAACTGCGTCGAGCGCGAGACCTGCACGTTCAACTGCACGCGCACGGCCGGTGGCTGCAGCCAGAACTGCGCGGCCGGCTCGAGCTGCACGGCGAACTGCCCCGAGGGTGGCTGCAGCCAGAACTGCGACACGGGCGCCGTCTGCCGCTTCACGTGCGAGGGCGGCAACTGCACGCAGAACTGCTTCGCGAGCGCGGACTGCACGGCGTCGTGCACGGGTGGGAGCTGCGTCGGAGGCTGAGCGGACGAGGAGGGAGCCGCCCGCTTCGCGAAGCCGCGAGGTTCTCCCTCAGCCGACGGTCCAGCCGCCGTCGATGACGACGCACTCGCCCGTCATGTAGCGGCTCTGGTCGCTCGCGAGCAGGAGCGCGAGGCCCGCGATGTCCCCGGGCTCGGCGATCTGCTTGGTGGCCATGCGCGAGAGCACCATCGCCTTGATCTCGTCGTTCGAAGTGAGCGCCGAGGCGAACTTCGTGTCGACGAGGCCGGGCGCGATCGCGTTGACGCGCACGTTCGCGGAGCCGAGCTCCATCGCGAGCGTCTTGGTCATCGAGATCACCGCAGCCTTCGTCATCGCGTACACGCCCTGGAGCGGCATCGCCATCTGCCCCGCCACCGACGCGACGTTCACGATCGCGCCCGGCGCGTTGCGATCCATGAGGTGCTTCACGACCGCGCGCGTCGTGTAGAAGTAGCCCTTCACGTTGACCTCGAAGGTCTTGTCCCAGGCCACGTCCTCCACGAGCATCATCGGGCCGAAGTAGGGGTTGGTCGCCGCGTTGTTCACGAGCACGTCGACCTTGCCGAAGCGCGCGATCGCCTGCGCCACGAGGGCCTCGATCTGCTCCTTGCTGCCGGTGTGACACGCGACCGCGAGCGCTTCGCCCCCGTCGGCCTCGATCTTCTTCTGGACCTCGAGCAGCCCGTCGAGCTTGCGTGAGGCGAGCACGACCTTCGCGCCGGCCTTCGCGTAGGTGCGCGCGATGGCCTCGCCGATGCCGCGGCTGGCGCCGGTGACGATCGCGACCTTGTTCTCGAGGTGGATGATGGGCTGGCTCATGACTCTGGGGCTCCTCGGCGTGGCGTCTCTCTGCGGATCGGGATCACGCGGCGCGCGTGAATTCCCGCAAGAAACAGGGCGATTCGGTGTTCACCGCTTGTCTGCGGGCCGATCGCGGCGCGTGCGGCTGGGCGGCGGGACCGAGTCGGGCACGGTCTCGGCGTTCTCGATCTCGGTGCGTGCGAGCGCGGGGCTCGCGCGCCGCTTGTCCTCGCGTGTGGGCGACGGAGCGGCCGAGCTCTTGCTCTTGGTGGCGGGCTTGGTGGCGGGCTCGGTGTCGTCGTCGCCGCCGAGGTGATCGAGCTCCACGAGGAGGCCGAAGCTCGCGGTGATCGCGGCGAGCGCGAGCGGCGGATAAGAAACCCACGAGAGCTCCGCGCCGCCGTCGGGGAGCGCGAGCAGCGCGACGAGCCCGCTCGGAAGCGTGGCGTCGAGGTGGGCGTCGAGCACCCAGTAGAGGAGCGCGCCCACGCCCACACCCGCCAGCGCCTTGAGACCCGCGACGAGCCACGCGCCTTCCTTCCACGGTGCCTTGCCGCCTGCGACGCCAGTGGTGCCGCACGCGGCCATGGCCGCGAGGTAGCCGAGCAGCGAGCCCACGGGCACGGCCCAGCGCAGCGCGTAGGTGAGCACGAGCCCGAGCGTCAGGCCGATCACGAGGCCCTTGAGGAGCCCACGGAGGATCGCGATGCCGAGGGCGCGCATGAGGTCGGCGATGCTACCAGCGGGGCCGGGCCGCGCCACGCCATCGACCTCGCGACCTCAGTTTCTGCGCGGCGCAGGCGCCGCGCGTCGGGGGCTTCACCCCCGAACCCCGTACTACCATTCGATCCCGAGAAACGATTGTTTCTCCCTCTCTCAGTGACCGCCGCACGTGTAGAGGATGAGACCGAACACGACGAGCATCACGATCACGACCGCGACGATCGCGGTGAGCGCGAAGATGCCGAAGGCGCCGAGGCCTCCGAGGCAGCCCAGCGCGCCCGCTTTCGCGACGTCCTTGGCGAGCTGCTCGTTCGGATCCTGGGGCGGTTGATGGGGCGGTTGCGGTCCCGGCGCGTTCACGCGCTGACGATCGAACGTTTGCGCTCGGCTGACAAGGGCATCAGGCGGCGAGCGGCGCCGCGCTCGCGTCGCGCGCTGGTGCGTGGCGGCGAAGGCTCCAGATCCCACACGCGATCATCGCGACCGAGAAGAGCTGGTAGGCGCTGAGCGGTCCCACGTAGAGCCGACTGTCGCGGAGGAATTCCACGAAGAAGCGGAAGGTCCCGTAGAGCACGAGGTGCAGGGCGAAGAGGCGATGCTTCATCACGCCGCGTCGCTGCATCGCGACGAACGCCACGCCGAGCGCGAGGTGGAAGAGCAGATCGTAGAGCGCAGTGGGGTGACGCATCACGCCGTGATCGTCGGGCAGCGCGAGGAGCGAGTCGGTGGGACGGCCGCCGCAGCAGCCCACGAAGAGGCAGCCCACGCGGCCGATCGCGATCGAGAAGGGGAGGATCATCGCGAAGCGATCGTTGGGCGGCGTGCGGTAGTCGAAGGGGATCTTGAGGAGCTCGGCGGTGAGGAAGCCGAAGAGGAGCGCGCCGGTGATCGAGCGGCCCACGAGGAAGAAGGCCTCGGGCCCGAGGGGCTCGAAGGGCCAGCCGAGATCGCCCACGACCGCGGCGAATTTCGCACCGACCAGGGCCCCGATCAGCGTGAGCGACTGGAGCCATCGGTACTTGCTGCGCTCGACCGGATCGGCGATCCCGCGGCTCGAAGGGAAGAGCGCGGCGAGCAGGAGCCCCGCGAGCACGGGCACGACGTAGCCGGCGTGGAAGCCGTTCTCGAGGCGTGCGGCCATCTCGTCGCTCATCGCGGGGGCATCGTACGCGAGGACGGACCCGCGTAGGCTTGCCGCCATGCCGAGACCGTTCCTGCTCCTCGCGGCTCTCGTAGGCATCCCGATCGTCGGTCTCGCGATCGTCGGCCTCGTCCTCCTCGGGAGCGCGGGCTGTGGAGGCGCACGCGCGCGCCCTGCGACCGGCGCCGCTGCCACGAGCGTCGCACCGCCCGATCTCGCGGCGCTCCGCGCGTTGCTCGTGCCTCTCCACGATCGAGCGTTCACGAGCGAGGAGCAGGAGCGGGGATGTCCCGCCGATCAGAGCCTCGGGCAATACCTCGCGCTGCTCGATCAGAACACCGAGCCCGATCCCGACGAGCCCGATCGCGTGAACGAGCGCACCGGCGGCTGCGACGTCCCGACCGAGGACGCGCTGTGGCCCGCGCCCGATCCCGCGTACTGGCGCTGCACGGTGAGCGCGTACACGCGCGACGCGGCAGGCGATTCACCCTGGCACTACGAGCTGCGCACGCGCGTGCGTCGCAGCGATGGCGCGATCGATCCGAGCTGGATCGCATGCCCCGGCATGCCGTGAACCACCACGACGGCAGACCACGCTTCCAAGTCAGAGCGCGTCGATCCTCCGAGCGACGGCATCGCGCACGGCCGAGTCGAGTCGCATCGTCGCCAGGCGATCGGCGAGCTCGCTCCTCCGCACCAACCCGTGACGATGAGCGTCGCGCGCATAGCGGAGGTCCTTCTCGCGCCCAGCGATGAGCTTCGAGAGCACGACGTCGTGGATCTCGAGACACCACCCCGTCGCGCCCCGCGTGCCGGGGCCGAACGCAGGCACGAGCCGCAGCTCCCAGCCAGGGGGGAGGACCGCGGTACCAGGCCCCACGCCTTGCGCGTAGTAGCCGAAGGTCTCGTGGAACTCGGAGCCCTCGCCGATGGCGCCATCGATCAGGTCTGCGCGTTCGGGATGGTGCTTGGGATAGACATCCACCTCGTTCGAGACGAGCAGCTCGTTGGGTGCGTCGGGGAACTGCCCGAGTACGGCCTGGCTACCCACGATGATGAGCTCGTCGTCGTCCGCGATGCTCGCGGCCGCGCGGATGACGTGCTCGAGCTGCTCTCGAGTCACCGTGTCTCCGCCAGCTCGACACCGTGTGTCTGCGCACCCTCGATCTCCCGACGCACCGAGCGGTGGAGCGCGCGCCGCTCCCGCGCGTCGAGCACCCCTGCGAACGGTGTGGACTGCCGGAGCGCACGCGCGTCCTCCGAGTCCTCCACGAGCTTCGCGAGCAACGCGGGCAACGGCCCATCGAGGAGCTCGAGCCACCGAGCGACGTACTCCTCCGAGAGCGTTCGCCGCGCACCCCAGTCGACGATGTGTGCGCGCGCGATCGCCAAGCGAGATGGATCGGCCGCGACGCGCTCCGCGATCACGCGGTGGTATGCAAGCGAGCGGTGCTCACCGATGCGGTGGAGGTCCACGAAGCGATCGTAGCATCGAGGTGCGCTGCGGTGAGGCGGGTGCCGTCCGTCCGGCTCGTCGGCCGCCCGACCTCACTCGTCGGCGGTGAGGTACGTGTAGCTGCCGAGCGAGTCCTCGTAGTGCTTCATGAGGAGCTTCACCTGGTCGAAGGTGATGAGGCCCTGTCGGCGGGCGCGCTCGGCCTGTCGGCGCACGCGCTCGATCATCACGCCGGGCTCGTACTCCACGTACGAGAGCACCTCGCGGATCTCGTCGCCCTTCACGAAGTGACCGAGCTCGTAGCCGCCCTCGCCGTCGAGGCGCACGTGCACGGCGTTCGTGTCGCCGAAGAGGTTGTGGAGATCACCGAGGATCTCCTGGTAGGCGCCGTTCAAGAAGATGCCCATGAAGTAGCGCTGCTCCTCGCGGTACGGGTGCACCGGGAGCACGCGCTTGACGTCTTCGATGTCGATGAAGTGATCGACCTTGCCGTCGGAGTCGCAGGTGAGATCGGCCAGCGTCGACTTCACCGTGGGCTCCTCGCCGAGGCGGTGGATGGGCATGATCGGGAAGAGCTGATCGATGGCCCAGCTGTCCGGGATGCTCTGGAAGACCGAGAAATTCCCGTAGTAGATGGCGGCCATCATCTGCTCGAGCTGCAAGACCTCGTCGGGCACGCGCTTGAGCTTCTTGGCGGCCTCGAGGATGCGCTCACAGCAGGCCCAGAAGAGCTTCTCGGCCTGCGCGCGCTCGCGCAGCGTGAGGTAGCCGAACTTGAAGAGCGAGTCGGCCTCTTCCTTGATCTGCGAGGCGTCGTGATAGGCCTCTTGCAGGTTCTTGGGCTGGATGCCGTTGTACGTCTCGTAGAGCTGGCGCAGCACCTTGTGAGCCTTGGGGCCCGGGTCCTGCGGCGTGCCGAAGCGCACCTCGTTCTTGCCGACGATCTCGAAGACCAGCACCGACTGGTGCGCGGCGATCGCGCGGCCGCTCTCGGTGACGATCGTCGGGTGCGCGATCTCGGCCTTGGTGCACGCCTCGGCGACGGCCGCGACGATGTCGTACGCGTACTCCTGGATGTTGTAGTTCTTGGACGCGTGGAAGTCGGACTTGCTGCCGTCGTAGTCGACGGCGAGGCCTCCGCCCACGTCGAGGAACTTCATCTGCGCGCCCATCTTGGCGAGCTCGATGTAGATGTTGGCGGCCTCGCGGATCGCGTTCTTCACGCTGATGATCGAGGAGAGCTGGCTGCCTGCGTGGTAGTGGAGCAGCTGCAGGCAGTCGAGCATCTCGCGCTCGGCGAGGCGATCGACCACCTCGACGATCTCGCTCGTGGTGAGGCCGAATTTCGCGCGATCACCGACGGAATCGGCCCAGCGGCCCACGCCCTTGGCGCCGAGCTTCGCGCGCACGCCGATGCAGGGGCGGATGCCAGTCTTCTTGAAGGCGCGGAACGTGTACTCGAGCTCCTCGATGCGCTCGAGCACGACGATGACCGTCTTGTCGAAGCGCTGCGCGAGGAGCGCGGTCTCGATGTACTTCTGGTCCTTGTAGCCGTTGCAGATCACGAGCCCGCCGGGCTCCTGCTCGGCCGCGAGCGCGATGAGGAGCTCGGGCTTGCTGCCTGCCTCGAGGCCCACGCGCCAGGGCGCGCCGAACTCGACGACCTCCTCGATGAAGTGCTTCTGCTGGTTGACCTTCGTGGGGAACACGCCGCGGTAGCTGCCCTTGTAGTCGTACTCCGCGATGGCCTTGGTGAAGCACTCGTTGATGCGCTTGATGCGATCCTTGAGCACGTCCGAGAAGCGCAGGAGCAGCGGCAGCTCGAGACCGCGCGCGTCGAGGTCGTTCACGAGCTCGAAGAGGTCGATGCCGTGCTGCGGGCGCTCGGGGTCCGGGATCACCTGGACGTGGCCGGCGTCGTTGATGGTGAAGTAGGGATGGCCCCAGCCGCGGATCTGGTAGAGGTCCGCGCTCTTCTGGATCGTCCATCGCTCTTCGTGCTCGTCGTCCATCTCACTCCGTGCGCCGCGTCGTGCGCGTTCTCGCGGGGGCCGATGATGAGGGCGGCGGGCGCGCGATGCCAGACCGATCCGCGTCCGACCATGGTCCGGTGGGACGTTGTCGCCGCGCCGCTCGCCGCGGCATCCTTTGTTCATGCGGAGAAGCGTCGTCCTCGTGCTCGGTCTCGCGCTCTCGTCCGCGGGCTGCGGCGCCTCGGGCGCGTCGACGGAAGCGCCTCCCCACACGGGCACCGCGACCGAGAGCACCGCGACGACGACGAGCACGTGCATGCCGCCAGACCTCGCGTCCGCGCACGAGCTCGAGCTCGTGCGGCTGCCCGCAGGTTGCTCGTTCGTCGGCGCCGGGACCTTCTCCGCGCCACGCGTGGTGAGCGACGAGGCCGCGCTCGCCTCGGCGATCGAGTGCACGGGCGCCTCCAGCGCGAGCCTCGACCTCGCCGCGGGCGATCTCGTGATCGCTGGCTACACGATGTCCCCCGCGTTCGGCGGTCTCGCGATCGTCGACGACGGCAGCACCGTCACCTTCGTCACGCGCGATCGCCCACCTTGTCCCGACGATCCGATGCCGATGCCGATGCCCGCCTCGGCGCTCGCGTTTCGCCTGCCGCACGGGTCCTCGCGCACGTTCGCGCAGCGCGCGTGCACGCTGGCCTCGCGCTGTCCCTGAGCGCGCGCGAAGGTCAGCGGCTGCTGCGGAGCTCGTCCTCCGTGAGCGTGGCGGTCATCGCCGTCGAGCTCGTGCGCGGTGGCGTCGAGCGACGCGACACTCGTGGGTCGGGAGGAGCCGCTCGCGGGTCGAGAGAACGGTCGGGGGTGATCGTCGGGGTCGGCTCGGCGAGCGGCTCGAGCACGGCGAGGACATGAACGTCCTCGGACGAAGCACCTTGCGTCCAGAGATACGGCGCGTGGCCCGGCAAGCTCACTCGGAACGAGAGGCCGTGCGCTGCGACGTCGGTCGGCGCGATCTCGGTGAACGTCGGTGTCGTGCCGAGGCGCTCCTCGCCGCGGAAGACCTCGGCGCCCGGAGGCGTGCTCGCGATGAAGACGGTGAAGGCGCGCGGGCTCGGCTCGGGCGCGGGCGTCGTCGGAGCCGAAGGCGGATCCGTCGTGTGCGTGTCGCTCGCGTGCGTGTCGCTCGCGCGTGGGCCGCTCGCGGGTGTGTGTCGATCGGGCGCTCCACGCTCGGCGCTCCACGAGAGGGCCGCCGCGGCGAGGCCGATCCCGACGAGGCCGAGCGCCCCGACCCAGAGCAGACCTCGCGAGCCGCTCGGTGTGGCGATGGACGGGGCCGCGGTCGGCGTCTCTCTCGGCTCGACCGACTCGGTCGCCGGAGCGTCGTCGCGTGGAGTCGCAGGGGCCTCGCCGGGCGCGGCAGGCTCAGCGAGCTTCGGATGGATGACAGGAGGCTTGGCGAGCTCGGCCTCGACCTCGCGCCGCAGCTTGCGCGAGACGGTGGTCTCCTTGGCCGCGGTCATCGTCGATGGATTCGCGCGTCGATCCGCGTCGGTGCCCAGCGTGCCGAGCACGCGATCGAGCTCTCCGACCAGGGCATCGGCGCTCTGGAAGCGATCGGCGGGCTGCTTCTCGAGCAGCTTCATCACGATCGTCGTGATCGAGGCGGGCACGTCGTCGGGCAGCGGCGGAGGCGCGTCGCGCACGTGCGCCATGAGCGTCTGCACCTGGTGCTCGCCTGCGAAGGGAACGCGGCCCGAGAGCATCTCGTACGCGAGCACACCGAGCGCGTAGAGATCGGCGCGACCGTCGAGCGGGCCACGCTCCACTTGCTCGGGCGCCATGTACTTGGGCGAGCCCATGAAGAGGTCCTCGCGCGTGAGCTGCTCGCTGTCGTCGCGCAGGAGCTTCACGAGGCCGAAGTCGAGCACCTTCACGGACTCGCCGTCGGAGGTGCGCGAGAGCATCACGTTCGTGGGCTTGAGGTCACGGTGCACCATGCTCTGGCGGTGCGCCTCGCGGAGCGCACGCGCGACCTCGCGCGTGATGCGCAGCGCGCGGCCGAACGTGAGCGGAGCCTCGGACTTGAGGACGTCGTGGAGCGTGGTCCCCTCGAGCAGCTCCATCGCCATGTAGGCCGACGTGCGCCCCGGCGAGAGCTCGATCTCCCCGAAATCGTGGATGATCACGATGTTGGGGTGCGTGAGCTTCGCGCAGCTCGCGGCCTCGAGGAAGAAGCGCTTCTGGAACTCGGAGTCGGGGTGATCGTCGTCGAGGGCCGAGTGGATGAGCTTGAGCGCGACGGGCCGGCCGAGCGGCAGCTGCTCGGCGCGGTACACGGCGCCCATGCCTCCGCGCGCGAGGATCTCGAGCACGCGGTACTTGCCGTTCAGGACCTTGCCGACGACGCCCTCTTTGTCGCGCAGGCGCGAGCGCACGCTCGTGTCGCTCGGATCGCCCGAGATCGAGGGCTCTTTCGCGCTCGAATCGCTCATCAGCCTCCGTTGTACAGGAGGACCGAGGCCGCCGTCACGGGGCGCTCACGCGCACCGCGTGAACCTCCACGCGGACTGCGCCTCCGGCGTCGGCGTAGAGGCCGGCCACCGCGAGCGCGCCCACGCCGCCGCTCACGCTGCTCGCGAGGTGGGCCTCGCGGAGCGTGAACGGATCGACGCCCTCGTAGGTCTCGTTCGCTGCGAGCACGACGCGGTCCGACACGATCTGGAGCGCGTCGTCGAGCACGACGAGGCGCGCTCCCTCGCCCGTCCGCACCAGGATCGCGGTGGCGGAGCCCCACGACGTGGCCTCGAACGCCAGCGCGCGGGGAGCAGGCACCGCCACGCGCGGGGCCTCGAGCGTGCACGTGTCCGCGCCGCACTGGATGGCCGCGATCGGCAGGGAATCGCAGGCCTCGGTGCTCGTGATCGCGTGGTAGCTCGCGGCCCCGATGCCGCGCACGAGCGCGGGGGCGAGGTCCGTCTCGAGCGCGATGGGCTGGAGGGAGATCGTCGGTGCGGGTCCCATCGCCCCCGTGCACCGCGCGAGCAGCGCGTCGCCGCCGTCGGGATCGAAGAGGAGCATGCCGCCCGCGACAGCCGAGAGCGCGATGGGCCCCGCGCCGAAGCCGGCGGGAAGGACGCGATCGGTGCTGTTGCCGCGGCCGAGATCCTCGCCGATCACGCCGAGGCGCGGCGTGCCGTCTGCCTCGACGTAGTAGAGAGCGAAGAGGGTGCGGACACCGTCGACGTCGGGGCCATCGAAGAGCGCGGCGCCGCCCACCACCGTCGGATACGGGGGCGAGGAGTTGAGGTTCACCGCGGCGGCGCCGTCGCGATCGCTCACGATCCACGCGAAGGTGGGCGCGTCATCACTGGGCGTCGGTCGCAGGGCCACGTAGCGGAGGTCGTCGTCGAGACCCGACGTGACCGTCAGGCCGAAGTCGTAGCCGGACGAGAGGTTGCGGCTCGGCACGGGCGTGGCGAGGGTGTCGAAGATCGAGAAGTGGAACGCCGAGAGCTGATCGAGGCTGAGGTCCCGCGGGCCCAGGCTCACGACGGTGACCACGCGAGGCGCGGCGGACTCGTCGGCGCGCATGCCGCCCGCGCGGATGCCCACCGAGAGGCGCGTCGCCAGGGTCCCCGTGAGCGTCAGCGGAGCGCCACGATCGACCCATCGAGTCGTCTCGTCCTCGGTCGCGCCCGTCACACCGAGCACCGCCTCGCCGAGGCTCCGCGCAGAGCCTGTGGCGGCGGGCGCGCAGCCGCTCGGTGCGTCGGAGGGGATCGCCGCGTCGATCGGTCCCGCGTCTGCGCCGCCCGTCGAGAGGGGCTCCACGCACACCCCCGCCCCGCTCGTCGTGTCGCACACGCCCGAGACGCACTCGTCGCCGTTCGCGCAGCCCGTCACGCAGCGCCCCTCGCGGCACGTCGCGAAGAGCGCGCTCTCGCACGGTGCGCCACCGCCGCAGCTCTCCTCGATCGAGAGCGTGCAGGCCCGCGAGCCCGAGGGCCCCGCGACGCAGCGCAGGCCGAAGGCGCCGGCCTGGGCCGCGGCGCCGGCCTCGCGGCAGCGCGCGCCGACGCACGCGAGCGGTGCAGAGCACTCCGCGTTCGAGGTGCAGCGACCGCCGAGCGACACGCGCGCCTCACAACCGATCGTGAGCGAGACGCCGATCGCGACGAG
>JAIBCE010000115.1 GCA_019694315.1 Sandaracinaceae bacterium
GGCGCGTCGACAAGACCATCTGCGAGACCAGGACTCCACCGCGAGCTGCCTGCTCCGCGTGAATCCGTGCCGTCTCGAGGCCGATCTCGCCGCAGCGGTGAGGCCGCTGCCGGAGCCGCCGCCTTCGATCACGGGGCGCCTCGATCGCGCGGCCGTGCTCACGCGCTATGGCGCGATCGGAGATCCGAGCGCACCGCTCGGCCTCGTGGCGTTCACGACCACGCGGCCGGCCGCGGGCGCGGAGGGCATGGTGCTCGTGGTGACCGCGCGCGCGCTCTTTCTCGGTCGCACGGGGCAGGCACGCTTCGACGAGATCGATCCCTCGCGCCTCGCGCGCCTCGACGACGGCGCGAGCCAGCTCTTCGTGACCGCGAACGCCGACGTGCCGGTGGCGGAGCTCGCGCGCGTGCTCGCCCTGCTCCCTCCGATGCCGGGCCGCGTGGCGCTGGCGGTGGCCTTGCCCGAGGGCACGCGCCTGCCTGCGCCGAGCGTGGACGCCGCGGAGACGGCGCCGATCTGCGCGCTCGAGCCCATGCCGGACGAGGCCTGGGGCGATCTCTCGGTCGACGCGCTGCGGAGCGGCGTGGCGCCGCTGGCCGAGCGAGCGCGCCTCTGCGCGGGCACGACGAGTGGACCAGGCGCGCTCGGTGGGCGTGTGGTGCTCTCGATGCGCATCGATCCGCGAGGGCGCGTGAGCGAGGCCTGCGTGAGCGAGGACGAGACGAACGACGGCGTGCTCCGCGCCTGCCTCGTGGCCGCGGCGCGCGAGCTCGGCTTCCCCGCGCCCAGCGGGGGCTCGGTGGACGTGGCGCTGCCGCTGCGGATCGAGCCCGGGCTCACGCACCGCCAGGTCGCGCTCTGCGAGTGACCTCGACGACGCCGGCCGTCTTCTGGTACGTCCTACGTCATGCGTGTTGCTTGGTCATGGATGGGGCGCGCAGCGCTCGTGGGGCTCGCCATGGGGCTCTTGTCGGTGGGTGCCTCTGCCTCTGCGCAGGATCGTGATCCGGAGGCCGACGCGCGCGCTCGTGCGCACTACGAGCGCGGCGTGACGCTCTTCGACGAGGGCCTGTTCCAGGGCGCGCTCGCCGAATTCGAGGCCGCCTACGAGCTCACGCAGCGGGTGGGGCTGCTCTTCAACATCGGACAGCTCCATGCGCGGCTCGGGCACGCGGTGGAGGCGACCGAGATGCTCGAGCGCTACCTCGCGGAGGCCGGTGAGATCCCGGCCGAGCGGCGCACACAGGTGGAGACCGAGATCCTCTCGCAGCGAGATCGCATCGCGCGCGTCACGGTGACATCGTCGGTCGCGGGCTCGCACGTGTCGCTCGACGACGTGGACCGCGGGAGCACGCCGCTCGAGGCGCCGATCCTCGTGGGGGTCGGAGAGCACGTGCTCGTGGTGTCCGCCGATGGTCACGAGACCTCTCGCAACCGCTTCCGGCTCGCGGGCGGACAGGAGCGCAGCTTCGACATCCAGCTCGTGCGCCTCGGTGCGGTGCAAGGCCCGGAGACGGCAAGCCCGTTCCCGGTGCTGACCGTGGCCGGCGCAGTCGTCGCGGGGGCGGGCCTCGTGACGTGGGCGGCCGCGGGAGCGGTCACGCTCTCGGAAGACGCTCGCCTCGATGGTGAGTGCGGAACGAGAGTGTGCACCTCCGCCGACACCGGGACGATCGAGGTGTCGCGCATCGCCGCGGACGTGGGCCTCGGGGTGCTCGTGGTGGGCGGCGTCCTGACGGTGGTGGGGGCGTTGCTCGAGCTCGGTGGCTCGGGCGAGGCCGAGGGCGGGCAGGTCTCGCTCGGCGCAGAGGGTGTGGAGGTGGTGTGGTGAGCCGCGCGATCCGTCGAACGCTGGGGCTGGGCGCGCTCGCGCTCTCGTCGTGCACGTTCCTCTACGATCCCAGCCAGTACTGGAACGATGGAGGACCGGACACTGGCGCGTCCGGGCTCGACGCCAACCTGCCGCCGGGTGCGGATGCGGACCTCGATGCGTTCGTGGTGCCCCCGCCCGATGCCTACGTCCCCCCCGGTGTCGATGCCGATCTGGACGCCTCCGCGCCCGACGCCGTCCCACCCGATGCGTTCGCGCCCGATGCGTTCGCGCCCGACGCCTTCGCCCCCGACGCCTTCGCGCCACCTACTTGCCCCGCGTCCGCGTCGCTCGGGCTGGGGGCCTGCGCTCCAATCAACGGCCTTCGTTACTGCGATCCCGCCACTGGCGCGACGCGCGTCGCGTCCCTCGCGATGGCGAGAGAGGTCCTTCCGGGGTCACGACACGAGCTCAGCCTGCTGGGCAATGGCAACGAGGTGGCCGACGCGGCGACGGGCCACATCGCCGACTTCGAGCTCGCGCGCGAGGCCGATCGCCTGGTGGCCGTGTGGCTCGACGACACCACACGCGAGGTGGTGCGCAGTGTGTACACGGTGGGCTCGGCGGGCCTGAGCACCCCGGAGATCTCCCGAGCTTCCTTCGGTAGCGCCAGCGGCACTGGCACCGACGTGAGCGTGCGGCCGGGACACGTGGACGAGGTCGTGGTGGGGTACGTCGACGGGGGCGCTCCGAGACTGGCGAGCTGCCCGGCCACGGCCTTTGGCGGCTGGTGCACGGAGACCACGCTGGCGTCCGTCGCGACCGGCGTGACCGACGTCCTCGTCGCCCACGCCGACGCGTCTCCCGTGGTCGCGTTCCAAGGCCTCCAGTTCGGCTCCACCGCGGGCTTCTTCACCGAGGTCGTTCGCGCAGGCTCCCCCGCCTTCTTCTTCCCTGGGACCGGGCCCTTCCACGGGCTCCGTTCCACCACGGGCGCCTTCGTCTTCACCACGGGCGGCGCCGGGGGATCGGACCGCGTCGTCTACGAGAGCTCGGCCGCCTCTCGGGGTCTCGGCAACGACCTGCCGCGGCTCGTGCGCAACGACGCCGCCGCCAACGAGTATCGCCTCGCGCGCGCGCATCTGCCCACGACGGGCGTCGGATCCGACATCGACGTCGAAGAGGGCGCCGCGAGCAACGTGGACGGCGCGCTCGACTGTGGCGAGAGCATCCCCTGTACGGTCCTGGCGGGCGGCTCGACCGAGAGGCAGATCGCGAACTCGTTCCCCGAGCTGCGCGACTGGAGCTACGACATCGTCGGTGATGGCTACCGCGTCGCCACGCTGCTGGTCGGCGACATCAGCGGCACGGAGGTCACCGTCGCGATGTGGCACGTCGGCGGCACGAGGGGCGCGAGGCTCGAGCCGATCGTCATCGGCTCCGGAAGGGTCTCGCCCGTGGGCGATGGACATGCGCTGCGGACGGTGGTCACGCGGACGGCGAGCACTCTCGAGGTCTTCGTCCTCACCCTCGTGACCTTCGACGGGCGCGATCGCCTCTACCTCTCGGGCTTCCGACTGGCCGCCTGCGGTCTCTGACGAGCGGGAGCACGGGCGGCTCGCCCCCGCCTTGCTACCCTCGCGCCCGCCATGCGCCTGGCGATGCTCTTCGGTCCCGACTTCCACGCGACGCTCGCGGAGGATCCGCAGGCGTTTCGTGAGGCGCTGGAGGAGTTCCACGAAGAGGACATCGCCGAGATCGTCGAAGAGCTGCCGATCGAGGACATCGTCGCGCTCTTCCGCGTGCTGCCGGACGAATTCGGCGCAGGCGTCCTCGAGCGCCTCCCCGACGAGCGGCGCAGCGAGGTCCTCGAGAAGCTGAAGGTCGAGGAGGCCGCGAGCCTGCTCGCCGAGATGGAGCCCGACGATCGCGCGGACGCGGTCCAGGAGCTCGACGAGGGCCTGCAGGACAAGCTCCTCGCGCAGCTCGATCAGGTCGAGCCCGAGGCCGCGCAGGAGGTCCGCGAGCTCGCACGCTACGCCGAGGGCTCGGTCGGCTCGATCATGACGACCTCGTTCGTCGGCTGCGCCCCCGACACCAAGGTGTGGAAGGCGCTCGACGAGGTGCGTCGCATGACGCGCGCGGGCGAGCTCGAGAGCATCTACTACGTCTTCGTCCAGGCGTTCGGCGACAAGCTCGTGGGCGTCGCCTCGCTGCGCGAGCTCATCCTCGCCGATCCGAGCCAGGAGCTCGCCGACGTGATGACCGAGAACGTCGTGCGCATCCTCGACACCGAGGATCGCGAGGTCGCGGCGCGCGTCATCGCGAAGTACGACTTCCACGCGATGCCCGTGGTCGACGCGCAGGGAAAGATGGTCGGCGTGATCACCATCGACGACGTCGTCGACGTCGTGATCGACGAGGCCACCGAGGACGCGCAGAAGATGGGCGCCGTCTCGCCGATCGAGGGCGGCTACTTCCAGACGGCCTTCTTCGACTACTGGAAGAGCCGCGTCACGTGGCTCGTCGTGCTCTTCCTCGGGGGCTTCCTCACTGCCAACGTGATGCAGTCGTTCTCGGGAGAGATCCAGCGCGTGGTCACGCTCGCGGTCTTCATCCCCCTCATCATCTCCACGGGCGGCAACGCGGGCTCGCAGTCGGCGACGCTCATCATCCGCGCGCTGTCGCTCCACGAGGTCGAGCCGCGCGACTGGCTGCGCGTGCTCGGCCGTGAGCTCCTGACGGGCCTGACCCTGGGCCTGGTGGTCGGCGCGCTCGGCTTCCTCCGCGCCTACTTCGCGGCCGACGCGCAGGCGATCCCGCTCGCGATGGTGGTCTCGGTGAGCATCGTCGCCGTCGTGACCGTCGGAAGCCTCGTGGGCTCGCTCTTGCCGCTGCTCATCCAGCGCGTGGGGCTCGACCCCGCCGTGAGCTCCACGCCCTTCATCGCCTCACTCAGCGACGTCGTGGGCCTGCTGGTCTACCTCGGCATCGCGAGCACCCTCCTCGGCTGACACGTCGCGCCGCACGATCGGCTGGCGGTCTCGCTGGGCTCGCGCGACAGTCGCCTCCATGAGCGACGCCAATCCTTCCTCCGTGGCCACGCGCCTCCTCGGCGCGACGGACGTGCGTGTGTCCGAGATCGCGCTGGGCCTCTGGGGCCTCGCCGCGCAGAGCTACGGCAAGGTGGAGCCCGCACGCTTCGAGGCCACCGTGCGCGCCGCGTGGGACGCCGGCGTGACCACGTTCGACGTCGCGCCGCTGTGGGGGCAGGGACAAGGCGAGCGCCGCCTCGGCCTCGCGCTCGGCGACGAGCTCCAGAAGGCCGTGATCATCGCGCGCGTGGGGCAATCGCTGGTCGAGGGCCGCGTGCAAGCGCAGTTCGACGCACCCGCGATCATGCGCGACCTCGAGCAATCCCTCGCGCGCCTCGGACGCGGGAGCATCGACGTGCTCCTCCTGCACGACCCGCCGCTCAAGGTGCTCGCGACGGAGTACTTCCAGAAGGCCACGGGCTACCTGCTCGCGAACGGCATGATCAAGTGCTGGGGCGCCTCGGTGGGCTCGGTGGAGGCCGCGCGCGTTGCGATCGAGCAGGGCGCGCAGGTGCTCTGCCTCACGCACAACCTCCTGCACCGAGGCGATCTCACCGAGCTCGCGCCGCTCCTCGAGGAGCGTGGCGTGGGCGTCCTCGCGCGCTCGCCGCTGCTCTACGGCGTGCTCTCGGGCCGCTTCGGAGCCGAGACCTCGTTCGCCGCCGACGATCACCGCAGCCAGCGCTGGACGCCCACGTCGTGGAAGACACGCCTCGAGGAGATCGAGCGCCTCCGCTTCCTCGTGACGGGCGACGTCGAGGATCTGGCGACGGCCTCGCTCCGCTACGTGCTCTCGAGCCCGCTCGTGGGGGCCGCGCTCGTGGGCGCGCGGAGCCCCGAGCAGATCCGCCACGCAGCCAAGGCCTCGCGCACGCCGCCGTACCTGCCGCCGGAGCACGTCGCGAAGCTCGCCGCGCAGTCGGCCTGAGCGCGTCGCGCCCGCACAATCTCGCTTGCCGCCATGGGCGCGTTGTGGTCTCGATCCGCGCGCTGCGGGCTCACCCCGCGCCAACGAAGGAGAGATCGATGGAGCTCAAGAACGTCAAGGCGATCGTCACCGGCGCGGCCTCCGGCATGGGTTTCCACTTCGCCAAGCGCATCGCCGAGGCGGGGGGCCAGGTCTGCGCGGGCGACGTGAACGAGGCGGGCCTCGCGGAGCACGCGTCGAACGTGCACCGCCGCAAGCTCGACGTGAGCTCCAGCGCCGACGTCGCCGCGTTCACGAAGTGGGCGGCGGAGACGATGGGCGGCCTCAACGTCGTCATCTCGAACGCGGGCATCCTGCGTGACGGCCTCCTCGTGAAGAAAGACAAGGAGACGGGCGAGATCAAGGTGATGAGCGACGACCAGTTCAACGCGGTCATCAACGTGAACCTCACGGGCGCGACGATCGTCGTGCGCGAGGGCGTCGCGGAGATGGCGCGCCGCAAGGAGAAGGGTGTCGTCATCCCGATGAGCTCGGTCGCGCGCCACGGCAACCGTGGCCAGAGCAACTACGTGAGCGCCAAGGCCGCGCTCGCCGCGAACGCGGTGACGTGGGCCAAGGAATTCGGCGTGTTCGGCATCCGCGCCGTCGCGATCGCGCCTGGCATGGTCGAGACCCCGATGACGCAGGGCATGAACCAGAAGGCGCGCGACATGCTCGTCGAGAAGATCCCGGTCGGTCGCATCGGCGTGCCCGAGGATCTCTGGCTCGGGGTGAAGTTCGCGATCGAGTGCGACTACCTCAACGGCACCACGATCGACATCGACGGCGGCGCCAAGCTCTGAGCGGGAGCGACGGGGCGCGGGGATGACGAGCAAGCCCTCGCACGGGCCGTTGATCGCGATCCTGGGCGGCACCGCCGTCGTCGCGGCCGGCACGTGCGGGGGCGGTGCCTTTCTGTTCGTCCGAGGCTTCGATGGGATGCAGCAGCTGATCGAGGAGCGGCGGGGCCCCCGCGAGATCGTCGACGAGGACTACCGCGTGCGGGTGACGACACCGACGGACGAGGACCCGAGCTGGGAGCTCTGGGACGCGGAGCTCGCGCAGAGCTGGGATCCGGCAGGGATCGTGGTCTTGCGCAACGAGACGTGCGCCGCAGGCCTGACGGCGCGGCCCGCCACGACGACGCGCTCGCTCGAGGCGCAGCTGCTCGACGCCTCCGACGCGCCGACGCATCCGATCACACCCCCACGTGGCGCCTCGGGAGAGGCGCGCACGCGCGTGCCCGACGAAGCGGGCGTCACCTCGCTCGCCTTCGTGCACGGAGGTCAGCTCTTCGAGGTCACCGGGGACGGCGCGTGCGCCTCGGCGCTCTACGACGCGATCGAGATCACACCTGGTGAGCTGCGCCCGCGCTGGATCACGCCTGCGATCGAAGACCAGATCGGGCGCTCGTACCGCGTCGAGGCGCGCGTGTTCGAGTCCGCGGCGAGCGGCCTCCACGTCGACGGGAGCGAGCCGTTCTCGCTCGAGCTCGAGGATCTCGTGCGCTCCTACGGCCACGCCGAGCTCGCCGTGCGTCATCGAAACGGCACCGTCGTGAGCCTCGACCCCTACCTCGGCTTCGAGCCTTCACCGAGCGATCCGGCGCGCGATCACTTCGTGGTGCGCGTGCTCGGCGGCGACGTGACGTTCGAGCAGCCCGACGCGGCACTGCCGTCGTGGGTGGGCGTCGCGACGCGAGGGGACATGGGGATCGCGCTCAGTGCCGTGGGCCCCGATCGCGACCGCGTGATCGAGGCGCTCGAGGCGCTCGCGCTGCGCCTCGATCTGCTCGACGACACGCGTCTCTCGAGGCTCCGCGCGAGCATGCCCGCGCCCGCCGATCGTCGCGCCGGCGCGAGCTGGTCGCTCCGCAACGGCGTCTTCCGCGAGCATCCGCTCACGCCACGTCCGCGCGTCGAGCTCGTCGTGCCCGAGTGGGCCGAGGTGATCGCGGGCAGCGAGCTCCTCGCGCGCGAGGATCCGGGGCGCGAGGGCGTGGTCGCGCTCTTCGAGCGCCCCGATCTCGGCCTCACCGGACGCCTCTCGGTCGAGCCAGCGGTCGACGCCGACGCACGCGTCGAGATCGCGCGCTTCCTCACCTTCGCGGACGCCCCGGTCGAGCACGGCCCCGTCGAGGGAGACGCCTCGCACGCGACGGCCGAGCTCGTCCTCGAGCCTGGCAGCGCGCGCCCGCGCGGCATGCGCGTCGAGCTCTTCGTGCGCGAGGGCTGGTCGTTCCTCCTCGAGCACTGGTGGGATCCGCGACGCGCGGAGGAGGCCCGCGTCGTCGCGCTGGGCACGGCGCAGCTCTTCGCGATCGAGGAAGACCAGAGCTTCCCTGCGTCCTCGAACGAGCGCCTGGGCTTCGAGATCGACGCGGGGCAACAGATCGAGGCGCGCTCGACCGACGAGCGCGCCGAAGCAGGCGCGTTCGTCTCCACCCCGGACCAGCACCTCCAGCTCATCGCGATGTCCGATGCGCGTCCGAGCGCGACCCGCACCCTCGCGCTCGACGAGCTCGGGATGACCGCGAGCGTCAGCGCCATCTGGGCGCGCCCAGCCGAGCCCACGCTCCTCGACGGCCGCGCCGCGACGGTCCGCTCGCTGAGCGACCTCGGCCTCGCGACGCGCATCGTCGAGGCGCGGATCGATCGCACCACCTACCTCGTCGTCGTGCGCGGGAGCGCGCGCACCAACTGGCAGGCGGAGCTCGCCCACGTCGACCTCGATCGCTGACGCCAGGCCACACGCGTCCGCGGCATCGGCTACGCTTCGCACCTCGTGAGCACGATCGATCTCTCGCCGGGGTCCCTCTTCGCCGGGCAATTCCGCATCGTGCGGCCGCTCGCCAAGGGCGGCATGGGCGCGGTCTACGTGGTCGAGCAGGTCGCCACGGGTCGCGAGCGCGCGCTCAAGCTCATGCACCCGACGCTCGTCTCGGACACCAAGAGCATCGAGCGCTTCGAGCGCGAGGCACAGGTGGGCTCGCGCATCGAGAGCGATCATGTCGTCGAGGTGATCGCCGCTGGCGTCGAGGCCGCAGGCCCCACGCCGTGGATCTGCATGGAGCTCCTGCGCGGCGAGACCCTCGCGGATCGCCTCGAACGAGGGGGGATTCCGTCGCGCGAGGTCTGTATCGAGATCGTGAAGCAGCTCGGGCACGCCCTCATGGCGGCGCACCGCGCGGGCATCGTGCACCGCGATCTCAAGCCCGAGAACATCTTCCTCGCCGAGAGCCGACGCGAGGGCGTGCCCTTCACGCTGAAGGTCCTCGACTTCGGCGTCGCCACGCTCACGCACGGCGCCACGGATGCAGGCACGGCCAAGAGCACGCAGGGCGTGGGCTCGCCGCTCTGGATGGCGCCCGAGCAGACGAACGTCGGCAAGGTGGTGCTCGCGACCGACGTGTGGGCCCTCGGCCTCATCGTCTACACGCTCCTCACGGGCCAGTCGTACTGGCGCAGCGCGCGCACGCCGGGCTCCACGATCACGGCGCTGCTCGTCGAGATCATGGTCGAGCAGCTCGAGGCACCGAGCCTTCGGGCACGCGAGCACGCGCCGCAGGCCACCCTCCCGCGCGACTTCGACGCGTGGTTCGCGCGCTGCGTGACGCGCGATCCGAGCGCGCGCTTCGCGGACGCCTCGCAGGCCCTGCCGCCCCTGCTCGCGATGCTCAGCAACCTCGGCCAGACGATGCCCGAGGCCTTCCTGGCTACCGCCGCCGCGGATCCGAGCATGCAGCCGCGCTCGGCCACCACCCAGCCGACGAGCGCGCAGCCCGCGAGCGCGCCTGCGGCCGCCGCAGCCTCGCACGCCTTCGCCGCCACACAGCCCGGGCCGCAGCTCGCGAGCGGACCCCAGGGCGCATGGCAGAGCGGGCCGATCGCGCACGCGGCCTCGAGCACACCAAGCACTCCGAGCGCACCGAGCGCACCGAACGCCACGAGCGCACCGAGCGCGTCCTTGCCGGCGGCGATGATGCCCGTGGCCGCGCCGCGGCGTCGGATCTGGCCGTGGATCCTCGCCGCGACCGTCGGCGCGGCTTCGCTGTGTGGCCTCGTGGCGATCTACCAGGTCGTGCAGACGGGCGAGCGCATCGCTGCGCAGCTCGAGACCGTCACGCCCCAACGCGTCGTCGACCCCGAGTCGGGCGCCACCGTGGAGCTCGGCCCCAACGGCCTGCACGTGGAAGCCCCCGCGACGGGAAGCGGACCTGCCGTGGAGATCTCGCTCGGGGGCACGGGTGGCCCCGTGGTGCAGGTCGGCAGCAGCGGCGAGCAGGCCGATGACGCGCAGACCGACGAAGAAGAAGACGAGGCCGCGACCGACGAGGCCGCGACCGACGAGGCCGCGACCGACGACACGGCAGGCGACGACGCGCAGGACGACGACGACGACGAGGAAGACGCGCAGGCCGAGGACGAAGAGGACGACGAGGCAGACCCCCACGAAGGCCTGGCGCGGCCTCGACAGCACGGAGTGATCGGGCAGGTCGTCGCGGGCATGGAGCGCCGTCAGGCGCGTCGCGAGGCGCGTACGCAACGCGACGAGGCCGAGAGCAGCACCGCGGATCCGGCCGCGTCTCGCGCCTTCCGTGCGCAGGTGATCGATCGCTGCTGGCGCGGCACCTACGAGGGCGAGATCGCTCCGCCGCGCGCCCGCTACGTCGTGCACGTCGCGGGCTCCAGCATCCGCGTGGATGCACCGCGCGACACGCCTGCGCAGCAGGCCTTCGTCCGCTGCGTCGTCCAGAACGCGCAAGGTCAGCCCGCCGGCGACTACGCGTACACGCTGCCGTGACCCAGCCCGCGACGAGCCCCGAGCGCTTCGGCGCCTACACCCTGCACGAGAAGCTCGGTCAGGGTGGCATGGCCGTCGTCTTCCGCGGCGAGCGCGTCGGTGAGGCGGGCTTCAAGAAGAAGGTCGCGATCAAGCGGATCCTCCCGCAGTACCGACGCGACGCCTCGCTGCTCGAGCGCTTCGCCGCGGAGGCCCGCACCAACGCGCGCCTCGATCACCCGAACCTCGTGCAGGTGCTCGACTTCGGCATCGAGCCCGAGCCCTACCTCGCGCTCGAGCTCATCGAGGGCGTGAGCCTCTCGCAGGTCATGCAGCGCCTGCTCGCGCGCAACGAGACGCTCGACGTGTCCGCGATGCTGTTCATCGCCGCCGAGGTGTCGAACGGTCTCGATCACGCGCACCGCAAGCGCGGCGACGACGGAACACCGCTGGGGATCGTGCACCGCGACATGTCCCCCCAGAACGTGCTCCTCTCGAACGAGGGCGCGGTGAAGGTCTCGGACTTCGGCCTCGTGAAAGCGGCCGACAACGTCCTCAAGACGGCGAGCGGCGTGACGATCGGCAAGCTCAGCTACATGGCGCCCGAGCAGGCCGACGGCCGCGACATCGACGCCCGCGCCGATCTCTTCGCGCTCGGCGTGACCATGTGGGAGATGCTCACGCTGCGCTCGCTGATCCCCCCCGACGATCCCGCGCGCGCCACGCAGCTGCTCCAGCACGGCGGCTTCGAGCCTCCCTCGCGCTACCGCAAGGACGTCCCCTCGCACCTCGATCGCCTCGTCATGCAGTGCCTCGCGATCGATCGCGAGGCGCGCATGCCCTCGGCCCAGCAGCTCGGCGCCGAGCTGCGCGAGATGCTCCACGAGCGCGCCGCGGGCTACGACCGCCAGCAGCTCGCGCGCCTGCTCGCGTGGCTCTTTCCGGAGAAGGGCTGGGCGATCCCCGAGCCGGATCAGCCGGCGGCGCAGCCCTCACCCGAGGAGCGCGCCTCGATGGTGCCCGTCACGCCCGCGACGGTCGCGATCGCCCGCCACGCCGACTCCGAGAGGCCGCCTGCGCCCGCCGTGCCCGCGAGCATGCAGCTCGAGCCCGGACGCATCACCGGGCCGCTGCACGACCCCTCGCTCGTGGAGGGTCTCGCGGCCATCCCGCGCGGCTCGCTCGCGCCTCCTCAGCGCGTCGAGCCGCCCGCCGCCGCACGCCCCGCCAACGCGGCGCCCGCGAGCGCTCTGGCTGGCCCCGCGACCACGGGCCCACGCGCGTCGATGCCCAACGCCTTGCCGAGCGCGGTACCCAACGGCGCCTTGCCCGGCGCAGCGATGCCGGTGGGTGTCCCCCCGGGCATGGCCGGCCCGCCTGCCAAGGCACCTGCCACGACGTCTTCGAAGACGACGCGGCGCGTGCTCTGGATCGCGGGCCTCGTGCTCCTCGTGTCGCTCGCGTTCGCGGGCTTCGGCGTGCTCGCCCTCGGCGTCACGGGCTGGCACTTCGCGAGCCAGCGGCAGCGGGGCTCGCTTCGCATCGAGTCGAGCACGCCTGGCCTCGAGCTCTACCTCGGCCCCACACCGATCGGTGCTGCGCCCCGCGACATCGAGCCCGACGAGCTCGTGGGCCAGCCGCTCATCGCCGTCGCGCCCGGCTACGAGCCGCGGATCCTCCGCGCCGAGCGCATCGACGAGCTGACGCGCCTCGACGATCACGTCGAGCGCATCGATCTTGCCGCCTCACGCCTGCCCTCGACGATCCTCTACGTTCGCTACGACGGCCAGGGCACCGCGTACTCGAACGAGGGCTTCGGCGTGCTCGGCTCGGTGCCAGGCGCCCTCCGCATCCAGAACGGCAGCGCCGCGAGCCTGACGATCATCGACGACCAGAGCGGCCGCCGCGTCGAGGTGCACTGGCAGCCCTGCACGCTCGGCTCCCTCTGCGTCCTCGACGCGCGCTGACGGAGAGCCCGTGACGCTCTCGTTCAGGTGCTGGGCGCCGCGCGTGCCATGCGCAGGTACATCTGCGCGGCCTTGTGATCGGGCTCGAGCTCGATCGCGTGCTCCCACGCCTTCATCGCGGCGGGGCTGTCGCCCTTGGCGAGCATCGTGACGCCGAGCGCGACCCACGCGGGCACATAGCGAGGACGCGAGGCGACGGCTTCCTCCAGCTCGAACTGCGCCGCATCGAGATCGCCCGACTGGCGATAGAGGTTCGCCAGGCGAAGCCGGAGGTCGGCGAACGTGGGGCAGAGCAGCACCGCCTTGCGGAGCTCGTGCTTGGCGTCGGCGATCATGCCCACGTCCACGTAGGCCTGCGCGACCTCGGCGTGGAGGTTCGCGATCTTGCCCTTCACGAACGGGTCGAGCTTGCCCGGCGACTCCGCGCCCTTGGCGAGCGCCGCTTGGTAGATCTTCTTGGCCTCTTCGTAGCGACCGAGATCGTTGTACGTGACGGCGAGGTTGAGCGCGGCCTCCGTGTAGTTCGGGTTGATGGCGAGCGCCTCCTCGAACATCGCCTGCGCCTGCTCGAGACGACCCGCATCGTGGTGGATGACACCGAGCATGTTGTGCACGTCGGCGAAGCGCTCCGGACGCTCGAGCACCTGACGGAGATACGGCTCCGCCTTCTCGAACTCGCGCTTCTCGTAGTGCTCGCGACCCAGGGCCAGGAGCTGCTTGGTGCGATCATCCATGCGTTGGTCTCACTCCCGTCGAGCAGGGTCGTGAGTGAGGATACCTCGACCGCCGCTCCGGGATCCAAGACGTCGCGAGGCTGAACAGCCATTCATGATCTGCGCACGTTGTGTCGCCGATCGCCGATTTCTTCGGGTCGGTGCGCGGTCTCCCGCACGATCCCGTGCATGACTGCGCGCATCCGGCTCGGGGATCTGCTCGTCGCTTCGAAGGTCGTGACCGAAGAACAGGTCACCGAGGCCCTCGCGAAGCAGAAGGAGACGGGGCGTCGCCTCGGCGAGACGCTCGTGGCGCTGGGCTACGTCACGGAGCTCCAGGTCGCCCAGACGCTGTCGCACCAGCTCAGCGTGCCGTGGGTGAACCTCCACCACGTCGACTTCTCGCGCGAGCTGCTCAACCTCGTGTCGGCCAACGTGGCCGTGAGCTCGCGCGTGGTGCCTGTCTATGTGCGGCGCGTCCGACAGCAGGGCGACGTGCTCTTCGTCGCGACCGACGATCCGCTCAACGAGGCTGCGCTGCTCGCGGTCGCCGCGCACGTCGGCATGCCCGTGAAGGCGATGGTCGCGAGCGCGCTCGATCTGCGCAACGCGCTGCGCGTCTACTACCGGCGCGTGGTGCCGGAGCCGGAGGCGCTCACCACCGCGGCCCCCTCCACCGCCGACGAGCTCGAGATCGACGTGGACATCCCGGTGTCGGTCGTTCACTCGCTCCGGCCCCCCGCCGCCGAAGAGGCGCGCGTCACCGAGCCCGCGCCTGGACCGCCGCTGGAGGAGGCGCCCTTCGTGCCCGCGGCGCCGCCGACGCCGGCAGCCGCGGCGGCGCTCGAGCCGGTCGTCGAGAGCCCGGTGGTCGCGCGTGAGGCGCCCGACGCACCCGTGTCCCCCGCGCCCCCGAGCGAGCCGATCGCACCGACGCCCGCAGAGCCGCGGCGCAAGAAGCGCTCGGCGCCGTCGCGCCCCCGCATGTTGACGCTCACGCTGCTCGACGGGACCACGGTGAAGCTGCCCACGCCCACCGCGCAGGCCGAGGAGACGAGCGCGGAGCACCACCTCACGTCTCGCGACTTGATCCAGGCCCTCCTGCTCCACGCGGAGGGCAAGGACGTGTCCGCGGTGCTGCGCGACGCACACTGGGAGACGCTCTTCGCCGCGCTGCTCTCGCTGCTCCTCAAGAAGGGCCTCGTCGCCGACTGGGAGTTCGTGGAGGAGTGGACGAAGATGCGACGCGCCAAGGCGCCCTGATGCGCGCGCGGCTCTTCGCCACGCGGAGGCTGCCGATCGATCACGCCGAGGTCGTCGACACCGGCGTGCTCGTGGCCTCGTTCGAGGCCGACCGTGCGCCCACCTCCGAGGAGCTCGTCGATGGCGCGCGCGGCGCGCACGCGATCGTCACGCAGGTGAGCGATCGGATCGACGGCTCGGTCCTCGATCGGCTGCCCGGCCTGCGCCACGTCGCGCAGATGGCCGTGGGCTTCGACAACATCGACGTCGCGGCGTGTCGGGCCCGCAAGGTCCTCGTGACCCACACGCCGGACGCGCTGACCGACTCCACCGCCGAGCTCGCGTTCGGCCTGCTCGTGGCCGTCGCGCGACGCTTCCACGAAGGACAGGCGCTCGTGCGCACGGGCTCGTGGCGTGGCTTCTCACCGACCTTGCTCCTCGGGCGCGAGCTCGTCGGCAGCACGCTCGGCATCGTGGGATACGGACGGATCGGCCGCGCGCTGGCTGTGCGCGCCAAGGCCTTCGGCATGCGCGTCATCGCGTCGACGCGACGGGACGCGCCCTTCGCGCCCGACGGCGTCGCGTCACACGCGCCGTTCGCACGTCTGCTCGCCGAGAGCGACTTCGTGTCGCTGCACTGTCCGGCGACACCGAGCACGAGACACCTCCTCGGCGACGAGGAGCTCGCGGCGATGAAGCCGGGCGCCATCCTCATCAACACCGCGCGTGGCACCGTGGTCGACGAGGCAGCGCTCGTGCGCGCGCTCGAGCGGCGTCAGCTCGGCGGCGCGGGCCTCGACGTGTACGAGCGGGAGCCAGTCGTGCACCCGGGCCTGCTCGGCCGGAGCGACGTGGTGCTCCTTCCGCACCTCGGCAGCGCCACGCAGGAGGCGAGGGCGCGGATGGCCGTGTGTGCGCTCGAGGACGCCTGTCGCGTGCTCCGCGGCGAGGCGCCACTCCATCCCGTGCCGGACTGATCCCCAGGCGTGCGCTGCCCCGACCGGCATCAGGCGAGGGCGATACCTGCGGCCAGGAGGAGGCCGAACACGAGGAGGAGCTTCGCCGTCGCGGCGAGCGTCGCGTTGAGCGGCGCGCCTTCCTCGCGATGGAGGCGCCGCGCGAGCGAGATCGCCATGGGCACGCTCGCGAGCGGCAGGAGGGGCCACGGACTCTCGAGCCACGCGGCCGCGACCAGCACCGCGAGGAACGACACGACGAGCAGTGACGCGTACTCGCGCTCGCCGAAGCGGCGTCCGAAGCGCACCACCAGCGTGCGCTTGCCGGCGTGCACGTCGGTGTCGCGATCGCGGACGTTGTTCACCACGAGGATCGCCGTGGCGATCGCGCCGACCGGTATCGAGGCGATCCACGCGAGCGGTGGCAACGCGCCGGTCTGCACGAACACCGTGCCGAGCACGGCCACGAAGCCGAAGAAGAGCATCACGAAGAGGTCGCCCAGGCCGTTGTAGCCGAGCGGGTAGGGCCCTCCGGTGTAGGCGATGC
This sequence comes from Sandaracinaceae bacterium, assembly GCA_019694315.1. Classification (GTDB taxonomy): domain Bacteria; phylum Myxococcota_A; class Polyangia; order Polyangiales; family Sandaracinaceae; genus JAFLCL01. Next base: position 16,080 of record JAIBCE010000115.1, read on the forward strand.
CCGACGCGATCGAGAGCGCTCCGATCACCACGATCGGCCAGCCCGCGGTCCACACGAGGTAGCTGCCGATGACCGTGGCCAGCGCAAACGTCGTGATCATCGCGACGCGCATCGCGCCCGCGCTGAGCAGGCCTGCGGCCACCGCGCGAACGGGCCCGGTGCGGGCCTCGGTGTCTGCGCCCTTCTCCGCATCGAAGACGTCGTTCGCGAAGTTGGTCCCGATCTGGATCGCGCAGGCCCCGAGGAGCGCGGCGAGCGCCGTGTCCCAACGCGCCCCGCCGGTCGCGTGCGCCACGGCCGTTCCCACGGCCACGGGTACGACAGCCGCCGTGAGCGTCGCTGGCCTCGCGGCAGCGAGCCATGTGACGAGCGCGCTCGGCGCCGCCGTCGTCACCTGCGTCATGCGCGCTCCTCGAGGAGCGCGGCGATCGCGTCGGGGCGCTCGAGCACCACGTCGTGGCCCGCGCCGGGAACGACGTGCACGGCGAGCTTCGGTCGACACGCGAGGTGGTTCGTGCGTGCGCCGTGCTCCTGGGCGAGCGCTCGTGCGAGCGCCACGAACTTCTCGTCCTTCTCGCCCGCCACCAGATCGACGCGCGGTGTGCGCGCGAACGCGTCCGCCGCGACGCGCGGCATGCGACCGAGCGACAGCCCGCGGAGCGCGCTGGCCACGCCGCTCGCGCGGTGCGCGCGTCGGCGCGCGCGGTGCGCAGCGCGCCGTTCCACGTCGAGCGCGCCCTGCGACGCGAAGAGCGGGAGGGCCTCCCACCGGTCCACGAACGCCGGCAGACCCTCGGCGAGCAGCGTGTCCGCGAGCGCGTCGTCCAGCTCGCGACGCGAGCGCGCCTCGTCTTCGTCGGCGAGTCCGTCGCGTCCCGAGATCACGACGAGACGCTCGAACGGCTCCGCGCTCCGGGCCGCGAGCCCGAGCGCGATGCGCGCACCGAGCGAGTACCCGACGAGGATCTTGCCGCGCGTGGAGCCGAGCGCCGCCAAGAGACGAGCGAGCTCCGCCTCGAAGCTCGTGGTGTCGGTCGAGGGCTCGTCGCCGTGACCGTACAGCGTCGGTGTGGTCACACGCGCGGCGCGGCCGAGGCGCTCGCGCACCGCCGCCCAGCTCTGCGGACCGCCGAGGAAGCCGTGCACGAGCACGAGCTCGCGTGGGCGCATCGGCTCGTGCGCGACCGACGACATCACGGAGCCCTCCGATGCGCCTCGAGCGCCCTCGCGATCCGGCGGACGAGCTCGGCCTCGAGCACGCGCGCCCCGAGCGGGTCCACGCACGCGTGCACGAGCGACACGCCTTCGCGGACGATGCCTCGATCGAGGGCCTCGCGGAGAGCCTCGCCGCTCTGGACGCGCTCGTAGGCCACGCCGAACGCGCGCGCGAGCGAGGCGTGGTCGATCTCCTCGCTCGTCGTCATGTGCGCCATCATCCACGGGGCCTCGCGCGCCACGGGCAGGGCCTCGAAGATGCGCCCTCCCGCGTTGTCGACGACCACGATCACCAGCGGGCTCGCGACGTGCCGCGCGAACACGAGCGCTCCCACGTCGTGGAGCAACGTCACGTCGCCGAGCAGCGCCACCGTGGTGCGCCCGTCCCCGAGCACAGCGCCCGCGCTCTGGGCGACGAGCCCATCGATGCCGTTGGCGCCCCGCTGGTGGAGCACCTCGAGCCGAGCGGTGCGCACCACGCGCGTCGCATAGCGGTCGAGCATCCGGATCGGCGAGCTGTTGCCGATCACGAGCCGACTGTCTGCTGGGATGGCGCTGGCGACGATGCGCGCGATCGCCGGCTCACCCCACGCGCGGGCGAGCTCATCGAGGTGCTGGCTCGCCGCTCGCTCGAGCCTCGCGAGCTCCTCGCGGAACGAGCGCCCCGCATCGGTGCCTCGCGCGATCCGCGCGGCGAGCTGCCCCGCGATCGTCCCCGGATCTCCCAGCACCACATGCTCGGCGCTCCCGTGCGGATCGACGTGCCGCGGCACACCCAGCACGACGCGCCGGGGATGCGTGCGCGCCACCCAGCGCTCGTACGCTCCGCTCGTCGGGACACCCCCGAGCTCGAGGACGAGGTCCGGTCCGCGCCCCGGGGGCTCCGACGAGAAGAGCCCCGCAGCGAGCCACACGTCGAGGGAATCGCAGCGAGGCTCCACGTCGGTGAAGCGGAGCTGGCTCGTGCTCTCGGCGACGAGGACGCCGCCACTGCGAGCGACGAGCGCACGCACGCCCTCCACGTCGAGGCGCGGCGAGAGCGGCCCCGCGACGAGGAGAATCCGCTCGCTCTCCGAGATCGTCCGCGCGATCGCGTCGAGCGCTTCGCCGTCGGTCACGATCGACGCGCGTGTCTGGGGGAGCGGCCGCGCGAGGATCGCGTTCACGCGCGTGTGGAGCGCGCGCTCGGCCGCCGTGCGCGGCTCCACGGGCTCGAGCGGCTTGCGCGCGCGCACGTTGAGGTGCACCGGACCAGGCCGCGGACCGAGGCTCGCGCTCACCGCCTGACCCACGACACGACGGAGCCCAACGAGCGCGCGCTCGTCGGCCTCGGGATGTCCCGGATCGGCGAAGAAGCGCACGTGCTCGCCGAAGAGCTTGGTCTGATCGAGGGTCTGCGGCGCACCGCAGTGACTGAGCTCCGCGGGTCGGTCCGCCGACACGAGCACCATGGGCGCCTCGACCAGCGAGGCCTCGAGCACGGCCGGATACCAGTGCGCCGGCGCGGTGCCCGAGGTGCACAGCACGGCCGCGGGTCGGCCGAGAGACCGTGCGTAGCCGAGCGCGACGAACGCCGCCGCGCGCTCGTCCACCACGTCCTTCACCGCCAGCCCAGCGAGGAGCATCCCGGCGAGGATCGGCGTCGAGCGAGAGCCGGGGCTCGCGATCACGTGGGTGATCCCCGCGTGACGCAGCGTCTCGGCGAGCACACGGCACCACTCGGTCTGCACCGTGTCGGGGGAGGGCGCGAGCGTCGTGCTCGTCGGTCGCGTCGCGTCTTCGTGCGTGCTCGTCATGCGCCCGACTCCGCGCGGTGCGTCGCGTCGTAGCGATGGGCCTCGTGGCCTCGCGCCTCGTCGCGCGGCACGGGCACACCGAGCGCGCGCAGCATCGGCGCCATCTTGAGCTCGGTCTCGGCGAGCTCGGCGCTCGGATCCGACGACGCGACGATGCCGCCGCCCGCGAACACCCACGCGCGCGCACCTCGAATCACGGCGCAGCGGAGCATCACGTGCACGTCGGCGTCACCACGCGCGTCGATCCACCCGAGCGGCCCCGCATACCAGCCGCGCGGCGGCTCGTTGGCGCGCACGAAAGCCTCGGCCGCCGCGCGCGGCGTACCGCCGACGGCGGGCGTCGGATGAAGCGCCGCGAGGAGCGCGCTCGCCTCCACCTGCTCGGGGAGCGCTGCTTCGATGGCCGTGCGGAGATGGACCACGTTGGCCACACGACGCAGCTCCGGGCTCGCCTCACGGCTCACCCTCGCGCCGAGCCGCTCGAGCCTCTCCACGATCGCCTCGACCACGGGCGCGTGCTCGGCCTGGTCCTTCGCGCTCGCGAGGAGCGCTTGCTCGCTCGACCCCTGCGCCCGCGTCCCCGCGAGCGCCTCGGTCTGCGCGCGGAGCCCCGTCTTGCGGAAGAGCCGCTCGGGGGTCGCACCGATCAGAGTGGAGGAGCCGCGGCGCACGAGGAAGCGCAGGCCGCTCGGCGCCGAGAGCCGCGCGAGCACCTCCTCCGGCTCCAGATCTCCGTCCGCCGTCACGCTCGCGCGACGCGAGCAGACCACCTTCGTGAGCTCACCGCGGCGGATCGCGCTCCGCGCCGACTCCACGCGCTCGAGGAACTCGCCTGGGCTCCACGGATCGATCACGACACCCGGCCGCGACGCCCTCGGCGCGCGCGTCGCGGCGAGCAGCATCTCGAGCTCCGAGGCGATCAGCGCCGCGCGACCCGGCCACGACGGGCCCTCGCACGCGAACGCGAGCGCCGCGCGATCCCCCCGGGCGAGGTAGGTCCAGCGCGGCGTCACCGCGCGTCCATCCTGGTGATGGCGCCACGGATCTTCTTCGCTCGCGCCCGAAGCGAACGCGTGGCCGAACACCGTGACGGGCAGCCTCTCGACCAGTGAGGCCTCTGCGTCCGGATGCGCCGTCACGCGCATGGGCCGTGTTGCATGGTGCGCGCTCAGTGCCGCGCTCGTTCCGGCGAGCGCCGTCGCGCGGAGCTCGCCGATCGCGAGCAGCGACTCGTCCTCGTCGGCTCGTTCGAGCCACCACGCGTCGCCCTTGCGCGCCGCGCGGAGTAGGGCGAGCGGATCGAGCCTCGGCACGGGCAGCACGACGAGCTCCGCCTCCGCTCTGCTCTCCGAGATCGCGCTCGTCAGGTAGGCCGCGAGCGCTCGTGGGGTCGGCGCGCTCACGAGGCCCGCCTCGGCTTGCGGCCCACGTAGAGGTTGCAGACGCCGAACGTCAGCGGCACGACCTCGGTCTCGAGTCCCACCGCGCTCATCATCTCCGCGAACGCCTCGGGCTCCGGAAACGCCGCGATCGAGCGCTGGAGGTACCGGTACTCCTTGGCCCCCGAGAGCAGCGCGCCGAGCTGCGGCACCACGTGACGGATGTGGAAGCGCGCGAAGGGTCCGAGGATCCCGCGCCGTGGCTCGCCGAGCTCGAGGATCGCCACACGTCCACCCGGCCGGGTCACGCGCGCCATCTCTGCGAGCGCGCGCCTGCGGTCGGGCACGTTGCGGATGCCGAAGGCGATCGTCACCGCATCCACGCTCTCGTCGGCGAGGGCGATCTCCTGCGCGTCTCCGGCCTCGAGGCTCACGCGGTCGTCGAGTCGAGCGCGACGCACCTTCTCGATCCCGATCGCGAGCATGTTCCGCGACGGGTCCGTGCCGCGAACGCGCGCTCGAGGGTGTCGTCGCGCGATCGCGAGCGCGAGGTCGCCCGTGCCCGTCGCCAGATCGAGCACCTCGGGCCGCTCGCTCGACTCGATGCCGAGGCTATCGGCCGTGCGACGGCGCCAGCCGTGATCGATGCCCATCGAGAGCACTCGGTTGAGGAGGTCGTAGCGACGCGCGATGCGATCGAACATCTCTCCCGAGCCGAGGCTCGGCCCCGACGTCGCCAGGCTGGCGTCCGATCCGACGGTGCTCACGCGCACCTCGAGACGGTCGTGTCGAGCACCGTGGTGAGGGCGTCGCGGGCCGCGCCCGGACGCACGATCGACAGCATCGCGCGCGCCCGATCGGCCTGGTCCCGCGCATACGCTCGCGCCTCGTCGAGCGCGCCGGTGCGGCGGAGCGCCTCGAGCACCTCGCGCGCGAACGCGCCGTCGTCCACACCTTGCCCGAGCCGCGCGGCCAGCGTGGCATCGCGCCGCGCGGCGAGGATGAGCGGGTAGGTGGTCTTTCCTTCGCGCAGATCTGCGAAGAGGGTCTTGCCCGTGCTCGACGGATCCCCGTCGAAGTCGAGCACGTCGTCGACGGTCTGGAACGCCGTCCCGAGGAGCACGCCGAAGCGCCGGAGCGCCTCGATCTCGTCCTCGCGCAGCTTGCCGGCGTGGGCCCCCGCAGTCATCGCCCACGCGAAGAGCGACGCGGTCTTGCCCTCGGCCACGCGTCGCCACACCGCCTCGTCGAGCACGAGCTTGCCGCGGTTCTCGAGCTGCAGCGACTCCGCGAAGATCATGTCCTCGATCGCGTCGAGCAGCGTCCCGAGCAGGGCAGGGGCCACGCGGCGCACGCGTCGGAGCGCCTCCACCAGCAGCCAGTCTCCCGCGAAGATGCTCGCGGAGTTTCCGTAGAGCGCGCGCGTCGTGGGACGCCCGCGGCGCGCGTCGCCCAGATCGACGACGTCGTCGTGCAAGAGCGTCGCGCCGAGCACGAGCTCCACCGCCACCGCGAGCTCGCGCGCCACGTCGTCCACGGGCCCGCC